>CAYRGS010000014.1:0-28786 GCA_964423875.1 uncultured bacterium
TGGCCTCCCTACAAAATCATCGGAAAGCCCATCGTCTCCAGCAAACCAATGTGACAAGACCGAAGCTTCGGAGAGAATCCGATTCACGACGATATCAAGGTTTCTCTTAGAGAGGATTCACGCGGTGGATTCAAACCAGGGAGGCTTCCCTCGGCTACCCCCGGGAAATGCTTTTGAAAAAACGCCTCCTCCCGCGATATTGACCTTGGAAGGAGCGCTTGCATGAAACGGATCGTCTCATTGATTGCCAGCAGCACCGAGATCGTCTGCGCGCTCGGGTTCGAGGGCCAGATGGTGGGCCGCTCCCACGAGTGCGATTTCCCCGCGTCCGTCGTCTCCCTGCCCGCCCTCACCGAGCCGAAGTTCAACACCGAGGGTTCCTCCTACGAGATCGACGAGCGGGTCAAGACGATTTTGCAGGAGGCCCTCTCGGTCTACCGCGTGCACGCCGAGGAGCTGGAGGCCGCGCGGCCGGACGTCATCATCACCCAGACCCAGTGCGAGGTGTGCGCCGTCAGCTTGAAGGACGTGGAGGAGGCCGTGTGCGGCTTCACGGGCGGCCAAGCTCCCCAGATTGTCTCGCTCGAGCCCAACGGCCTGGGGGACGTATGGGAGGACATCCGCAAGGTGGCCCGCGCGCTCGATGCCGAGGACCGGGGCGAAGCCCTCATCGGGAGATTGCGGGCGCGAATGAAGGAGATCGTTGCCCGGTCCGAGACAATCGCCGACCCCCCCACCGTCGGTTGTATCGAGTGGATAGACCCCCTCATGGCGGCCGGGAACTGGGTGCCTACGATGGTGAAGATGGCGGGCGGGACCAACCTCTTCGGAAAAGAGAACGAGCATTCCTCTTGGATGGAGTGGGAAACCCTGCGCGACGCCGACCCGGATGTCATCGTCCTTCTCCCCTGCGGTTACGACATCGAGAAGACCCGGCAGGAGATGGCCGCCCTGACGGGAAAGGCCGGGTGGGACGACCTCAAGGCCGTCCGTAACGCGCGGGTCTACCTGACCGACGGCAACCAGTACTTCAATCGCCCCGGCCCGAGGCTCGCCGAGTCCCTGGAGATCTTCGCCGAGATCTTCCACCCGGAAGTCTTTGATTTCGGTCATGAGGGGACGGGGTGGGTTGGGGCTTGACCTTTGAGACCTCTAGACCCCTGTCTTGTCCATCAACCAAATCGTCCGTGTAGCGCGGATCGGTTGACCCTTAGACCGCGTTTGAGTGTTGCTTTATCGAGTCCGCGCAGAGGAGATTTACGCTATCTCACCCAACGAAACCTTTGAATTCCACACGCAGGAGCAGGAAGTCTACTTCGGTCCCGGGAGCCTGAGCCGGACGGCGGAGATCGTGGACCGCCTCGGCGGCAAGCGCGTGTTCCTCGTCTGCACGGAGCGGGCGAAGGACTCCCCGGAGGGGAAACGGCTCCGGGACGTCCTGGGCGGGCGGCTCGCCGGGTCCTTCACCGGAGTACGGACGCACGTCATCGTGGAGACGGTGGACGCCGCCTTGCGGGCCGCCGAGGGTGCTCAGGCCGACTTCGTCGTCAGCTTCGGCGGGGGCAGCGCCCTGGGGACGGGGAAGGCCCTGGGCCTGTGGCGGATCCGCGAGGCCGAGGCCAAGGGCGAGACGTTCGGCCGCTTCCCCCACCTTTGCGTCCCGACGACCTATTCCGGGACCGAGATGACGATCATCGCCGGCCAGCGCGACGAGGAGCGCGGGCAGAAACGCCCCGGCCGCGACCCGCGCATCCTCCCGCTCTGTGTCGTCTACGACCCCGAGGTCACGCTCGGCCTGCCGCCAAAGGTGACGGCCGAATCCGCCATGAACGCCCTCGCCCACTGCGCCGAGGGCCTCTATTCGCCTGTCGCCGACCCGGTGGGCCTGGCGGCCGCCAAGGACGCGGCGGGGCTGATCGCCCGGAGCTTGCTCCGGTGCGTGAAGGACGGAAACGACCTGGAGGCCCGGACGTGGATGCTCAAGGCGGGCTTCCTGGCGGGGTTCACCGTCCACCACACCGGGATCGGCATCCACCACGGGATCTGTCACGTCCTGGGGGGCCGGTACGGTCTGGGGCACGGCGTCTCTAACACGATCATCCTGCCCCACGCCCTTCAGTACAACCTGGACGCCACCGCCCCGCAGCAGGCCGAGATGGCCCGGGTGATGGGGGCGGCGAAGGCGGGGGACGAGGATCTGGAGGCGGGCGAAAAGGGGATCGACTTCATCCTGAAACTGCGGGAAGACTGCGGCCTGACGGGGCGCCTGAGCGAAGTCGGCGTGCCGGAATCGGACATCCCCTCCCTGGCGGCGGAGGCCATGCACAGCCGGGCCGTCAAGAACAACCCGAAACCCATCACGGACCCGGCCCAGGTGGAGGAGGTGCTGCGGGCGGCGTTTTGAAGGTGGCCCATAACCCTGGGGGACCTTCCCCCGCCTTCGCGCGGGACAAGCTTTGAAAGCTGGTCCCCCAGACCCCTCCCAGGGATAGGGAACCCCTCCCAGGGGTTTGGGCCCCCCGGAAAACTTTTGACGGCCGAGTCAACGCTCGGCCTGCTGGGGGTGGGTGGTGGATTGCCTGGATAGTTTGCCTGTGACCTTGCAAAGCTTCGATATTTGTCCGAATGCCCGCCTTCTTGCGAAGGCTTCGGCATTCGGACGATGAGCCAGTTTTCAATATATCCGTCCAGCCGTTGAATTGTTTTTCAGGGAATTAGTAAGAAATTCGGGTTAAGCCCGCCGCCGGATGAACCGGCTCACGGTGTATTCCACGACCGTCTCCCCTCGCTGGTTCCGGACGATCTGTCTGGAGGTCACCACCCCCCGGTCGGGCTTTGAGGTCTCGCGCTTCTCGGTGATCTCCACCTCCACCCGGATCGTGTCGCCCACCTTCACGGGGGCCTTCATTTTTAAGCCCTCGATCCCGAGGAGCGCCATCCCCGTCCCGTGGAGGACGCCCGTCTGGGCGATCAGGGCGTCGGCGAAGGCCGTCGTCAAAAGCCCCGGAGCGATCCGCTCGCCGAACCCGCTCTTCTCCCGGATGTACTCCGCGTCGATAAAAAGGGGCTCCATGTACCCCGTGAGCGTGACGAACGTCATGACGTCGAACTCCGTTACCGTCCGGCCGCCCGTTGTGAATCGCTCGCCGGTCTCGAAGTCCTCGAAGTATTTCGCCGCGCCGTCGGCCAAGGCCGTTTTCCTCCTGTAAAACCGATTCGCACCCGGTAACGTCATCACCGATGATACAGCAGCCCGCGCAGGGAAATCACTGCCGTTTTTTCGTCAACATGGCATAATGCCACATTCAATGGAGAGCTCGCCGGTCCTCGATCTGGCCGTTTTCAAAAGAGATGCCGTTTAATTCGCTCTCCTGACCAAGGATAACCTGATTGTGGGGATGGGACTGTTTTGGGGGCTGTTGTGCGGGTTCGCGTTCGGGTGCGGAGACCTGTTGACCCGGTTGGGGGTGCGCAACGGGACCCCCTTCACCGGGGCGATCATCAACTCCGGGACAACCCTCATTTTCTTTGCGGTCATCGTGTTGGTCGAAGGGGTGCAAGCGGGGGCCCTGTGGCCGGCCATGGGCTGGTTTCTGTTGACGGGGGTGGTGGCGATCGGGCCCGGCAGGCTCCTGTTCTACTACAGCATTCGCCGAATCGGGGTCTCCCGGGCCTCGGTCCTGGTGATCATCACCCCGCTGATCAGCATGCTCACGGCCGTGGCCCTCTTGGGGGAGCGGCCGTCATGGCGCGTGGTTCTCGGCGCGGTGATCATCGTCGGGGGCTTGCTCAGCGTCGTGACCGACCGCGGGGGCATTCTGATTGACTCCCGGGCCGCCCTTCTCGGCCTGCTGCCCACCCTCTTCCTCAGCCTGACGCCCTTCTTCATCCGGTTGGGGATGCAATCCCTGCCCGATCCCTCTCTGGGAACCCTGCTCTCGTCCGTCGGGGCGCTGACCTTGCTCCTGATGTTGCAAAAAGCCGTCCCCCGCGAGGACCGTTGGGGCGCGGATCGGCACGGGTTCCTGAAATTCCTCGGCGCGGGCGTATGCTACAATGTCGCGTTCTACGCCTACCACGCGGCCCTCGGGTCGGAAATCGTCAGCTTTGTGGCGTCCCTCGCTTTCACCTCGCCCCTGTTCGCCATCCTGATCGCCCGCCTTCTCTTTCAAAGGCTCGAACAAATCACGTGGCGTCTCGCCGTCGGGGGCGCGGTAGTCTTTATCGGCGTCGTCCTGATTTCCATCTCCAAGGGGGGATAAGGTCCCGAGCCGAAGGCGGCCCCCTTTTCCCGCCCCTTTGGGTCTCTCCGGCACACGAGGAGAGGTCTCGGTTGAAGGACGGTCTGCACGACGTGCGTCCACGGTGGCATAATGTCTCCCGGCGGAAGGCCCGCCGGGCATTTGTCCGATCCAGTCCGGGTTGGATATCGATCTTCCCGCTCGACTTCGAAGGCGACGCATGCTGAGCACGGCTCTCCTGTGGGGACTGTTCGCCGGATTCCTGTTCGGGACCGGTGACGTCCTCACCCGTTTGGGGATCCGAACCGCCAGACCCTACGTCGCGGCCGTTATCACGTCGTCCGTGGTTTGTGCGGCCTTCGCGGCCGCGCTCTACCTCCGGGGGCTTGGTCCGGAGCATTCCTGGACGGCGGCGTTGTGGTTTCTGCTGATGGGGCTTTGCTCGACGGGTCCCGGACGGCTCCTGTTTTACTTCAGCGTCCGGCGGATTGGGGTGTCGCGCGCGTCTGTCCTGGTGGCGTTCACCCCGCTGTTCAGCATCCTGATCGCCGTGGCGTTCCTGGGCGAGCGCCCCTCGATCCTTTTGTTGGTCGGCACCGTCCTCATCGTCGGCGGGATCATGAACGTTGTGATGGACCGCTCGAGGATCCGCATCAATCTCCGGACTGCGCTCCTAGGGTTGCTCCCCGCCCTGGTTTACAGCACGAGCCCCGTGTTCATGCGGCTGGGACTGCTGGCGCATGCGGATCGGATCCTCGGGAACGCCGTCTCCGCCTTGGGGGCGCTCTTTTTCATGTTCGCGATGACGCCGGCGATCCCCCGGGACAACCGATGGAACCTGGACCGCCGCGCGTTCCTGACCTTTCTCGCCGCGGGCATCTTTTATTCGACGGCCTTTTTCGCGTACTTCTCGGCCATGGGCGCCTCGAGCGTCAGCTTCACCACTCCCTTGATTTACACGATGGCGCTGTTTTCCTCCCTGATCTCGCGCATCTTCTTTCAGCAGCTGGAACAGATCACGTGGCGTCTGGCGATCAGCGCGGTTGTGGTCTGCATTGGCATCGCCCTGATCTCGAACTCACGCGGGGGTTGACCCGCGCTTCTCACAAGGACAAGAGGCGAGCTTACGCCCACCCTGTCCACGCAGGGTGGGAAAACCTTCGGCCCGAAAAGACGAGAGACGCTTAGCCCCATCCATCGATCGGGAAAGGCGGAGGCTCACCGCCTCCCCCTCCCCCTCTTCAGTCCTGGGTCATCCCCGCGGACATGGGCTTGAATACGAACGTCCGGGGAGATTCCCGAAAGGAGGTCAGGCATGCTGCGGGATTCGCTAGATGCTGCAAAGCGGTTCGGTCTACCGGCCGGGCGATGGTTGCCCGGAATGGTCCTGGTTGTTCTGGGGCTGGCGGCGGTGGGGTGCGCGCCAGTGTCGACCGTCGAGGATCGCGCCCGGAAGGTCCGGGCCGGTGAGGAGGCGATCTCCATCGAAGCCGGGAGCTTTCACTTCCGCCCCAACCGGATCCTCGCCTCGGCCGGGGAAAACCTCCATCTCAAGGTCAAAAATGGCTCCTCCCTGGCCCACAACCTCACGGTCGAGACGCCGGACGGCAAGGTGATCCTTTCCCTGGATCTCCCCGCCGGGGAAACGCGTCTGGGGACCTCCCGTCTACCCGAGGCCGGGAAGTACATCCTCTACTGCGATAAACACCGGACCTTCGGTATGAAGGGCGTCCTGATCGCGCGCTGAGCCGCGCCTGCATGGGGGTGCCCCTACGGGTTGTCTCGCGTGGGTGGGAAATCCGGTTTTCGCGCGTCCCGGCGCGCCGGAGCGGTCGCCTAGTCCGCCGTGCTCACGCGGACCCATTTGCAGAACCGCGTCGAGGCCGGCGTGTTCCGGCTTTTCATCACCCAGGCCCGGCCGTCGATGAGAACGCCGGTGATCCCCGGGATGTCGCCGATGGCGATGGCGCTCACCGCGTCCGGGGCGGCGGAGCCGAGGGGCGCGTCCATGATGACGAGGTCGGCCGCCCGGCCCACCTCGATCTTGCCCTGATCGCCGAGACCCCAGTGGTCCGCCGGCGTGCCGCTGCCCAGCGCCCAGGCGTCTTCCGGTTTCAGGGGGGCCATCGAGGAGAGCTCTACGATCGACTTGATCACCCCCATGGGGAGGATGCCGGTCCCGGAGGGGGAGTCGCTGGCGATGTTGATCCGGCCCAGCCGGCCCAGCGCCACACACCGCTCGACGGTCAGGAGCGCGGCCCGCAGGTTTCCGCATTGGCAAATCTGAAGAGCGATCTCGGTCTCCACGATGATCCGCTCCAGGCCCTCGTCCGGCAGCGCCGTCGTGCCGCCGTTGATGTGGGCCGCCATGTCGGGTTGGATCTCGATCAGGTCCTCGGCCATGACGGCGGAGCTTCCGGGGATGGACGCGCCGCCCGTATGGCACAGGACCTTCAACCCGTGGCGCTGGGCGGCCCGGACGATGGGCGCGGAATCCACCTGGCGCTCGAAGCTTCCAAACCCCACCTTGGCGAGCCACACGCCCGCCGCGGCCAGCTCCTCGAAATCCTTCTCTCTCAACCCGGGCTCGATGATCACCGACCCCGCGTGCATCTTGAGCCCGCCCGGCCGGAAGTTGCTGAAACACCGCTGGGCGGCGATAGCCAGGGCCTTGACCCCCACCGGGTCGCTCGGGCGACCGGGCGCGTGGACCTCGCTGGGCGAGACGCCGCTGGTGACGCCGCCGTGAACCCAGCTCTCCAGGAAATCCACCGTCTTCTGGCGGGGGGTGTAATCGCCGATGACGACGTGAAGGTGGCCGTCAATCAGACCCGGGGCGACGGTGGTCCCCACACAATCCAGAACCCGGTCGGCCACGGAGGTGTCCAGGCCGTTGCCGATTTCGGCGATCCGGCCGTCTTCCACGAGCAGGGTGTCCGCGTCGATCAGACCGGTTTCGAGTGAGCCGGAAATCATCGCGCCGATGTTCGTTATCGCAAGGGTTTCCATCCTGAATCCTCCCTGATTCCGGCGGGACGCCATTCCCCCCACCGCGAAAGGGGATAAAAACGCCAGGGGGACATTTTTGAAAAACTGTCCCCCTGGAACTCCCCGAAAAACTTTCGGCGGCCAAGCCTGTGGCTTGTGGCCTGCTTGGGTTGGAGGTCGGTTTGGCTGGGTCGATAGTCTGTTGCCTTCCAGTGGCTCGTTTCTTTGGCCGGATGCCCGTCTGCCTGCGGCAGCCGCAGCATCCGGCCAAGGCGCCAGTATTTTGCGATAGCGTGCGCCACAGAGGTTGTATCAAGCGCAAGCACCTTCATCCGCAATTTGGCCGGCACGCAAGTGCCCAAAAAGCGCTCCCCGCGGGCGTCCATGATTCATCCCTCCCGGGAATTGAAATCGGCGAACTTCCGGTATACGATCATCTTGCCCGCCTGGAACCAGGGCCGGCTTTGCATGCGCCGGGCCCACGGCGTCTTTCGGGATTCCATCCGCTCGGGGGACTCGAGGGTGGCGAGGCCGGCGGCCTCGTGGACGGCGATGTCGGTCCAGGGCTCGGGCTCCCCGGAGTCCACCTTCAGCCGGACGCACCGCCACCAACCCTCGGCCTTCATGAGCAGGTCGGTGTGCTCCTCCTCGTACCAGGCATCGAAGTCCTTTTCCTCTTCCCGGGGGACGGCGAAGGCGGCGATCAGGATGTAGGGCGCCTCCTCGGGACGCTCGGGCGCGCTGTCCTGACGCCGGTCGGAGAAGACCGTGGCGACGTAGCGGGTGAACAGCGAGACGGACGAAAGAATTTTCTCCGTCCTCTTCGACGGGTTCGCCTTCACCTTCACGTAGTCGGGATGCTCAAGGGCGGACAGGTCTTCCAGGTTGTAACGGGCGAGGTATCGCGGCCCGTCACCCTCGACCTCATAGCGCATTGTGCTCTGAAATCCGGAGACGGTCATGCGCTCGGGGATGTGCTCGTGGTCGTACCAGTCGTGAAACTCAGCCTCCATCGAGGCGGGGCATTCCATCTGCGAGAGGAGCATTCCCGACGCGGCGTTGCGGTTCATCAAGCGCTTCTCCTTGAAAAAGGTCCGTTGACGACGCGGGGCGTCCTGGCGGGCTTCGCGATCCCCCGGTACATCTCGCCCATGACTCGCGGGGCGCCGTCCATGACATAGCGCGCGAGCGACACCACCTTCATGCCCCCCCGCCGAATGATCGCGTCGATGCGGCGGTTCATGTTGCAGCCGCACCCGAGCTTCCGCTGAATGGGGTTGAAGCGGTCCTGCCGCCTCGCCACCTTCGCATTGTCGCTCCGGCCGTGCTCGAGGAAGAGAAATGGCCCCCCCGCCTTCAAGGCCCGGGCAATCTCCCGAACCGCGGCGACGGCGTCGGGAATCGTACAAAGCGTCCACGTGCTCACCACGCAGTCGAACCGTTCGTTTTCAAACGGCAGCGTCTCCGCGCCGCGTTCGACCCGCACGACGGGCATCTGTGCCTCGGCGATCCGCCGATCCCGCTTTCCGGGCAACAGGTCCGCCGGGTCGATGGCCGTCAAGGACGTGACGGCGGGGGGGTAATGAGGCAGGTTCCGTCCGGTCCCGAACCCGATCTCCAGGACGTCGCCGTAGGCCGGCGCCAGGGCTTCCTCGCGCTGCTTCTTCGCGCTTCCGCTCCCCATGGCAAGATCCATCAATCGGGGAAAAACGTGATTTTCGTAAAAACCCAAGAAGAAGGCTCCCTCGGAAGACCGCTGAGCCGGTCCCGCCTCCGCCGCGGGCGTGACAGCGCGCCCACCAAGCCGGGACGAACTGCACAGTCGCCTCTCCGTCCGCCGCCTTCCGGTTTGCTCGCCGAAGGAGGGCCCGTTTCCCCCCCTCGCTATGCGAGGGAGACCCCCCGAAGCTTTTCCACCAGATCCGCGGACAGGGGCGTGCCGGCGGCGGCGTTCTGTCTGGCCTGCTCCGATGTGCGGATCCCCGGGATGACCGTAGTGACGTTCGGGTTCGAAACGCAGAAGCGAATCGCCACCTCAGCTGGGGGCCGGGCCGCCTCGGCCGCCGTCTCCTGGATTCTGTCCAGGCCGGCCTGGAACTTCCGCATGTTCTCTTGGCTCAGGATCCGGCTGCGCCGGTCTCCCTCGACGAAGACGTGGTCCTCCTCAAAGCGTCCTGAAAGGAAGCCCCGCCTGAGGGGTACGCGCGAGATGACGCCCACCCCCGCCGCCTTCGCCTGGGCGAAGACCGCCTCGGGTCCCTGCTGGAGGACGTTGTATTCCATCTGCATGACTGCGGGCCGCCCGCACGAAACGGCGAGCTCGCACTCGGGCAGGGTGTTCAACGAAACGCCCCAGTGCTTGATCTTGCCCTGGGCCTTGAATTCATCGAGCAGGTCGAAACTGTCCTCGGCGTTGAGGTTGTCCACCGTGGGGTTGTGGAGGAGGTAGAGGTCTAGGGCGTCCACGCCGAGGCGCTTGAGGCTTCCCTCGACGCACCCGCGGATGTATTCCGCCGAGAAGTCGTAGACCCCCGTCACCATGTTGTTCCCGCCCTTGGAGCCGATGATGATCCCGTCCCGGTCGGACCGTTCCTTGAGGAACTTGCCGATCACCTCTTCACTCCGCCCCTGGCCATAGGCGTCGGAGGTGTCGATGAAATTGATCCCCGCGTCGATGGCCGCGTGGAGGGTCTGGATGCTCTCGGCGTCGTCCACGGGTCCGAAGATTCCGCCGATGGTCATCGCGCCAAAGCCGATGACGGTCATTTCCAATCCGGTTTGTCCGAGCGTCCGCTTTTCCATCCTTCTCGATCTCCAGGTTGCAAGGGCGGGTCGCCGGGATGGAGGTGATCCGCCGTCCCCTCTCCCTCCCCCTCCTCTGAGGAGAGCGCAGGCGACACTCATTCGACGGAATCAGAAAAATGAAATGATACCCCTGGAACCCGGAGGCCCGCAACCTTCAGGGGTCGTCTCTGGCAAAGGAGGGCGCGCAATCCCGCGCGCCCCCTTGCGGCGCGGACTCTGGAACGTTCTGATGATGACTCGGCCGAAACCGCAATTTTCACGCGGCGGTCCCGGGCCTCTTTCGGAAGGGGGGGGGATTTCCGAGCGGTCTCTCCACCCTCCCGAATTCAACCCGCATCCGGCGGGCTTTCATTTTTCGGGAGAGCCGATGTCCTGGATATTAAGGGGGTCACTTTATAGTTGACATGTCATTCTGAGCGGGAGTCAACCGACTCGCGCGAAGAATCTCGCATTGTTGTTGTACCGACTGTCGGATCACGCTACGGGAAGGGCCACGGCGAGACCCTTCGCTGCGTTGCGTCTTCTGGCCTGCCTTTCCGGACCTTGTTCGCCCATCGCTCAGGGTGACAAAGGTGTCAAGTATTTATCGCTCCCAGTAATAAGACGGGCGTCTTGCGACAGCCTCTTCAGACACGGCAAGGGAGCCGGGCTCAACCGGAAGAAGACATCCCCCCCCATTTACGCTCTCGGGTTAAAACTCCGGCTTCAGGACCACCTTGCCGAAGTTCTCCCGATCCTCCAGAACCCGGTGACCCTCGGCGGCGTCCTTCAGCGGGAGCACCCGGTCGAGGGCCACTTCAAACATGCCCTGGTCCAGGAGCTTGTTCAGCGTCTTGGCCTCTTTGATCAATCCGTAGTTCGAACCGATGATGCTCAGCTCCTTGTGAAACACGTGCGCGATGTTCATCGGGACGTTATAGCCGCTCGTCCCGCCGCACGTCGTGATCCGCCCGCCCCGGACGAGGCAGCGGACGCTCGCGTCCCAGGTGTCCTCGCCGATATTGTCGACGACCATGTCCACGCCCCGGTTGTTGGTGAGGGCCTTGACCTCCTTCACCACGTCCTGCTCGCGGTAATGGACGGCGGCGTCCGCGCCCAGCTCCAGGGCCCGCTTGCATTTCTCTTCGGTGGAAGATGTCGTGATGACCCGGCAGCCCGTCAGCTTGGCGATCTGGATCGCCGCCACCGACACCCCGGATCCGGCCGAGTGCACCAGCACGTCCTCCCCGGGCCGCAGCCCGCCCCGGGTCACGACCTGGTGCCAGGCCGTCAGGTACGTCATGCTGAAGGCGGCCGAGTCCTCGAAGGAGGTCTTCTCCCCGATGGGCAGCCAGTTCTCGGCGTAGGCGTTCATGTACTGGGCGTACCCGCCCCACAGGTGGGCGCCGTAATACATCCGCTTGACCGCCCGGTTGGTGTCTCCGGCAAGCCAGAACTCGTCCTGCTTGTCCTCCACCACCGTGGCGAACAGGACCACCCGGTCGCCGGCCTTCAGGTGGGTCACCTCTGAGCCGACCTCGACCACCTCTCCGGCGATGTCCCCGCCCAAGACGTGAGGGAACGTCTTGAAGGGCTTGTAGTCCCCCTTGCGGGCCATGACATCGAACCAGTTCGTCGCGGCCGCCCCCACTTTGACTAGGGCGTCCTTCGGGCCGGGCTTCGGCGTGTCGATGTCCGTGTACTGCAAAACCTCCCGTCCGCCGTATTCGTTGATGATCACCGCCTTCATGTCTCGCCTTTCTCCTTTCTCTCCCTCCGCGTAATCCAGCCCTCAAACGCCGCCGCGCGCACGCGGGCGTCCGAATCCTCGAGGGTTCCCGCCAAGGCGGTCTCGATCAGCACCTCCGACTTCACTTCGACATCGGGCTCCGGTTGGATGCCGCCGAGTGCCTCGGCCGCGATCCGGCGAACCGCGGGGTCGGTGTCCTCCAATCCCTTCAAGAGGAATCCCAGCTTTTCCTCCCCGGCGCCGTCCACCCGGCCGAGAACGGCTAGGGCCCTGCGCCGGTAGAAGACCTCCGGCCGCCCCGCTGCTTCCCGGACGGCGTCCATCGGGTTGGGGTTTCCGCCGTCTCCCGCCGCCGCCAAGCCGAAGGCGGCCCGGAACCGGAGGTCGTCATCGGGGCCGCGAAGGAGCGCGCGTAGCGCCCGGCGGCCCGCTTCCCATTCGCCGCCCGCTGGGGCGCCCGCTGCGAGGGCCGCCAGGGAATCGGCGGCCTTTTTCCGGACGGATTCATTTTCGTCCGCCAGGGCCGGGATCAGAAACCGCACGGCCTCCGGCGATTCCATCAGGCCTAGGGCATAGGCCGCCCGGCCCCGGACCTCGGCCGATTCGTCCTGAAGCGATTCGCCCAGCGCCGCCGCCGCGCCGGGGAAGGGAAGGTTTCCCAGGGCGTACGCGGCCCGCTTCCGCACCTTGGCGGAGGCGTCGCGGAGCGCAGCCGCCAGCGGAGGGACGGCCCCCAGGGCGTTCCAGTCGGCCAGGGCCTCCGCTGCGTTCCACTTCTCCGCCACGGTTCCCGTCCGGAGGCGACCGGCGAGGTTGTCCAGAACGGCGGGGTCGCCGATTTTCCCCAGGGTCTCCGCCGCCCGCTTGCGGACTGCGAATCCCAAGTCCTCCAGGGCTCCCAAGAGGGCCGGCGTTGCCTCGGGGTCCCCCAACAGACCCAGGGCCTCCGCCGCAAACCGCCGCACCTTGCCGGACTCATCCTGAAGGCGCTTGACCAAAGGGGTGGTAGAGGAAGGGTCCTTCTGCTTTCCCACCGCGAGACAGGCCGCCGCGCGGACGGAGGCCTCCGGATCATCCAGAAGCGACCGGAGCCCGTCCCGGACCTTCGTTCCGGAAAATGCCCCCAGCGCCGCGGCGGCGCATTCCCGAATCTGGGGGTTGGGCGATTCGGCCGCTTGCAGGAAGTATCTGGGGACCGCCGCTCCTCCGATTTGCGAAAGGGCCGCCAGCGCCCTTCGCCGCTGTCCCTCGAACTTCCCTTTCCAGTAAAGCTGGACGAGCCTGCCGACGACCCGATCGGCCGCCTCTCCCCCTCCCCCCCCCCCTTGGGCTTCGGTCGAACCGGCCTCAGAGAGGATTCTGCCCGCGGCCAGGGGTCCCCAACCCGGCGGATGAAGCGGAATCTCTCCCCCCGCCCCCTCGGCTTTCTCTTCGAGAGCAAGGAGCTCATTCAACTTCGATGTTCGATCCAACGCGCCCACCGGATGGGTTGGAGCTTCCAGGCCGGGAAAAAACTGAAAGAAGATGTTTCGAAATTTTACTCCACAGTGGTCCGCGGAATCCACTCGGAACGAAGGATCTCATCGGCCCTGCCGCGGCCCCCGGAGATCCCGCGTTCTTACAAACCCAGCCGGCCGGGCAGCAGGACCGCCGGGTCCACCCCCGGAATCTCTACGGTTTTCCCAGTCATCTGGGCGGCGATCGACTTGGCGGTGAAGGGCGCGTAGTTGATGCCGTCGCCCTCGTGTCCGGTGGCGTACCAGAGCCCTTCGATATCCGAAGACGGACCGATGAGGGGATGATGGTCGGGCATCCAGGGACGGAGACCAGCCACCTCCCGATCGATGCGGAGGCTCCCGACCTCGGGGAACCATTCTTTCGTGGCCTCCCGGATGACCCGCCGGCCTTCGTCGGTCAGGCGCTCGTCGTATCCGGCGAACTCCCGCGTCGAGCCCAGGACGCAGTGCCCCGGACCGTGCTGGTGCAGCGTAAAGCTGAACCGAAATCGCGGCATGGCCTCCTCGTCCGCCCGCTCGCCGGCCGTTTTGTCCAGGACGTAGCTGGCGTTCTGGATGAGGTGGCGTGAAACGATGTCCGTCTTCTCGGTGTAAAGGAGTTGCCCCCGGCGGGGGATGATGGGGATCTTCACCCCCAGATCCTCGGCCAAAAAGGGCGACCACACCCCGGCCGCCACGACGACGGCGTCGGCCGCGATCTCCCCCTTGTCCGTCCGGACGCCCTCGGCGCGGCCTCCCCGCATCACGATGGACCGGACCGGCTCGTGCTCCCGAATTTCCGCCCCGCGCGAGACGGCGTCCGCCGCCAAGGCCCGCGAGATCTCCACGGCGTCGACCAGCGCGCCGGACGGATCGAAGAGCGCCGCCCGGACGTCCACCCCCAACCCCGGCGCCCGCTGCTTCACCTCCGGGCCGTCCAGGATCTCCGCCTCCGCGCCCAGGGCCTTGATTCCCCGAACCGTCTCTTCGAGAAACTCCAGCGACGCGGCACTTCCCGGCGGGAGGATGACCATCGACCCCCGCTGATCGATGGCGAACGCATCGTTCAGCTCCGTTTTCAGGCTCTCGTAGACGTTCCGGCCGTACCAGGCCATGGCCGCGCGGTGATCGGCGGGACGGCTACAAAGCGCGAGGACGCCCGTGTTCTTGGCCGTTGTTCCCTGGGCAAGGGCGTCCCGCTCCACCAGGGTCACCTTCCGGCCGTCGCGGGACAGAAAGCACGCCAGCGTTGTCCCGATGATGCCGCCCCCGATGATGACGACCCGGTTTACGTTCGACATGGCGATTTCTCTCCTCTCCTGTTCTTCACGGGTGTGTGACGGGCGGCGGCCCGGGAATTCCGCATCTCATAATCCCAGCCGGCCGGGCAGGAGGAGGGAAAGGTCCGCGTTCGGGACCTCCAGCGACCGTCCGGCCATCAGGGCGGCGATCCAATGGGCGGTGACGGGCGCGAGGTTGATCCCGTCGCCCTCATGGCCCGTGGCGTACCAAAGCCCCTCGATTTTTGAGGATGGACCGACGAGGGGGTGGTGGTCGGTCGTCCAAGGGCGGAGGCCGGCCGCCTCCCGGACGATGCGAAGCTTTCCGAGATCCGGGAACCATGTGCGCAGGGCCCCAAGCATGGCCTCCCGGCCCTCCACCGTCAGCCGCTCATCATACCCGGCGAACTCGCGGGTCGTCCCCAGGACGCAGTGCCCCGAGGCGTGCTGATCCAGCGTGAAGCTGAACCGAAATCGCGGCATGGCCTCCTCGTCCGCCCGCTCGCCGGCTGTTTTGTCCAGGACGTAGCTGGCGTTCTGGATGAGGTGGCGTGAAACGACATCCGTCTTCTCCGTGTAGAGGAGCTGTCCCCGGCGGGGGACGACGTGAGTCCCGGCCCCCAGGGCCTCGGTCAGGAAGGGCGACCACACCCCGGCCGCTACGACGACGGCGTCGGCTTCGAGCGCTCCCTTGTGCGTCCGGACCCCCACAGCCCGGCCTCCCCGCGTTACGATGGACCGGACCGCCTCGTACTCGCGAATCTCCGCCCCGCGCGAGACGGCGTCCGCCGCCAGCGCCCGCGAGATCTCCACGGCGTCCACAATCGCCGCCGACGGATCGAGGAACGCCGCCCGGATGTCCACCCCCAGCCCCGGCGCCCGCCGCTTCACCTCCGGGACGTCCAGGATCTCCGCCTCCGCGCCCAGGGCCTTGAGCCGCCGGCAATTCTCTTCGATGGATTCCATGCTCCCGGTGCTCTCGGCGGGGAGGATGACCATCGACCCCCGCTGGTCGATCACGAACGCGCCTTTGAGCTCCGTCTTGAGGGCCTCGTAGACCTTTCGGCCGTAAATCGCCATGGCGGCCCGGTGATCGGCGGGGCGGCTGCAAAGCGCGAGGATGCCCGTGTTCTTGGCCGTGGTCGCCCGGGCGAGGGCGTCCCGCTCCACCAGGGTCACCTTCCGGCCGTCGCGGGACAGAAAGCACGCCAGCGTCGTCCCGATGATGCCGCCCCCGATGATGATGACCCGCTCAATCTTCGACATGGCGCTTTCCCGCCCCTCCGGAGGAAATCAAACCCGCATGCCATGTGGATTGCGAAACGGCCCCCCGGCGAGGGGCCACGCGCCAAGTGGTCCCGCCGAGGCTTCCATCGCGGGCACCTTCTTTACCATGCCCGCTCGGGGTTGCGCAAACCACGACGGAAAAATCGCTTGATCTCGCCTGGTTCGACGCCTCCAACGAATGCGAGCTCGTGGGTGATACGGGAGGATCCCCACGCATCGGTCGGCGGGTGACGCCGGATGAAGGGCTTGGGGATGCGTCGGATCGGCGGTCTTCTCCGAAACCGCCCGAGCGGATCAGAGCGCGCGTTTCCCGAATTTGCCGATCAGGGCCGGCTTGAACCCTCGCGCCCGAAATACGCCCGGGTTCCCCGGAAAACGAGAAGGCTCAGGCCGAGAAGCCCCACGAGGTTCGGGATCGCCATGGCGCCGTTCATCGTATCCGCCAGGTCCCAGATGAACTTGATTCCGGCCACGTCACTGGAGAACAGGGCCCCGGCGATGATCATGAGACACCACACCCAACGATAGGGCAGGGAGGCGCGAACGCCAAAGATATACTCGATGCACTGGAGACCATAATAGGACCAGGCCAGGAGCGTGCTGTAGGCGAAGGTGATGGACCCGAAGGCCACGATCCACCCGCCTGCGCTTCCCATGACCGCGCTGAAGCCCTCGGCCGTGAGGGCGGTGCTTGTCAGACCGGTCGCCCACACGCCGGTCAAGACGATGGAGAGCGTGGTGACGGTGTTCACCAGAAAGGTGTCGATGAAGACGCCCAGCATGGCGATGGCGCCCTGGCGCGCCGGGTCGCGGGTCATGGCCGCCCCGTGGGCGATGGAGGCTGTTCCCAGGCCCGCTTCATTGGAGAAGATCCCCCGGGCCACGCCGTACCGCATGGCCTGCGCCATCGCGGCCCCGGCGAACCCGCCCGCCGCCGCCTGGCCCGAGAAGGCGCTTTTGAAGATCAGGGCGAAGGCGGCCGGGAGGTCGGCGATGCGAATCAGGATGAGGACCAATCCGCCCAGCAGGTAGATGACGCACATGATCGGAACCAGAACCGCGGCCACGTGGCTGATCCGCTTCACCCCGCCGATGATCACCAAGTACGTGAGGACGGCCAGGACGACGCCGGAGAGCCACAGGGGGATGCTGAGCTGGGTCTGGAAGACCAGGGCCGCCGAGTTGGCCTGGACCATGTTGCCGATCACCAGGGCCGTGATCGCGCCGAACAGGGCGAACAGCCAGGCCAGCCACTTTACCCCCAGGCCGTGTTCCAGAAAGTACATCGGCCCGCCCGCCAGGGATCCGTCCGGAAGCGTTTGGCGGTATTTCACCCCCAGGTAGGCCTCGGCGTACTTGGTCGCCATCCCCACCAGACCCGTGATCCACATCCACACGGGCGCTCCGACCCCGCCCAGGGCAATGGCTGTCGCCACGCCGGCGATGTTGCCGTTGCCCACGGTTGCCGACAGGGCGGTCATGAGGGCCTGGAAGGGGGTGATCTCTCCCGGACCGAGTTCGTCCCGATCCTTGTGGACCACGCTCTGGAGCGTCAGCCGGACGGCGTGGCCGAATTTGCGCAACTGGATGAAACCGGTGCCGATGCTGAGCCACAGACCGGTCCCGAGCACCAGGACCATCATCCAGGGTCCCCAGACAAAGGCGTTGATTGTGTCGATCAAATCGAAGAACAATCCCATGGGTTTTCCCTCAGCGTGAAGGATTTCCCGGCCCGTGGAGAGACCGCAAGGCCATCCGCAAAGACGCGGATGAATCAGAAAGGAGAGAGGCCGAATCCTGATGGGTTATCGGGTGTTTGAGGAACGGCAGGGACCGGCGGCAGATCGAACGTCCCCCCCTGGGTTTGATTGAGGAGGCCCTCCTCATTTGGCCCGCTCGACGTATTCCCCCGTCCGGGTGTCGATCCGGAGGGATTCCCCTTCTTCGATGAAAAGCGGGACCATCACCACCGTCCCGGTTTCGAGCGTGGCGGGCTTTGTCCCGCCCACCGCCGTGTCGCCCCGGACGCCCGGGTCCGTCTGGGTGATCTTCAGCGTGACGAAGTTGGGCACATCCACACCGATGGGCAGACCGTTGTGGAACAGGATCGCGACCTCCAGGTTTTCCTGGAGCCACTTGGCGGCGTCCCCCAGCTGATCCCGGGTGAGGAATTCCTGCTCGTAGGTCTTGGTGTCCATGAAGCAGTACCGGTCTCCGTCCGGGTAAAGATACTGCATAGCCCGTTCTTCCAGGTCGGGCGTATCGACCTTGTCCCCGGAGCGAAAGGTCTTGTCCTGCACCAGACCCGTCTGGAGACTCTTGATCCGGGTCTTGACGAACGCCGCCCCTTTGCCGGGCTTGACGTGCTGGCAATCGATGATGATGAAGGGCTCGCCCTCCATTTCTATCTTGAAGTTGCTTCGAAACTCGGTTGTCGACGCGGTTCCCACGGCTTCTCCTGGCTCTCCCCGGCGGGTCTATTCCATCACAATGAGATCTTTTGAAATGTCCGACGTCAGGACCTCGGCCCCGTCCTCGGTCACCCGCACCATGTCCTCGATTCGGACGCCCCCCACCTCGGGCACGTAGATCCCCGGCTCGACGGTGAACACCATGTCGCGGACCAGCTCCCGGTCCTGCCCCCGGGCGATGCGGAGGTTCTCGTGGATCTCGAGTCCCAGGCCGTGGCCCGTTCCGTGGCCAAAGCGCTCCCCGTAACCGGCCCGCTCGATCACGCCCCTCGCCGCCGCGTCCACCTCCCCGGCGCGAGCGCCCGGCCGGACGGCCGCGATGCCCGCCCGGTTGGCCTCGAGAACCAGGTCATACATCCTCCGCAGCTCCTCCGACACCGACCCGACCGCCACGGTCCGCGTCAGGTCGGAAAAATAACCGTGGGCGCAGGCGCCGAAGTCGAACGTCACGAACTCCCCGGTTTGGACGCGCCGCTCCGAGGCGACGCCGTGCGGGAGGGCCCCCCTCGGTCCCGACGCGACGATGAAATCGAAAGGTGCTTTCTCCGAGCCGGCGCGTTTCAGGCGGAACTCGAGATTGACGGAAATGTCCATCTCCCGGACCCCCGCCATGGGGGCGGCCGTCGTTTCCTCCCAGGCCCGCGCCGCGACCTCCACCGCCCGGCGCATGGCCGCCAGCTCGTCGTCGTCTTTGACGCGGCGCAGACCTTCGACGACCTCTTTCGCCGGTGTCAGCTCGATCCCCTTCAGGGCGTCGCGGATCTCCTCATAGGCCCCGTAATAGACGCTATCCGCCTCGAACTTCAGCCGGGATAATCCGCTGTCGGCCGCCGTCTCGGCGAGGGCTTCCAGGCGCTTCGCGTAGACCTTCCGCTCCATGCCGGAGACCTCTTCCTCCGACTGGGAAAGATAACGGAAATCCGTTAGGAAGACCGCGCGGTCCGCCGAAATGAACACGGTTCCGGCCGTGCCCGTGAAACCCGAGAGGTAGCGCACGTTCTCCCGAGACGTGACGAGAAACCCTTCCTCGGCCTCGAGGGTCTTCCGCAGGGCCTCCACCCGTTTTTCGTGGTTCACGACAGGATGACTTTCCCGGAATTTGTTCGATGTCGATTCGGAACACGGCTCCAGCCTTACGGGGACCGCCAACGGGAGCGAGCTTTAGGCTGTCCCCCCGTCCGCGGCCATCCGGCTCAACGCGGCCCGGACCGCCAGCTCGTAACTCAAGGGGCCGAATCCGACAATCTGTCCCGCGGCCACGGGTGCCACCAGTGAAGTGCGGCGGAATTCCTCACGGGCATGGATGTTGGAAAGGTGAACCTCGATCACGGGAATCGCAACGGCGCTCAGGGCGTCGCGCAGGGCCACGCTCACATGGGTGTAACCGCCGGGATTGATCACGATGAAATCCGCTTCCCCGCGGGCCGCGTGAATGCGGTCGATGAGCTCCCCCTCATGGTTGCTCTGAAAGGCCTCGAGCGTGACCCCTTCGGCGGCGGCCAGGGCCTGGAGACGCGCGTTGATCTCTTCCAGGGTCTCCCGGCCGTACGTCTCCGGCTCGCGTTTGCCCAGCAGATTCAAATTCGGCCCATGAATGACAAGGATTTTTGCCACGGTTTTCCTTTGTTCGTCGAGGCGGTTCCGCCCTCGCGGCGAGGCCCCCCCGCCAAGAGTCTAGAAAGGGGGGCTTTTCCCGTCAACCCCGCGCCTGGCGGCCGCTCCCGTCCCGAAGCGACTCCCAAAGGGCCGACTCGGGGATATCCTTATAGATGCCCACCCTGCCCAGGGCCCGCATCAGAACGAACCGCGGCCATCCGGCCCGGACCTTCTTGTCCCGTCCTACCACCTCCATGAACCTCCGCCGGTTCAACCGGGGAGCCTCCACGGGCAGACCGATCCTTCCGAGCAGCTTCGTCAGCCGCCGTGAATCCTCCCGGCCGCACAGGCCTAGGCCCGCCGAGAGCCGTCCCGCCCAGGCCATCCCGATGCCGATGGCTTCGCCGTGCGTATAGCGGCGGTAGCGGGTCAGGGTCTCCAGAGCGTGGCCGAGTGTGTGCCCGAAATTGAGGATGGCCCGGGGGCCCGATTCCCGCTCGTCCGTCTCTACAATCGCCCCCTTGATTCGGCAGGAGGTTTCGATGGCCGTCTCGAGCGCCTTCGGCCGGAGGCCGCGCAATTTATCCAGCGCGCCTTCGACGAACGCGAAGAAGGACTCGTCGGCGATGACGCCGTACTTGACGACCTCGGCCATGCCCGAGACCCATTCCCGCTCGGGGAGCGTCTTCAGGGTCAGCGGGTCCACGACCACAAGGTCCGGCTGGTGGAACGCGCCGACTAGGTTCTTGCCTTCGGGCAGATTGACGCCCGTCTTGCCGCCGATGCTGCTGTCCACCTGGGCGATGAGGCTGGTCGGGACCTGCACCGCCGCCACCCCCCGCATGTACGTCGCCGCCAGAAAGCCGCCCACGTCCCCGACGACGCCCCCGCCGAGGGCCACGACCGTCCCGCCCCGGTCGAGGCCGGCGCGGGCCATGGCCCGGTGCGCCTTCGCGCACCAAGCCAGGTTCTTGTAGGATTCTCCGTCCGGGATCTCAAACCATTCATTCCGGATGCCCGCCCCGTCCAGGCTCTTGCGAAGCCGCCCGGCGTACAGACCGCCCACCGCCGGGTTCGTGATCACCATCGCCCGGCCGGTGATCTCCCGCACGGCCATGAGACGGCCGACGCGGTCCAACAGATTCGGACCGATGAGGACCGGATGGCGGCGCTTGCCCAAACGTAGGGAAATGGTGCGCATGGCATCGACCTGCGTCAAAGCGGAAGCCGCAGTTGCGGAATCAACCCTCGGTGGACCGGACGGCCAGCCCCATCGCGATCGCCGAGATGGGGGCCATAGAGGCCACGAAGTCAGGGTCGAACTCCTGGTCGCTGAAACTGACCTGGGCGAAGGGATTGGCGATCTCGACGGGGAGCTCCAAGATTTGGGCCAGCCGGCTTTCCAGGCCCTGGAGACGCCCGCCGCCGCCGCTCAGAATGATGGCCTGAATCGGGAGGTTGCCCCACTCGGCCTCATAGAGGGAAAGGAAGCGCTTGAGATCCGAGGCGATCCGGTCGGTCACGGGATCGAGATAGTCGCTTAAGGACTCCACGGAATGGTCCGGGTCCCCGCCGCATTTGATCGCTTCGGCCCGCTCGAAATCCACGTCCAGACCTTCCTGGACCGTGCGGGTGTAATCGTCCCCGCCCAGGAGAAAGTGCTGGGTCAGCAGGGAAAGACCCCCGCTCACGGTGTGGGCGTACGTCAGTTGTGAACCGATATCCAGCAGCAGGAAGCTGTCGTCTCCGTTCGTCGATCCGCTGGCCTCGAACCCGTTTTCCAGGGCCAAGGGCGTGCAATCCATGACGATAGGCTCGAGACCCGCCCGGCGGATCACGTCACGGTGTTGTTCGACAAACGGCTTTCGGGCGCCGGCCAGGAGAACCTGAAGCCATTGTTTCCCCTCCTCCTCGGTCTCGCCCTGGATCACATAGTCCAGGATCAGGTCCTCGATGGGGGAGGGAAGGTACTGCTCCCCCTCCCACGCGATGAGGGACTCCATTTCCTCTTTGGCCGTTTCAGGCACCCAGACGGTTCCCAGCGCGACGCTGCCGCCCGAAAGGGAAACGGCCACCCGGGTCTCTTTGACGTCCTCCTGTGCCATCAACTTCTGAATGGCTTCGATCAGCGCGTCTTCGTTCCCGATCTCTCCGGCCCGCATCACGCCTTCATCCAGCGAGCCTCTGCCGAGCCTTTCCAGGGAGAAACCATCCTTCTCCCACCGAAGCTGAATGAGCTTAATGGCATGATCGCCGATGTCCAGGCCAAGCAGCCGCCCTTTTTTATTGGCCATGAAAATCCTCTGTCCCGACTCGGTGCTCAGGCTGGCCGGCGTTTCACGCCCGCGCCGCGCCCTCCGGCCGCTTCCCCTCTCATGGAATCAGACCGGAATCCACCAGTCAAGCGTTTTCAATACATTCAACGTCCGGACCGGGTGGGCTGCCATTCAGAACTGGAACGGCACCGGAGTGAAACTGACGGCAAAGACGCCCATGCAGATCCACCCGAGGACCTTCCGGCGGGGGTCGAGCGGCAAATCGTCGTCCAGAGACGGTGGGTGACGAAAGCCGAGGATGAACGGGATCACGACCCAGACCAGCCACCCCAGCCAGAAAGAGGCCAGCAGGACCAGAACCGCGACCGTCGCCAACGTGATGACATGCTGTCTTCGCCCAAGAAGAGCGTAGAGAATGTGGCCGCCGTCGAGCTGGCCCATAGGCAGCAGGTTCAGGGCGGTCACAAACAGCCCCAGCCACCCAGCCAGCGCGATGGGGTGGAGGAGGATGGTGTAATCCGAGCTGGAAACACCCAGGATCAGTTTCGCCAAAAACGAGAACACAAGCGGCTCCCCCAAGGCGATCCCGCCTTGAAGGTCCATCGGGGGCAGAACCCTGGAGTTGTAGATCCCGACGATCACAGCAGGAACGGCCACCGCAAAACCCGCCAGGGGCCCGAACGCGCCGACATCCAAGAGCACCCGCCGGTTGGGGATGGGCGACCGAAGGCGGATAAACGCCCCCATCGTCCCCAGGGCGAACGGAACTGGGATGAAATAGGGTAGCGACACCCGCATGAACCAGCGCCGGGCCGCGAAGTAGTGACCCAGCTCGTGGGTCCCCAGGATCAAGAGCAGAGTTCCCGAAAAGGCGATGCCGTTTCCGAGATCAAAGGGTTCGGAGAAAGGGATCCCGCCGATCCCCGATCCCCCGACGCCTACGGTCGTTACGACGGTTGTCAGGAAGAGAAGGACGTGCAGCCACGGTCCGCGTTCCCGGCGGGGTTGGATGGGCCGAAAAAGCTCCTCTCCGATCCGAACATTCTCTCTCAAGGTTGAATCCGTTCCACCGCTCAATGGCCGCCGCCCGCCTCGCCCGAGAGATTCAATCCCTTCTCTATTATATGGTGCGCCGCCGTTTGACAACCTCCCCGGAGCCGCCGAGTCGCGAAGCCGGCGGCCTCCGGGGCGCACGTCTCATCTCGACGCCGGTCGCCGGATCGACCCCCGCATTGGACCTCGCCGATTTGACAGGCTGAGGGCTGAGTTCCTATTATTTTTTTGGGGTGCTTTGCGCCCGATCTTCCCTGTTTCGATCATTCCGCCGGAGTCCCCGGAATTGAGCGCCAAGCGAAGGCCTTTGCAAAACGCCCTCCACATGCTGATTTGGGGCCTCCTTCTGACGGCCCTCCTGTCCTGCGCCCCGAGCCCCCAACCCGCTCCGCCCGCTGGACAAGTCCCTCCGCGGGAGGAGGCGCTCTTTGAGAAGGGCCGACGCGCGCTGGCGGCTGGAGACCGGACCAACGGGGAACGGTTGCTGCGTACTTTCTTGCTTCGACACCCCAGCAGCCCCCTTGCGCCGAACGCCTCCATGTTCCTGGGGCGGAGCGCTTTCGATCGGGCTGATTTTACGGCGGCCCTCGGGTGGTTCTCCCCCTACCTGGGTCTGGACAACCCGGACCTGCTCCGACTGCGCGCCAACCAATGGACCGGAACCATCCAGCGATCTCTCGGCCTTCTCGAGAGCGCCAATCGCTACTACCGGACGGCCCTGCTCCTTGCCGAGACAGACGCGGACCGCCTATCCACGCTCCGCCCGCTCGTCCACCTGGCGTTTGAGCGGAAGCGGTCCGCGGAAGCCGTGGGACACCTCGTCGCCCTCATCCCGCTCCTTAGATCGTCCGATGAGAGGCGCGGGCTTAAGCAGCGGACCGTTGAGATCATTTTCCAGGACCTCGATCTCTCGGACCTGGGGCTTCTGTCAAGAAGGCTTGACCGGGGATTTCCGGACGGTTTCCTGGCGGTCCGCCGGGCGGAGCTTCTGGCGGCGGCCGGCCGGCCTGAGTCCGCACGGTCTCTTTTGAGAAGTTTTCTGATCGACGCTAAGGGACACCTGCTCGCCGGGCGCGCTAGGCGGATGATGAAATCCCTGGGCGGTTCGGCCGGCCGGACCCTCGTGCAGGCGTCCGTCCCCGTCATCCCGGCCGAGGCCCCCGCGCCGCCGAGCCGGCGATCCGAGGTGTCTGGAGCCGATGATTCCGCGTCCCGGGAAGCGGCCGGATCGAAACCTGCCGGCCGGGGGACCGTCCTGATCGTCGGCATCCTGCTATCCTTATCGGGAGAGAACGCCGGTATCGGCCGGGAGGCGTTGCGGGGTGTTCAGTTGGCGCTCCAGCACGCCGGTTCCTTCGCGGACCGGGTGAAGCTTCAAGTGCGGGACGCCGGCGGAGCCGCCGACGCGGGCGTGGAGGTCAAAAAGCTTGCGCTCAATCCAGCGACCACGGCGATCCTGGGCCCGTACACCGGTCCGAAGGTGGAGGCGGGTGCGAAGGCCGCCCAGGAGATCGGGATTCCTCTCGTCCTTCCCGCCGCCCCTTCGGGCGGAGCCCGGTCGGTTGATCCCTACGTCTTCCGGACAGGGGTCGGTTACGCCCTCCAGGCGGAAGCCGTCGCGGCGCAGGCCGCCGGGAAGCTGGGGCTGCGCAATTTGGCGATCCTGTACCCGTCGAACCCGTCAGGCATCGAGATGCGGGAGGTCTTTCACCGGCGCGTCGCCGCGCTGGGGGGGCGCATTGTCCGGGAGGCTTCTTATCCGCCCGACGCCACCGATTTCGGCCGGCAAATCCGCGCCCTGGGTGGAATGGACGACGAAGAGGTGGAGCGGATCAAGAAGGTGCGAAAGGCACGGGGATTGAAACCGGTCCGAATTCCCGGGATTCCTTTTCAGGGACTGTTCATCCCGGACCGCGCGGCCCAGGTCGCCCTCATCGTCCCCAGTCTCGCCTTTTATAACATTCGCAGAATCCACCTCCTGGGCGGGGCGGGGTGGAACTCTTCGGAGATCGTCGCCCTGGCGAAGCGGGACGTGGAAGGGGCCTATTTCGTAGGTGGGTATACGCAGCTTCGGCCCACCGCCCGAGGGGCGCGATTCGCCCGCGACTTTCAACGGGCGTTTGCCAAGCCCCCGACCGAGACCTCCGCGTACACCTACGACGCCATGCGGTTTCTCCTCTCGGGCCTCCGGTCGGCGGGACGGACCCGCCCGTCGGCGGGCGGCGACCGGGCGGCCTTGCGCGCGGCCCTGGTGGCGACGAAGGATTTCGACGGCGTCACCGGAAAATTCTCCATCGGGCCTACGGGCGCGGCCGAACGGCGGCTGCCGATCCTGACGATTGCAGGCGGAAAGATCCGGCCGGCCGGCGGGTCGCCCCCCCCGAATTGAGCCGGACGTCCCGCGGGAAGCGCGGACGCGAGGCGCGGGGGATGCAATCGGGCGGGTTGGCGGGCCCGCCGTCTCCGCGCGTCGCTCTAGATGAGTCCATCCCCCGGGTGAAATGGATGATGGGAGTGCACCGCTCATGACCGCCGGACCGCGGCGGCTACAGGGAACGGACGGTGTCCGGGGCGTCGTTGTCCCGGATGACGAGGAAAGCCGGACCGACCCGGTCGGGGCCTTCTTGCGAACCGGCCGCCTCACGCCCGCCTTCGCGGGGCTGTACGCCGCGGCCTTTGCCGAGGAGGAGGCGTCCGCCGGGGAGGAGGTCGTCGTCGGGTGGGACCCGAGGGATCGCGAGGGCGTTTTCACGGGAGCGGTCATGCGGGGTGTCCGCCGCGCCGGCCGGAAGGCCGTCGTCCTCGGAACCGTCCCCACGCCCGCCGTCCCCCTGGCCATGATTCAAAGAGGCGCGAAGGCGGGGATCATGGCGACCGCCTCGCACAACCCCGAAGGCCAGAACGGTGTCAAGGCCTTCGTCGGCCCGTTGGCGACGAAGCTCTACCCCGTCGATGAGGAGCGGCTGACCCGCCGGGTGTACGAGCGGGCCGGACGCCAGGCGGAAGACCCCGGGGGGCCCGAAGGGGAAGGAGAAGGGGAGGGGGCCGGAGAGGTCCTTCCCTGGGAGGCCGAGGCGCGGCGGGCGTTTGTGGAGAATTCGTGCGACCCCTACAACGCCTGGGTTCCCGCGGGCGGCCCGGAGGCAAGCAAACCGTCTGAGAATCCTTACTCCGATCTCCTCCTGGTGGTGGACGCCGCGGGGGGAAGCCTGGCCGGGATGGCCCGCGACGTGTTCGATCGACTCGGCGTACGCCGGGTCGTCGAGGTGAATGGGGCCGGATCCCCGGTGAACCGGGGCGGCGGTGTGGTCGAGCTGGAGCAGGTCGATTGGGTGGACGAGCGGTGCGGGGACGAATCGGGGAAAGACCTCTCCGGCCACGCGGGTGTGGCGGCCCTCCTGGAGATGGCCCTCGGCCGACAGGCGGACTTGGCCGCCGGCCGACTGTGGGCCGCGGCCGCTGTTTTCGACGGGGACGGAGACCGCTGCATCCTTCTCGTCTACGACCCCTTCCGCAAAGGGCTGGCGATCCTGGACGGAGACCGGGTCGGCCTGCACTTGGCCCGGTTCCTCGCGGAGAGGAACCCCGGTGTCTATCAGGGGGCGATCTATGTCAACACCGTGGATAGCGATCTCGCGGCCGGGACGAAGGCCGCACGCCTCGGTTTTGAGCCGGTCCTGTCGGCGGTGGGGGACAAGTGGCTCCTTTGGCGGGCCGGGTTGTCGTGCGCGCGCGCCCTGGCCGCCGGGGCGGAGGAAAACGAAATGCGGTTCCTGGAGGAAGGGGAGGGGGACGCCCGCCGGCTGGGCGCGTTGATCGAGAAGGTCGGGGCCAGATCGGACGGGTCCGTCCTCGCGCCCGGAAGGATTCCTTTCGCCGTCGGGAGCGAGGCGTCGGGTCATCACGTCACGCTCGGCCGGGCGAAATCGAAAACGGGTTTCTCCCCCCTGTTTGCGGGCGACGGCTTGAAGGCGGCCGTCAACGCCCTGGTGTCGATGCGAAGTCTCGCCCCCGGGAAATCGACGGAAGCGTGGATGGAGGCCGTCCGCCGCCCCTTCGAGGCCGGACACCGGAAGACCCGCTACGCCTTATATACGGATCGCGCGCGCTTCGCCCCGGGGACGGAGGTCTGGCGCGACATGGACGGACTCTTGGCCCGGTCCTGCCGGTCGGCGTTCGGCCGGTCGGTCCGGGCGAGACGATTGAAAATCCCCGAAGACCCCGGAATGTTGTATCTTGCGCTGGACGACGCCGGGGGCGTTCAGCGTGCGGGCGTATTCGTCCGCAACTCCGGCACGGAGGAGCGGACAGGCGTGACCGTCCAGGGCCGCGCGGAGGACGTGAAGGCCCTGGATTCCGTGGCCGACGCGGCGGCGAGGGCGCTGCTCCGGGACCTCAAAAGCGAGGCGCATCCGTACCGGGCCGCCGAGCGCTTCCTCCTGAAGAGACTGCTTCAGGAGAGGTTGAGCCAAAGGCGGGCGGAGGAGTCGATCCGGGCCGGCGTGGAGTCGGGGCGGCTGCTCAAGGAGATGGAGCGTCAGGGGTTGATCGTGCGGGGCGCTGGCGATTGGACGATAACCGAGCTGGGCCGCTGGTGCGTCGGAGGGGGGGAAGTCTCGAACCGGTAGGCCGGCGGGGGGGAGGGAGCGCTGATGGACAACCGGGCGGAAACGGAGCGGGCGTTCTATTTTCCCGGGGACGAAGATCCCTGGGTCGCCGGCCTCTTTCGGGACGCCGATAACGTTTGGGAAGGCGTTCCCCGCATCGCCGCATACATCGACGAGACGATTGCGGAATTCGACGCCTCCCCCGGCCCCGTCCCTGCCGGTCTGAGTCTTCACGCGGGAATGATTTACGCCGACGCCCCGGTCCGGCTGGAAGAAGACCTGTTTCTTCCGGACCTGCGCATTCTCATCCGCGCCGGCGCCGCGGTGGAGCCCGGGGTCCTGATCAAGGCGGGTGCTCTTATCGGGGCGGGGGCGGAGATCCGCCAGGGGGCCTATTTGCGGGGCGAGGCGATCGTGGCGGACGGGGCCGTCGTCGGTCACGTCACGGAGGTCAAGAACTCTGTCTTTTTCGCCGGGGCCGAGGCGGGGCACTTCGCCTACGTTGGGGACAGCCTCTTGGGGCGGCGCGTCAATCTGGGGGCGGGAACGAAACTCGCCAACCTCCAGTTGCGCACGCCGGAGCAGAAGGCCGGTCGGGAGAAACACGCCATCGTCATCGAGAGTGAAGGCCGCCGGTTCGACACGGGTCTCCGCAAGCTCGGCGCCGTCCTGGGCGACGATGTGGAGATCGGCTGCAACGCGGTGACCTCCCCCGGGACCCTGGTCGGGCCGCGCACCTGGATCTACTCGAACGCCGCCGTCTGGAAGGGGTTTTACCCGGCCGACGCCATTGTCCGTCCCGAATCGAGGCGGATGGACATCATCCTGAAAAAGAAATAGCCCGTCCGTGACAGCCCATCTCAAAGGTCTCACGCCCAGCCAGAAAGAAGCCGTTCTACACCAGGGGTCTCCCCTGTTGGTTCTACACGATCCCCCAAACCCCGGCCCTCGCGGAGA
>CAYRGS010000014.1:28796-49514 GCA_964423875.1 uncultured bacterium
TTGGTTCTCGCGGGAGCGGGGTCGGGAAAGACCCGCGTGGTCACGCGGCGCATCGCCCGCCTGATCACCGACGGTCTCGTCGGGCGCGAGGAGATCCTCGCGCTCACGTTCACGAACAAGGCCGCCGGCGAAATGCGCGAGCGCGTTGCCCGGCTGCTCTCCGGACGGAAAGAAGAAGGCGAGGAGGACGAGACCCGGCCCTCTTCCAACGCATCGGGACCGTCCGGCGGAAATTCGCGCCTCCCCTGGATCTCGACCTTCCACGCCGGGTGCGCCCGCATCCTGCGCAGGGACGGAAAGGCCGTCGGCCTCGAGCCGAACTTCACAATCTACGACGGAACGGACAGCCTCGCCGCGATCACCGCCGTTTCGGCCGATCTCAAGATCAGCCGGGAGCTTTATCCTCCCCGCGCCATCCTCGCGGCGATCCGCGGGGCCAAGAGCCGGGATCTCGGCCCCGAGGAATTCCAGGGACGGGACTTCGGTCTGGACGCGAAGGTGCGCCAGGCCTATCCGCTCTACCAGCGCCGCCTCCGGGATTCGGGCGCCGCCGATTTCGACGACCTCCTCTTCCTGACCCTCCGGCTCCTGAGCGGGCATCCCGAAATCCTGGAGGCCTATCGTTCCCGCTTCCGCCACATCCTGGTGGATGAATATCAGGACACCAACGGCGCGCAGCACCGGTTCCTCAAGCTTCTCGCCGGGGACGGCCGGAACCTCTGCGTCGTGGGCGACGAGGACCAGAGCATCTACCGCTGGCGGGGGGCGGAGGTGGAGGGGATCCTGCACATCGAGCGGGCGTATCCAGGCATCCGGGTGATCCGCCTGGAGGAGAATTTCCGCTCCTCGGCCTCTATCCTGCGCGGCGCCGCCGGGGTGATCTCCCGGAACCGGCAAAGGCGCGAGAAATCGCTCATCCCTACCCGGGAGACGGGCGAGAAGCTGACGCTCTTCATTGCGCCGGACGAGAACGCGGAGGCCGAATTCGTCGCCTCCCAGATCCGCTTGCCCTCGAAGCCGGAGGAAGGAGACCGCCGGGGGTTCGGCACGACGGCCGTGTTCTTCCGCACCCATTCCCAGACCCGCCCGTTCGAGGAGGCGTTCCGCCGGAACCGAATCCCCCACCGCGTGTTGGCCGGGCTCCGCTTCTTCGACCGAAAGGAAGTGAAGGACCTGGTTTCCTATCTCAAAGTCCTGGCGAACCCGAGGGCCGACGACGCCCTTCTTCGCATCATCAACACGCCCGTCCGGGGGATCGGCGGGACGACCATCGCCCGGTTGAGGGAGCTGGCCGGACGGGACGGGAAGTCCCTGTGGGAGGTGATTGCCGCGCCGGAAAGCCCGTTTGCCGGTGCGGCGAAAAACAGTCTGGCGGCCTTTCACGAATTGATGCGCGCTCTGGTCGATGACGCGGCCCGACTGCCCATGGCGGACTTGGTTCGCCAAGTCCTGGACAAGACGGGGTACGGGGAATTTTGCCGGCAGGCGGGCCGCGGGGAAGTCGTCGAAGAGTTTCTCCGATCCGTCGAGGAATTCCACGCGCGGCGGATCGACGCCCAGGGAGAACCCCCGAAGCTCCGCGATTACCTGGACGAAACCGCGCTGCTCTCCGACGTGGACGCCGCCGGGGAAGAAGATGCCGGCGTTGTGCTCCTCATGACGCTGCACGCCGCCAAGGGGCTTGAGTTCGACACGGTCTTTCTCACCGGCGTGGAGGACGGCCTCCTCCCCCACGCCCAATCCCTTCGGGCCGGGGACGCGGAGATCGAGGAGGAGCGCCGGCTTTTCTACGTCGGCATGACGCGGACCAAAAACCGGCTCATTCTGACCCGGGTCCGCTCCCGGATGATGAACGGCCGGACCCTCTCGAACCCGGAATCGATCTTCCTGTCGGAAATCCCGGACGAGGTGCTTGTCCGCAAAGGGGATGAATCCGGCCCGATCACGGGTGTCTCCCGGCATGGCCGTGGGCGCGACGGTTTCCCCCCCCCCTCCTCCCCTTCCCGGCGGGCGGCCGGGGCCTCACCGGAACGGCGGGAATCAGCCCGGGAGAAAATCCCGCCCGGGAGCCTTGCCTCCCCCCGCTTCCCCGGACCATGGGGCGTCGGCGCCCGGGTGGTCCACGAGCGGTTCGGACCCGGCACGATTGTGGCCCGCAATGGATCAGGCGACAAACTGCGCGTGTCCGTCCGGTTCGCCTCCGGCGCCAAGCAACTGGTCGTCAAGTACGCGCCGATGAAGGAGACGGGTTGACCCCATAACCCATCCACAGATTTTACAGATTGCACAGATTTTTGAATCAACCAAGACCCACACTGCTGCTTGTCATTCCGAGCGAGAGACCGCCAGGTCTCGACGAGGAATCTCGCATCGAGTCTTTTTCGGTCTCCTCCAATCTGCGTAATCTGTGGATAGATCGAATTTGGCTTTCGTCCTTGTCCTCCCCCTTCAATCTGCGGATCGCTCCCTCAGCCGCGAATCGTGTTGGAATCACAGTCTCTCAGAGCCAAAGTCCAAGATTCCGGCCCTCATCGCAGTTCCGCACAGGTCGGTGATCTTTCAGGAGTGCAAAGTCAAGAATTGACCCCCACACTTTTTCTTGGGAAATGACGGTTTTGTTGGAAAGCTTGAAGAGGTATCGGGTTATATCCTGCAACGGCGGAAGCCAGGGCGAAAAAGGGGGGATAAGGGGAAATGAGTATGGTGCCCCCCCGATTCGACCCAGAACCACAGACCTTAGGGATGAATTCCTAATCGAGATTGAGGCCATCGCCGTACGCGACGATTGAAAAAGGTAATCGTTTCGAGAAGGATTGAATTTTTTCTGTCAAAACTGATAGGTTGTCCCGACGCTGTTTTGGATGAAGCGTTCGGGAAATTTTTCCTGGAACTGTCGAACGGCCTTCCAGCCGGTGCAGTGGGTGGGGACGAGCCACCGGGGATCGATCTCCATTAAAGCCTCGACCGTGGGGTCGATAATCGGTTCAAATATTCCGCCGGTCAGATGAAACCCCCCCATAATGGCCAGCACGTCTTGGACACCCGTGGTTTCCCGAGCGTGATGGACTGTATTGACGATCCCGGAGTGGCCGCATCCAGTGACGACCACGAGACCCTTATCCCGGACGTGGATGATGAGGGATTGGTCATCCCAGATCCAGGGGTCCGGTTCCAGTTCTCCTTCCCGTTCACAGTAGTGATCCGGAGAGCCCTGCTCGAAGTCGGTCTTGCGTTCGATTTGCCCGGTCAGGGCCATGGTTGCCTCGCCCAGCAGCTTCGGTTCTTTCCCTGTCTTGATCTGCGCACCTGCCTGGATGAGGTGTTCCGTCTGGAAGGGGGGCATGATGTAATGTTCCCCGTCTGCCATGATGGCGCGGCGATTCAGAAACGCGTCCGGGTGGAAATGCACGGGAAGGTCTTTTTTCCCCGTTCGCTCGATCATTTCGGCTAACGCGGCTCGGTGGTCCACGTGACCGTGACTCAAGAAAACGGCCTCAACGGATGAAAGACTGACTTCTAGGTGCTCCACATTGTGGAGAAGTCCTTTTACGCTCACACCCCCGTCCATGAGAACCGTGTGGGCTGTGTTTCTCTCGTGCGTTCGAATAAGGAGCGAGAGACCATGCTCCGCTAGGAGTGGGGTTTTCATGAATCCCTGGTCGTCTGACCTAGTAGGGCGAATGACGCATTCTTGATTGGGGAGCAGGGTATCGACGTAGTTGTCAATCAAAAACTGGATTTCGGCTTGATCTACGGGCTTTAAATCGAGCTTCGGAGGGGACATGCCTTTTCTCCTCGTGGAGGGGAAGGGGGACGTTTCAAGGACTGGTCAAGACAGCGGAACGGACCAGGCGTCGTAACCGTAGACCCAATCCGCATTGCCCCCTTCTTTCAGCCATTCGTTCCCACGCGATTCTCTCTGAACGCAAGCTGTGCGCTCTTTGCGGGCTTCTTCATAGCGCTTGAATTTCGCTGGAATTCCTTGTGCATCGACCCCTTCCATCACCCTGGAAAGGACGACTGCATCTTCAATCGCCATGCAAGCACCTTGCGCCATGAAAGGCATCATCGGATGGCAGGCGTCTCCCAGAAGCGTTGTCCGACCGACCGACCAGACCGGCATTGGTTCGCGCACATAGAGGGCTGATTTCGTAACCTTGGTGCATGCATCGAGCAGCGCCTGGGCTTCCGGATGAAAGCCTTCATAGGCCTTGCGCAGCTCTTTCACATCACCCGGAATCGTCCAAGATTCTTGGCGCCAGTTTTCCTGCGGTGTGGTCGCGAATATGAACGTCTCTTTGCCCCTATTGAGTGGGAATGTCACAATCTGACGCTCAGATGTCGGACCCCACCACTTTGTGAACGCATCCAGATTAGACACAGACAATTTTTCGCGCTGCGCAACCGAGCGATAGGAAACCAGACCCGTAAATTCCGGATTCTCCGGTCCAAACAGAGCGGTTCTCACAACTGAATGAATCCCGTCTGCGCCAATCAGGGCATCCACAGTCCGTTTAGTTCCATCGGCAAAATGAATCGTAACCGTATCGTCATCGTTTGTAATGCCCTCGGCGTGCTTGTCCAGGTGTATGACTGATTCCGGAAGCCTGTCGTTGAGCGCTTTGAGCAGGTCGCCGCGATGGATCGTCAACTGTGGCGCGCCGTATTTTTTCTCGGCGCTATCCGCCATTTCCAAGCGCGATGTCTCTTCGCCGGTATCCCACTTGCGGCTGATGCGATGGGTCGGCCGCGCAGCCGTCTCACGCAGTTTCTGACCGAGCCCAAGACGATCAAGAGCATGAACGGCGTTGGGTGTGAGATTGACGTCAGCGCCGATGCGCAAAAACTGCGACGCCTGTTCGAATACAATTACATCATGACCGATCAACCGCAGTGCGATGGCCACCGTCATCCCGCCAATTCCGCCTCCATTAATCCCGATAGTTGGTGAAGACATCAATCCTTCTCCTTCTTGTTCCCGATCTTCATTCCACCGGCATCTCCAGCATCTTCCACATTACCGCTTTGGTCAGGTTGCCGCCTGTGACGAGGGCGATGGTTTTGCAGGCGGTGTCCACCTTGTCCGTCAGAAAGCCCGCCGGGGCGACGGCGCCGGCGGGCTCGGCCAGGATCTTTCCCCGGAAGAGCAGCGTCCGGAACGCGGAGGCGATGTCCGCCTCGGCGATCAACACAATTCCGTCCATATACTTCCGGATGTGGCGGAAGGGAAGGTCGCCCGGACGCTTCGGCGCGAGGCCGTCGGCGATGCTGTCCCAATCGTCGATTGTCACCGGTTTGCCCCGCTGGAGGGAAACATACGCCGCGTTGGCGCGCTCAGGCTGAACGCCGATGACCTTCACCCCGGGGCGCGACTCCTTCACGGCGGTGGCAATTCCCGCGGCCAGGCCCGCGCTGCCGACCGGAACCAGGACTTGCTCCACGTCCGGAAGGTCCTCGAGGATCTCCAGCCCCAGGGTGCCGTGTCCGGCCACCGTCATGGGGTGCTCCCACGTGTCGACGGCCGTCATCCCCCGTTCACGGGCGACGCGCTCCACCGTGGGTTGGCGGTCGAGGGTGTCTCGGCAAAAACAGACTTCGGCCCCGTAACCCCGCGCGGCATCGATCTTGTACGGGCTTGTTCCCTCCGGCATGACGACCACGACCGGCACGCCCATGGAAGCCCCGGCATAGGCGAACGCCTGAGCGAAGTTCCCCGATGAGCTCATCACCACCCCGGCTGTCCGCGCTTTTGGCGAAACGGCGTTCAGGATGCTGAAGGCGGCGCGGGGCTTATAGGCGCCAGTGACCTGGAGATTTTCGGCCTTGACGAATAGACCCTCGCGGCCGGTTTCGGCGGGGTCCCTTCCGATGGGGAGGATGGGCGTCCGCCGGATGAAAGCGGGTAGATTCTTGCGGCTCTGTCTGATCTCATCCAGTGTGATGAGTCGGCTCAAACCGAGATTTCCAAAATGACTCCAGTTTTGCAATCCTGCAATCCGCAAATGACATCAGGGTCCCCAGTTTACCACTGATTCACCACCTCTTTTTTGAACCAATCCGGAACCATCCAATGAGGATGGGGTCAGGCTTCACATTCAAATTCCTCGAGGAAATCCCTGCAAGGCTTAGGCGAACACGGCTGGATTCTGAGGTTCAAGAAAAGACCCAATCGAATCGCCTTATTTCTCACGTGTCCTCTTCTTGGGTTTATCCGCGAAACGTGCCAAAGTGACAAAATGAGAGATTGTTCACGAATCACGGAGGGAAGTCCATGTCGAGAATTCTGACGGTGGGCGGCGCACAGCTCGGACCAATCGGACGGAACGAGTCACGCAGGTCCGTAGTCAAGCGGATGCTTGTCCTCTTGCGGGAGGCCAAGGAGCGGGGGTGTAGGCTTGTTGTCTATCCCGAACTCGCGCTGACGAGCTTTTTTCCACGCTGGCACATCGAGAATGAGGAAGAACTGAACGGGTTTTATGAGCGTGCGATGCCCAACGAAGAAACCCACCCGCTTTTCGAGGAAGCGGCGCGGCTTCAGATCGGCTTTCATCTGGGGTTCGCGGAACTTACCGAGGAAAACGGAAAATCCCGCCGTTACAATACTGCCATCCTCGTGGATCCGTCAGGCCGCATCATCGGCAAGTACCGCAAGATTCATCTTCCGGGCCACGCGGAAGACGACCCAAAACGCATGTTTCAGCACCTTGAGAAGCGCTACTTCGATGTGGGAAACCTCGGCTTCAAGGTCTGGAAGGCCATGGACGGATTGATCGGAATTCTGATTTGTAACGACCGCCGCTGGCCCGAGGCCTTTCGCGTCTTGGGTCTGCAAGGGGTCGAACTGGTCCTCATCGGCTACAATACCCCCACGCTGAACGGTCTGCTGTTTGAGCCGCCGCACCTGCGCGCCTTTCACAACCACCTCTCCATGCAGGCGGGGGCCTACCAGAACGGCACGTGGGTGGTCGGTGTCGCCAAGGCTGGCCGGGAGGAGGGGGTCGATATGATGGGTCGCAGCGTCATCATATCGCCCACCGGCGAAATCGTGGCCCAGAGTCTGACACTGGAGGATGAATTAATCGTGGCGAAATGCGATCTGGAAGCCGGCCGGTACCTCAGAGAGACCACATTTGATTTCGCCGCCCACCGTCGCCCTGAGCACTATGGCCTCATCGTTGAAACAATCGGCGCTGTGCCGCCAAAATGAATCGGGCCGAATGTATCGAAATGGGGTCAGGGAAAAGAAAGGGGTTGGAAGTTTTTTCTTGACGCGAGCGTGCAGCGGAGTCGGCCGTTCGGGAGTGAGACCTGGGTGTTGCGCACGGCGAAGCGATTGGGTCTGGCGGCGACGCTATGGCCCCGCAGCCGGCCGAAGGGTCTCCGCAGATAGAAGAAGGCAAACAGCCAAACATTCCGGAGGGTTTTATGCGGTTTTCCTCTGTGAGAATCTGTGTAATCTGTGGATCATGATGTCGGCCAGAGGGTGCTACGGGCCGGGACGGGGACCGGCCCCTACGCGCTGGATCACGTGCTTGAAGGGCGACCACACCGGGTCCCCGCTACATGAAGGGGTTGAGATAGATGCATTCCCGCCTGCGTGGGAATAACGGCGTTGAACGAGCCAACTTGTTGAGGCTGTCCAAAACGTTTCGAGGCCGCTATACTATTGCTAGAACCGCATAAAGGGCCACCAGCCGTGAACCTCACAAAAGAACAAATCGAACACGTCGCCCAGCTCGCGCGGCTGCAATTCTCGGACGAGGAGCGGGAACGCTTCCAGGACCAGCTCGCGAACATTCTGGGGTATATGGACTTGCTGAACGAAGTGGACACTGAAGGCGTCGAGCCGGTCACGACGGTTCTTCCGATGGAGAATGTCTACCGGGAGGATGAGGTCCAAAGCCCGCTCCCCCGAGAGGATTTTCTCTCCCTCGCCCCGTCGTCCGACCACGGCCACTATAAGGTGCCGAAGGTCATCGAGTAGGAAGAGCGAGAACCTTGGGGGGGACAGTTTTCAACAATGTCCCCCCCAATCCCCTCATCGAAAAATTTCATTTTGCGAAAGCGGGCGGCGCCAAAGGTGCCGCCCGCTTTCGCAAGAAACGAAGCCGTGCGCGGGCCACAGCCAGGCGCTGCAGCCAATAAGACATCCACCCCCAGCAAGGCCGAGCACAGCTCGGCCGCCAAAAGTTTTTCAGGGGGTCAGGGGGGCGGTTTTTCAAAAAAGCCCCCTGGGACGTTTTGCCCTTTGGAACGGATGCGCCTTTAAGCCTCTATGTTATGATTCGTTATTGAGAAATGCTTCACAAGCGGGGCGCAATCCTGACATGGCATACGACAGCACAACAGAATTCGTCACCGCGCTCGAAGCGGCGGGCGAGCTCAAGCGGGTCTCCGCCGAGGTCGATCCGACCCTCGAAATCACGGAGATCGCCGACCGGTCCGTCAAGCGGGGCGGCCCTGCGCTGCTTTTCGAGAGCGTCAAAGGGCACAACATCCCGCTTCTGATCAACGCCTTGGGCTCCGAGAAGCGCATGTGCATGGCCCTGGGCGTGGACACCTTCGAGACCGTCGCCGGACGCATCCGCGAGCTCCTCAACCTTGAAATGCCCACAGGCCTGATGGATAAGCTCAAGCGCCTGCCCCCCCTCATGAAACTCGCCGCCATCGGTCCCGAGACGGTCTCGACCGGCCCCTGCAAGGAAGTCGTCGTCCGGGAGGGCGCGACGCTGGATTTCATCCCCGCCCTGAAGTGCTGGCCGGAGGACGGCGGCCGCTACATCACGATCCCCCAGGTCTACACCAAGGACCTTTCAGGCAAGCGCAACGTGGGGATGTACCGGCTCCAGATCTTCGACCGCGAGACGGCCGGGATGCACTGGCACCGGCATCACGACGGGGCCGCGCACTACCGGGAGCACGCCCGGGCCGGCAAGCGGATGGAAGCGGCCGTGGCCATCGGGGGGGACCCGATCCTGACCTACGCCGCTAGCTCGCCCCTTCCTCCCGGGATGGACGAGCTCCTCTTCGCGGGCTTTCTGCGCCAGAAGAAGGTTCGTCTCGTCAAATGCGAGACCGTGGACCTGGAGGTGCCGGCCGACGCGGACATCGTCCTCGAAGGTTATCTGGAGCCCGGCGAGGTTCGCCGCGAAGGGCCCTTCGGCGACCACACCGGCTTCTATTCCCTGGCGGACGATTACCCGGTCTTCCATGTCCAGTGCGTCACCCGCCGGAAGGACCCCATCTACCCCACGACTATCGTCGGCCCGCCTCCCATGGAGGACCTTTACATGGGGAAGGCGACCGAGCGCATCTTCCTGCCCCTGATCCAGATGCAGCTTCACGAAGTGGTGGACCTCAACATGCCGGCCGAGGGGGTGTTTCACAACCTCGTCATCGTCTCCATCCGGAAGCGGTATCCCCATCACGCGCGAAAGGTGATGCACGCCCTCTGGGGGCTGGGACAGATGATGTTCGCCAAGGTCATCATCGTTGTGGACGAGGACGTGGACGTGCAGGACGTGAGCGAGGTCGCCTGGATCGTTTCGAGCAACATCGACCCCCGCCGGGACGTCTGCTTCGTGGACGGACCCGCCGAGGTTCTGGACCACGCCTCCGCCCGCTTCACGGCCGGCACGAAGATGGGGATCGACGCCACGGTCAAATGGAAAGAGGAAGGATTCGATCGCGAGTGGCCCGACGTTGCCCGGATGAGTCCGGAGGTCAAGGCCTTGGTGGACGGCCGCTGGGAGGAGTACGGACTTGATTGAGGCCGCACGGGGGGAGGAGGGCGGGGACCCTGCCGGCGGGAGCGATCGCCTGGGAAAGGACCCGTACACGGCAGATTCCCGGAATCCCGGTCCGGGTCCGAAGGACGGCGGGACGGCCGTCCAGTTGTTCCGTCTGGTCAAGTTCGAGCATTCGGTCTTCGCCCTGCCCTTTGTGCTGGCGGGGGCGTTTCTCGCCGCCGGGGGGGTCCCCTCGGCGTGGTCGCTGGTCTGGATCGTCGCGGCGGCCGTCGGGGCGCGGAACTTCGCCTTCGCCCTCAACCGACTCGCCGATAAGGACTTTGACGCGAAGAACCCCAGAACGCAGGACCGGCTAGCCTTCCGGTGCATCGTGGAAGGAAAAGGCATCTGGGTCTTCATGGCGCTCTCGCTCGCCCTGTTCCTTGTGTCCGCCGGCCTGTTGAACCGCCTGACGCTCTGGCTCTCGCCGGTCGTGGTGGGGATCATCGTTTTTTATTCCTACGCCAAGCGGTGGACGTGGAGCTGCCACCTGTTCCTGGGGTCGGTCCACGGGTGCGCGGCGGCCGGGGCCTGGATCGCTGTTCGCGGAGACCTGACGGCTGTCCCCTTGTGGCTCGCGCTGGGCGCCACGACGTGGGTGGCCGGATTCGACCTGATCTACGCCTGCCTGGATTTCGATTTCGACCGGGCCGAGGGGCTGCGATCCGTCCCGGCCCGATTCGGCGTCCCGCGCGCCCTTTGGCTCTCCGGCGGGCTGCACTTTGTGACGGTTGTTTCCCTCTTCATGGCCGGCTGGTCCGGTCAACTGGGAGGGATCTATTGGCTGTCCTGGTTGCTGGGGACCGCCCTGTTGGCGTATGAGCATGTCGTGGTCCGGCCCGGTGATTTCTCCCGGGTGGATCTATCGTTCTTTCACCTGAACGCCTGGTTCAGCGTCATCGTCGGAATGGGGGCAGTGGCCGATGTCCTCTGGCGTTCTTAATGGATGGGAATCCTTAAATCGAGGAAAGGGAAGGGGGGGCCTTAAGACTCCGATTTAAATTTTTTGTTTTGGAAAGCGCGTTTTTGGCTTTGGGGTTTCATGCCTCGCCTTCGGTGATTCCGGTCGCCGGATCCGCGGAGGAGGGGGATGACATCCACGATGACCCGCTTGGTATCCTTTCTGCGCAAAGACCGGCAGGATGGCCTCGATACTCTTCTCTCGGGTCGCAATCTTTTTCATGGAGACATTGAATGACAATGATTCGGATCGGACATACCCCGGACCCAGACGACGCGTTTATGTTTTACGCGCTTACCGCGGGGAAGGTGAAGGCTGAGGGCTGTGAGATTACCCACGTGCTTGAGGATATCGAGTCGCTTAACCAGAGGGCCCGCACGGCGGAGCTCGAGGTCACCGCCATCTCGGCGGCGGCCTATCCCCAGTTGGCCGACCGATACCGGATCATGGATTGCGGCGCTTCCATGGGGAAGGGGTATGGGCCCATCCTGGTGGCCCGACAGCCGATGGACCCGGGGGAGATTCCGGACCGGGTGGTGGCCATCCCGGGCAGATACACCACCTCGGCCCTTTTGCTTCAGATCTACTGTGGAGACCCCAAATTCATCGAGATGGCGTTCGACGAGATCCCGAAGGCCGTCCTGGATGGGGAGGTCGAGGTGGGGCTCCTGATCCACGAAGGACAGATCACCCATCAGGCAATGGGCCTTCACAAAGTGTTGGACCTCGGGGAGGCCTGGGAACGGGAATCCGGCCTCCCGCTTCCGCTGGGGATCAACGTGGTGCGGCGGGATCTGGGCGAGAGCACGGGGGTGGAAATGTCGGAGGCGCTGCGCCGTTCCATCGCGTATGCCCACGCGCACATTGATGAGGCCATCGAGTACGCCATGCGGTACGGCCGCGGCATCGACCATGACACCTGTCGCCGCTTTGTCCTCATGTACGTCAACAACTACACCCTGACACTGGGGGACGAGGGACGGGAGGCGCTGAAGCTGCTCTTGTCGTTCTCCCGCGAAAAGGGGCGGATCTCCGAAATCCCGCCGCTGGATCCGATCTGAGTCAGTAGACCTTCAGGATTTCGTAAAGGGTCGTGCGTTGTGTGGGGGTGAAGCCGGCCTCACGGATCAGCGTGCAGACCTCCACCACCATTACCTTGTTCACAAAGTTAGCGGCGGCGTGCACGTTCTCCTCGAAGAGCGTTCCGCCGAAGTCGTCGGCTCCGAAGCGTAGCGCAAGTTGCCCGACCCGCTTCCCTTCGGAGAACCAGGAGGCCTGGATATGGGGGAAGTTGTCCAGATAGAGACGCGCCACGGCCAGCATGCGGAGGTACTGGTTCGGCCCGGCATAGTGCTTGATCCATTTTTCTAAAAGTGTGTTCTCCGGCTTGAAGGACCAAGGGACGAACGCGGTGAAACCAGCCAGTTCATCCTGCAGGTCGCGGACTGCGTCCAGGTGATCGAAGATGTCATCGGGCTGCTCAAGGTGGCCATACATCATCGTGGCGGTGGACTTGAAGCCAAGCCGGTGGGCCTCGCGGTGAACGTCAAGCCAGGCCGAGGGCCCGCCCTTTTTGGGCTCGATCCGCTTCCGCACCTTCTCCGAGAGCACTTCGGCACCCCCGCCGGGCAGGGTGCATTGGCCGGCTTCCCTCAGACGGCTAAGGATCTCTCTCACGCCGAGCCCGGCCGTCTGGCTCATGGTCTGGATTTCCGAGGCGGAGAAGAAGTGCGGGGTGACCTGGGGGAAGCGCCGACGTGTCTCCCGGACCAGGGTCAGGTAGTATTCTAGGGGGATCTCTGGATTGTGGCCGCCTTGCAAGAGGACCGTTGTGGCGCCCTTCTCGGCGGCGGACTCGACCTTTTTGAGCACTTCGTCCACCGTGAGCGTGTAGGCCTCGGGGGAACCGGGCTTACGGTAGAAGGCGCAGAACTGGCAGTCCGTGACGCAGACGTTGGTATAGTTGGGATTACTGTCGATGACAAACGTGACGCGCCGCTCGGGGATGACTCTGAAACGCACCTCCTGGGCGAGCGCCCCCAACTCCAACAGGGGCGCCTCTTTGAGGAGCCAGAGTCCCTCTGCGCGCGTCACCCGCTTTCCGGCGTCTACCTTGGCCTCGACTTCGCTCAGCACTGCTGTTCCTCCACGAGGGCCAGCAGTCGGCTGAACTCGGCAATGGCCTTTTCTTCTTCAGCCCCAAGCCGATTGATGAACCCGTTCAGATAGCTTACCACCTCGGCATCGCTGAATCCTGTGTCGCGGCGGGTTCGAGCGATCCCGGGGAGTGCCGCGAGCCCTCGCTCCAGCCCCTCGTCGAGGGCGAGCCGAAGGGTGATCTGTTCCGCATCCGGGACGGAGGTCCGCACCGCCCACCGGGCGAAGACGAAGGGAAGCCCCATCCACCGAACCCACTCACTCCCGAGGTCCACCACATGAGAGAACCAGGGGCGGGACTTGAGCGCCCGGATCGCCTGGTCGCCGATGAGGAGCACGGCATCGTGGGGCTCATCGGTCCCGACCCAAGCGCGGGGAATGGCCTCATACTTCAAGGTGAGGAGGATCCTAAGGAGCTCGACGGACGTGGAGGTTTCGGGGCTAACGGCGAGCACCGCGCCGCCCAACTCGGAAAGCGGACGGTTTGAAAAGAGCAAAACGCTCTGGGCCGCACCCCGAGTGGCGATGCCGAACGGAAGCGGCGTAAGCGCGGTCTCCAATCTGAGGAAATCCACCAGCGAAAGCGGGCCCGCGTCGAGGACGCCCTGGGCCATGGCGCGTCCGAGCATCCGGGGATTCAGCTGAACAAGCTCAAATCCCGACAGGTGGGAGAAAAAAGGCTCGAAAACGAGGTACGGGATGTGTCCGACCCTGAGCATTACCAGCGATTGACTCCTGCACAATGAATGTCCTGAAGTTTTGGCAGGTGGTGGCGCATAGGATCTATCGAAAACCCAGAGGCACTGGAATGCCGAAGAGCACGAGAGATTGATTGTTGAATCAAGGCCTCATGGTGGTCCCGCGGTCTGCACACCCGCTCCCACAATAAAATCTCCATCATCTCCGCTTTGTGCGTGGCACCCTATCTGAGACCGTGTTCATTTGTAAGATTCGACTCCATCCGGACGCCCATATTCATGCTGCCCATGGTCATCGGTTTCGTGCACCAGCCTCAAAAATATCGGAAGAAACTTATCGTGCCGCTCGGGGACCATTTCGCTCCCTGATGAATCATATTCCTCTTTTTTCCGGCTAGAATATAGGACATGACTGAATCAGTGATCACTGGTTCCAAACCTTGACCACGTTGTACAGGGCGTCGCGCTCGACGGGGATTTTTCCCGCGTCGCGGATCATCCGAAAGAGCTTTTCACGCACGAGGCCAATGGGGCTTTCCGCCTTCGCCGCATGGGCGACCCTTTCATCTTCCAACGTGCCGTTGACATCGTCGGCGCCGAAGTGCAGAGCCACCGATGTTGTAGCCTCGCCGATCATCACCCAGTAGGCCTCCACGTGGGGAAAGTTGTCGAGGAGGAGACGCGAGGCCGAGATGGTCTGAAGGTCATCGATCGGTGGGGTCTGGCGCCGCACCAGCTTTGTGTTCCCCACTTGGTAGGCGAGCGGGATGAAGGTCAGGAAGCCGTCACTCTCATCCTGCTGGACTCGGAGGCGAAGGAGGTGGTCGACGCGCTCGGCCAGGGTCTCGATGTGGCCGTAGAGCATGGTGGCGTTGGTCCGAATACCCAGACGGTGGGCCATGCCGTGGATCTCGCACCAGCGCTCGGCGTCCGCCTTGCCGGTGTAGTGGAGCGCCTTCTGAATCCGCTTGGAGAAGATCTCCGCCCCCCCCCCGGGCATCGAGTGGAGCCCGGCCGCCTTGAGGCGGGCCAGCGCCTCCTCCGGCTGGGTCTTCCAACGCCGGTAGAAGTAATCGATTTCGGCAGCGGTGAAAGCCTTGATCTGGATCTGGTGATGCCGGTCGTGGCTCGCCTGGATCAGGCGCTCGTAGTACTCGAAGGGCCAGTCCGGGTGGTGGCCGCCTACGATGTGGACCTCTCGGACTTCGTCCTTGAGCATCCCCAGGATGTCCTCGATGCTGTACTCGAAGGCGCCGGCCTCACCCTTCTTTCTGGCGAAGTCGCAGAACTTGCAGGAGAGGACACAGACGTTCGTGGGATTGATGTAGCGGTTGATGACAAAGAAGACCCAGTCCCCGGCGCGCCGCTGTTTGGCGAAGTTCGCCATCCGCCCGAGTCCTAGGAGGTCATCCGTCTCGAACAACAAGAGGCCTTCGTCCCTAGAGAGTCGCTCGCCAACCTGGACCTTCTCCCAGAGGGGCAGGAGTCGCTGATCTCTGAATCGCGGCAAAGTATCTGTGATGGATTGCATCGGAATCTCGCTCCTGTGAACTCGCTATTCCGGAAATTTTAGCAAATCCGGAGAAGCCGGTCAAAGACAGGTGCATGCGTTCAAGACCGAAGAGACACAGGGCCGGTTTGTAAGATTTTTCAAGGGCCTGCCGGGGTCAAATGTGGTGATAGCCCTGCTCCCGCTTGAGAAGCCGGACGTAGAGCTTCCACCGGGTGGCGGCTGCCGTCTTCCTGGCCGTCGCGGCGGGTCTGCCCCTGGGCCTGTTCATGGGACGGAACAAGACGTGGGACGCCTACCTCGCCCCGGCCGTCTATCTGACCTACCCGGTTCCGAAAATCGTTCTCCTGCCGATCATCCTCCTGCTATTGGGGCTGGGCGACGCGTCGAAGGTCGCCATCATCGCCCTCATCCTGTTCTTTCAGATCCTGGTCACTGTCCGGGACGCGGTCAGGGGGATCGACGAGGAGTATTTCCTCACCGTCCGGTCGCTGAACGCCCGGGGATGGGCTGTCCTGCGCCACATTGTCCTGCCCGCCACGGTGAGCGAGCTGCTGACCACCCTGCGGATTAGTGTGGGGACGGCTATGGCTGTCCTGTTCTTTGTCGAGAGCATCGGCGCCCGTCGGGGGCTTGGCTATTTCATCCAGGACGCCTGGGCGGGCACTTGCGTGCCGGCCAAGCTGCGGATGAAGGTGAATGCGCTTATTACAACCTGGTTGGCGCACGCCATCTGTGCAGACACGGCAGTGCGGAAACCAGACGCCGCGCGTCCTCCTCCCCCTGGCTCCCAGGGGTTGGGACCCCCCCCTCCAACAACTTTCTGTGGCGAGCTTGGGTCGGCCTATTCGCGAAGCGCGCCATGGCGCTCATCACCGGTATCTTACCGGGCGGACTTACTCGCTTCGCTTCGCGAAGGCAGGCTGGAGGGTCAACCAACCCACGACCGGAACGCTCCCTGAGACGCTCCATCCGGACGCCTTGCCGCGACGACCCGGCTTCACAGGACCATAATCCTACGCGGAAAAGGGCCGCACATCTCTCATGGCTTGATGACGCGCAAAGACCCTTCTTCAAGCCCTTGGGCTTTATGAAACCGGCCTCGACGGCCATCTTTAGGAACTCTGTCTCCCCCCGAATGAACCTCTCGTCCAGCCCAATCGTTTGTTGTGATTGAACCGCGGACCTAGATGGCATAAGGAGCGGGAACGCGCAAGAGCGAGTCTGAACACAACGGCCGTCCGACTCGAAGCAGGAGATTGCTATCGTCTTTTGAAATTTCCCGCTTGAGGGTTTTTCGCCCCCGATTAAGAGAGAGGCAGCAATAAGGAAGAATAGGGATCGACCGGAGAAGACACATCCCGCCGCAGCGTTGTACACCAAAGCTCTTCCACCGCATGATTTAACATCTGGTCATATTTTCTCAGGTCGTAATTATCCTCTGGCTTGATGAAGGGTGCGGCGATCACGCGCTCTTGTTTCAACGGATCTAAAACATTCTTCAGCAAAAAAGAAATCCGTTCACCGGCATGCAATTTTATGCCCGCTTGCTCGTATTGTCTTCCGGCCAACGAAGTCCATGTGTCCGTCTTATAGCTGTTTACATCTCGCGTCAGCCTGCGGGTCATCACAAGGCGCCATGGAGAAACATTCCCGGATTGAAGCTCCTCGCGCCATTGCTTATGCTCTTCCTCCGCTTTCCCGAACAAGGCATGATATTCTTTCAAATCTCTTGCGTTGCTGAGGATTTTCAGAATGGATAATTGCGCTTCTTTGATGAACCGCGGCGTATCACTCCTTCGGTGAGCAAGCCCGCGAGCCTTCAAATTTCCGTTCTTCAAGACACCGAAGAATCGCGACGGCGTCCCGACGGAGGGCCTTCGCTTTGACGGCAGGAAGTGCAGCCATCTGTAGACGCCCTCTAATGCCATTGGGATTCGGGTTGCTTCAACAATTTTATCGATAGACTTGCATAGCGCTTCCTTCCTGATGTCTCCTTGATGAATCCACAACGAGTCGGTGAGGGCGTGGAGTATGCGGTAGCCTTGCGTTTCCGCAATTTCTTTTGCGTGCAGAAGCTTCTCTCGGCCGAATGCGGTTACGGCTTCATGGGCTTCGATTTTCCCGAAGCGCGCGTTTTTGTAGCCCAAATATCCGAAACATGTGACAAGGATCCACTTCAATGCCGTTTGACGTTTGTCGAAGTGAATTCTATCCCGATCATTGCTTGCCAGTTTCTTCCGCCGTTTCAATGCCTCCCTTCTGTCAAGGATTGGCGCCAGAACCTTTGGAACCAACCCATGCCTTCGCTTGCAGATGTGGTATCCGGATTCAGGAACTTTTTCACCATCTTTCTCGCAGCACGAACACAGCATGGTTTCGGGAGAGATGTTGTGCGCGACCATGATTGCGGGATACATGGATGCAAAATCAATTTCCGCAACGTTCTCAAACGCGCCCACTTCGGGTGAATACGTTAAGCTGCCTTTGTCCGCGATGAAGAGCTTCCACGGTGTTTTAAAAGCCTCGGGCTCGCCTTTCCGCCACGGGACCAGGATGTTCTGCCGAAAGGCCTCATCCAGCTGCATCGATGAGATGGCTGTACCCGGGGAAGTTCTTGCGGTGGTCTGAACGGGAATCTTTGCCAAGCGCGAAAGTTCCACGATTCCGTCCAGACCCGCTTCCCGATACATAAAGGAAGCCTCTTTGTCGATGTGCCATCGGCCGAAAAGAGGATAGCGTGGAGGAGAATAAAGGATCCGGCCGTAGGTGAAATAAGACCTGCCCTTTGTTCTGAGCGAGCGCCTTGGGACTGCCGCGTCTCGATCCAGGTTGAGCCGAGCCTTTGCCAGGGCCTCGGCGCGCAACAGCCATGGAAAAAGCAACGTGTCTCCCTGAGACGTGAGGAGGAGATCAGGGTCCGCCCGCTCCATGACGTTGTTCAATTCCGTGACCAGCGCTTCCGGTCCTTCAGGATCGATTTCATGATCTTTCCCTTCCCAAGACATCCTGAGACCCGGAAAGCGATTCGGAGACTTACGAAAAGGCTCAAGCGTGATTGTCCTGAGCGGTGGAAGTTGGAGGTCCTGCCATGCCGATTCCGTAGCCTCGATTTTTTGAATCTCCTGTCCTTCTGTTTCTACATGCACATGGCCGCAAGGAAACAATCCGGTCTCATAGAGGTACGTCTGGGCCAGAGGAAGGTCGGCGTTATAGATGTGCAAAGGCCCATCGTAGGATGGAAGAATTTCGGAAAGCTTTTCATAATGGGGCGCGCCGGCCACCTCAAGCTCCAAGACCTTGATGAGATCAGCGGACCAGAACTCGATTTTTTCCGTCCACCTCTTTCCAAGGATAAGGCGCTGCTTTTCCAAACGGGAAACCAACTCCGTGATAACGTTCCGCTTGCCCTCAAGGTAGACCTTGGGATGATACGCATGATGAAAAAGCTCAGCGCCGTCTTCCGTGAGAATCCACAACCGCGCTTCTTGTCCGCTTACGTAAATGTCAAAGAGAATTCCCTCAGTCTCTCTCATGGATCTTCAGCCGATTCACTTCGTTTCTCAAAGCTTTAACCTCATCCCTCAAAAGCTCAAACTCCGTCTGGAGGGGCATCAGCCTCTGAATGAGTTTTTGTTGTTCAACGAGTACAGACAGAAAAATGAGATCCATTGGCCACGGATGGCTTGCATACACTGAAGCGGCCACATGGCGCTTGCCTGCTGCAAAAAGACGGTCGAAAGCTTCCTGGTCCTCCTTGCGCAAAGCCCTTTTAAACTTGTTGAGCGCTCTTTCCTCTTCTTCCAAAACGCGGCTGAAAGGTGCAACAGTGCGCCCCATCTCAAGCTTCTCCCTGGGCCGTAATCAAGGCGAGCTCTTCTCCCGCTCTTATCACCTTCCTTTCCGGTTTCACGATTTTCACCTGGGGTCCCCTGTCACTTGCTTCTATAATGGCCATTGTTTCCGCCGCTGAGCTCAAACCCCGCATCAACCTATGCCTTTCCCGTGAGCCGCCAACCGAATGCTGGGCCAAGAGCAAAGAAGATGTTTCGCTGATTTGGAAGAGGGACTTCTTGAGTCGTCTGAAGAGCGCCCTGATTTCCTTCCACGGAACGCTTTCGTCCATGAATGTGTTCAGCGGACCGGATACAACGAGAATGGCGGGACCATCATCCAAATGTTTCCGCACCCTTTCTTCGAGAAGCACTATCAACTGGTGGCAGGTGAATGCACGAGCAAGCAAGAAATTCTTGGTGTCGAGTATGTCTTTTGGATGGCATCCAATGCGTCTCGCGTACCGAGCAACGTTGTAAGGGTTGAAGCGGTTTGCTCCGTCCACGAAAATGACCTTCCGGTGTTGGGAAACCAGGACGGCGGACAAAGCGGTTGCCGCGGGAATCGCGAGTCCGCCGCCCAAGAGCACAGGCTTTGGACGGTGCGACCAGAGCTCACGCATCAAGGCTTCGAGGGGGTTCTGGACTGAAGCCATAAGAACGGCGGAGGACATTGATGAGGGCCTCGTTTAATTTTTGATAAACGAAATTAAATAAAAAGTAAGACGAATGCGTTCGGTTGTCAACCCATTTCTTCTCCTGGGATTCTTGATTACACCGGCAGAAAAAATCTGAATTTGTTTAATTGATTGATAATAAATGGATTAGAAACGTTTCCCACACCAGAATTCCCTGGAGTTCACCGAAACGCGGGGAGGAGGCGAGAGTTGGATGAATCCTGGGCCGGCCCGAAAAATAACCGTCGCGTGAATCAACCGGCTTTCACGAGTTCTAGCCTGAATTTCTCACAAACAAATGGACGATCGGACGATAAGGCGAACTCTTCCCGCCCGAATCCCAGCGGTCATTCCCGCGAAGGCGGGAATGACCGCTGGTGGCGATCCCTTCGGCAAGCGAACTCCGAGACCATCACATTCGGTGGGCAATCCCGGCCCGTTCCCGCTAAAACCCAGCCGTGTAGTGGTTTATCAGCTTCACGTATTCGTAGAAAATCTGCTTGCTTTGCCCCCGGTCGCGCCACCAGGAATTCAGACGCATCCGTTCATAGCGACTCGGATGGACGGCGACCTTCACGCCGTGGCGGTTCAGCGACCGGAAGATCAGCCGCGTCCGGGTGGAGTGGTATTCCGACGTGACGACAATCACCGAGCGCCAACCCTTCTTCCGCATGTAGTCGAAGATCACCTTGGCCTCCTGCCGGGTGGACCTGGCGGGCGGGAGAACCTCGATGGCCTCGGCCGGAACGCCCTGGTTCAGGGCGATCCGCCGTTGGACGCGAAAGTCTGTCTGGTAAGTGATCCCCAGGGATTTCATCAGACGCACATACTCGGGGGTTCCCTCGTACGACGTAAGGAAGATTCGCGGTGCGAATCCCCGGCGGTAAAGGTCGATCCCCTCCAGAATCCGGGAAGGGACCTGGCCCGAGAGGACGGCGATCCCATCGGCGTGAATCAGCGGGTCCCTGCTCACCAGGAAGGACCCCACCGCCATCAGGATCCGGCGGCGCTGGACGTACACCCCCCCCGCGAGGATCACAAGGACGAGCCCGAGGATGAGGAGGGTTTTCTTCATGGCGTCATAGGCGGGCCGT
>CAYRGS010000015.1:0-3417 GCA_964423875.1 uncultured bacterium
AGATGGAGCGGGTGACCCGGCAGGTCGTTTTCGGGGCCGTCCTCACCGTCGCGGGCGCAATCGTCGTGAGCGTCTTTTAAGGGTGCGAGCGGCTGTCTCGGGAGCGGAGCGTTGGAGGTTCGCCGTCTCCCTCCTTGACGCCATTTTCTTTTCATGCCTTCTTCGTGTTTCAGCGAAAACTCCGAGGGTTGTCCTTTTGGGAAATCACAGATGCCCCCGTTAGCTGTATGGGTTGCGCTCTTGGGCGCCCTGCTTTATGCGGTGTCCGACACCACGATGCGAACCGCCTTGCGAACCGCGACGCCGATGGCGGGTTCTCTCATGATCGCGATCATCCAGTGGGTTCTCTACACCATTCTGGTTTTGACAACGGGCGCGTTGAGCTCCATCAACGGGGCGGGTCTGGCCTGGTTCGCCGTCGCGGGAATTCTGACCCCCGGCCTTTTCATGGCCTTTTTCTACATCGGCGTTCAGCGAATCGGCGCCGCCCGCGCCGCCACGATCAAGTCGGCGGCGCCGGTGTACGCGGTCATCTGCGCGACCCTCTTCCTGGGCGAGCGGCCCAGCGTCCTTCAATTCTTCGGCATCGCCTCGGTAATCGCGGGCGTGTTGACGATTGTGTCCCAGAGCGGAAGCGGAACGCGGCCGGAGGCGAATCCCGCGGACACCGACCCGCGCTCCGCTGAACGCCCCCGCACCCCCGTCAAGACAAGCCGGGGAAGAAAATTCGACATCATTTTTCCGTTGCTCGCGGGGGTGTGCACCGGCCTCGCGGCCGTTCTCTACAAGTTTGGATTCGCCCGGCTCGACTCTCCCTTGCTAGCCGCCTGGGTCGGGGCCACGGAAGCCCTTCTGATATTGCCCCTGATTGCCCTGCTTTTCCCGAAACCGGACCGATACCGGATCGGCGCCCGTCGGGCCTGGCTGTGGATCATCTTGGCCGGGCTGGCCACCGCCGGGGCGATTTATTGTCGAGTCCTGTCCATCGCCCTAGGGGATGTCTCTATCGTCTTCACCCTGATCCAGACCTCCCCGCTGTTCGTCGTCATCATTTCGGCCGTCTTCCTGCGGGAGATGGAGCGGGTGACCCGGCAGGTCGTTTTCGGGGCCGTCCTCACCGTCGCGGGGGGGCTCGTCGTCAGCGTCTTTTAAGGGTGTGACCGGACGATTGGAAGCTATGTCCGATTGCCGGCCGAGGCCAAAAAAACGGGCGTGGGCGAAAACGCATTTTCTTGACCACTTGGCGAGGTTTAGCCTCACTTATCCCCCAGGTTTCCTCGTTTATCAACGAGATTTTGGGGGAATTCAAGAAGAGAGAAAAGGGGGAATCTGGGGGACACCATACTTAATTCTGAAGTATAGCGTTAGAGCTTGCCTTTGTACTTCCCGGTCAAACGACCGGTGATGAATCACCTTGGCCTGATGGGGGGGGAGAGGGGGAGGAGTCGCTGCATCGCCGTCTCAAGAAGCTTCTTTCCGTCACGGCCACGCGCTCAACTTCTGAGGAAACGCAAAACCAAGACCTGACCCCGCTCTTCGTGGGATTTTGACCCTACGGTCCGCCCCACTCGTCGGGAACGGCTTTACTGTCGCGTTTGGGGATCAGGACGTGGCGGCGTAGCGAGAGGACCTTCTTGCCCTTCTGGTTGTACGCCCGGGTCTCGACGTACACGATCCCCCGGTCCGGCTTGCTCTTGGACTCTCTGACGTCCAGGATCTCGGATTCCGAGTAAATCGTGTCGCCGTTGAAGACCGGGCCGTGGTGGACGATGTTCTCGTAGTCCAGGTTCGCGATGCACTTCTCGCTCACGTCCGAGACGCTCATCCCCACGGCGATGGAGAAGACCAGCGTCCCGTTGACCAGGATCTTTCCGATCTCCGTCTTTGCGGCGTAATGGGCGTCCATGTGGACCGGGTGGGTGTTCATCGTCAGGAGGGTGAACCAGGTGTTGTCGGCCTCGGTGATCGTCCGGCCGGGGGTGTGCTTGTAGACGTCGCCTACGTTGAATTCTTCCAGGCGCCTTCCACCCATTTGATCTCTCCTTAGACGCAACGGCTCATCAACGAAATCGCGAACAACGGAACCGGCGGGCAAGATGCCCGCCCATATCGAGACCCGGAACGGCGCGATTCAGCACCCCGTCAGATGGCGTATCGCTCCAAAAGCCGCCGGGCGATGAGGAGGCGCTGGATCTCGTTCGTCCCCTCGCCGACGGTCAGGAGCTTGCAGTCGCGGAAGTAGCGCTCCGCGTTGAACTCGTTGATGTAGCCGTAACCGCCGTGGATCTGGATGCCTTCCGAGGCGCAGAACTCCGAGGCCTCCGAGGCGAAGAGCTTGGCCATGCCGGCCTCCAGGTCGCAGCGCTCGCCCCGGTCCTTCATGGCCGCGGCTTGATAGGTGAGCATCCGGGCGGCCTCGATGCGGGTGGCCATCTCCGCCAGCTTGATCTGAATGCTCTGGTGCTGGCAGATGGGCTTGCCGCCCTGCACCCGCTGCTGGGCATACCGGATCGAGTCCTCGAACGCCGCGCGCGCCAGGCCGACGCCCCGGGCGGCCACGTTGATGCGCCCGATCTCCAACCCCGCCATGATGTAGTTGAAGCCCCGGCTCTCCTCGCCGATCAGGTTCTCGGCCGGGACCCGGCAATCCTGGAAGATCAGCTCGCCGGAGCGGATGCCCTTGTATCCGAGCTTGTGGAGGTGGCGGCCGACGGTGAACCCGGGCATGCCCTTCTCGATGATGAGACAGGAGATCCCCTTGTGCCGGAGCGAGGCGTCGGGGTGGGTCCGGACGAAGACGCTGAACGTCGTGCCCATCTCCGAGTTGGTGATGAACATCTTCGTTCCGTTGACGATGAACACGTCCCCCTCCCGGCGGGCCGAGGTCTTGAGGGACGCAGCGTCCGAGCCGGACTCGGGCTCGGTCAGGGCCATCCCCGAGCGGCGGACCCCCGCCGCCAGGTCGGGGAGGAACCTCCCCTTCTGCTCCTCCGTCCCATAATTCTCGATGATCCAGCACGTCATCCCGTGGCTGCCGATAATGCCGCCCAGGCTCATCCAGCCTCGGGACAGCTCTTCCATCAGGATGGCGTAGCTGACGTAGTCCATCCCGGAGCCCCCGTATTTCTCCGAGACCAGGAAGCCGAACAGGCCCATCTCCTTCAACCGGTCCGCCAGGGCGTGGGGATACTCGTCCTTATGCTCCAACTCGCTGGCGGTGGGGATAACCTCCTTGTTCACAAATTCGCGGATGGTCCGTTGGACCTGCCGCTGCACCTCGTTCAGCTCGAAATCCATATGCGTTTGCTCCCGATGCCGGCCGCCTATCCGCCGAGGATTCGAAGACGACAGGGGGGGAAGAGGGGAGGGGGGGCCGGTCCTTCAGATAGCGCCTTCCCGGCGGAGTCCTTCGATCTC
>CAYRGS010000015.1:3427-4344 GCA_964423875.1 uncultured bacterium
GCGCTGTACCCGAGTTCCGCCAGGACGGTCTCCGTGTGCTCTCCCAGCCGGGGCGGGGGGGTCAGACGGACATCCGAGCGCGAAAACTTCACGGGAAACCCGAAGAGCTTCAGGGGGTCGCCCTCGCCGCCGCCCTCGGCCGCGTCGACCTCGCGGAGGATCCGGCGGTGCTTCATCTGGGGGTGATCGATAACCTCCGAAATTCGGTTGACCGCCCCGCAGGGAATGCCCGCGGCCCTGAGCCGCTCGAGCCAGGCGGCAGCGTCCTCCTTCTTGAAGGTCTCGGCCAGCTCCCGGTCCAGGGCCTCCAGGTTCTTCATCCGATCCACGTTCGTCTGAAAACGCGGGTCTTCCTTCAGATCGGGCCGCTCGATGAGGACGCAGAATGTCTCCCACAGCGCCGGCGTCGCCACCGAGATATTGACCCAAACACCGTCCTTCGCGGGCCACGGCCCGTAGGGGGCGATCAGGTGGTGCCGGAGGCCGACCCGTTGCGGCTCCTCCCCCCCGTACAGGTACTGGTAGGGCAGATAGCCCAGGAGCGAGACCAGGCAATCGAACATCGAAACGTCGATCTCCTGGCCCTCGCCCGTCCGCAGCCGCTCCGCGATGGCGGCCTGGACGGCGATCGCTGCGAACAGCCCCGCGGAGGCGTCGGCGATCGAGAGGGCGATCTTGGCCGGGGTCTCGGGCGGACCGTTCAGGTGGATCGCCCCGGCCTCGCCCTGGATCAACATGTCCAAGGCCTTCATGTCGCGGTAGGGGCCGTCCTGTCCATAGCCCGAGATGTGGCAATAAATGATCCGGGGATTGATCTCCTTCGCCCAGGCGTAATCGACCCCCAGCCTGGCCACCACCCCAGGGGAGGCGTTCTCCAAAAACACGTCGGCGCCCCCCACGAGCCGGCCGAGGGCCTC
>CAYRGS010000015.1:4354-23231 GCA_964423875.1 uncultured bacterium
TTTCAGATTCAGGGTGACGGAGCGCTTGTTGGAATTGCACCACAGGTGCGCGGAGCTGACACCGGGAAGCACCTCGTCCCATCCGCGCGCGAAGTCGCCCGTCCTGGGCCTCTCCACCTTGATCACGTCGGCCCCCAGGTCCGCCAGGAACCGGGCGCATAGCGGCGCGGCGACCGATGTACCCAGCGAAACAACCTTCAAGCCTTCCAGGGTGCGGGACACGGAGCGGGCCTCAGGCGGGACGGCAGACGGACGTCAATTCGGACAAGTCGGAAACCGACTCCAACCGACGGACCGTCGCGAGGACTTCATCCACCCGCTCCCCGGAGAGAACCCGGGAGGCGTTGTCGCGGAACTTGCGCTCGACCTCCTCGGGGGTGACGGGGTTTTCGGCGCACCCGCGGTTGCGGGGCTCCTCGCGCGTCAGCGCCCGGCCGTCCTTCATGCGCACGGTGACCGTTCCGGGGAAGAACCGGGGAAAATTCTGGCTCTCGTCCCCGACGCACGTCGTGCGCGCCGCGAGGTCCAACAGGCCGGCGTCCCGGATGGTCTCGGGCTGGAAAGCGTCCAGGTCCACCCGGCCCCGAATCAGGCCGGCGGCCACGGTGTAGGGGACGCTGAACTGGGCGTCGTACGGCGTCTGGGGCCGGCGCTTGGTCTCAACCGGGTCGCACACGACGGGCATCTCCCGGGGGTGGATCCGACACTCGACGGAATCGATCTCTGCGGGGTCGATCCGGTGCTCCTCCCGAAGGAACAGCGCGGCGTCGATGAAGGCATGGGTGAAGTGGCAGCAGGGAAACGGCTTGTGGTCGAGCTGCAGGGTCTTCCATTCCGTCCCCAGCCCGGAGGTCAGGCGGGAGAGGTCCCTGTCCCCGCCGCCCTTCCCGATGTAGAGGTTGTAGAACCCGAACCGCCCCTCGAAGACCTCTTTGGGTCCGGTGAACCCGCGCAGGGCCATCCGGGCGGCCACGAGGCCGCTGTGACCCGCCCAGCCGGGGTGGATCCGCTTGGTCCAGGCGCCGTCGGTCAGGAACTCCATGGACCCTGCCGCCATGCTCCCGCAAAGACCCAGTGCGTTCGCCGTCTGCTCCGCGGGGCATCCCCAGAGCTTTGCCGCGATGAGGGCGGCGGCGAAGGGGCCGCAGACGGACGTGGCGTGAAACCCGCGGTCGTGGAATTGGCCGGGGCACACCAAGCCCAGTCGGACGAGGACCTCCCACCCGGCGACGGCGGCGGCCAGCATGGCCCGCCCGTCCTTCCTCCCCGCCTCCGCGGCGGCCAGAGCGGCAGGGACGACGCAGGCGCTCGCGTGGATCACCGACTCGGCGTGGGTGTCGTCGTAGTCCAGGCCGTGGGCCAGGGTCCCGTTGGCGAGGGCCGCGTTGGGCGCGGGGAGGCGGTGGTCCGACCCCAGGACGGACGCTTCCTCCCCCATCCCCAAGTCGCACGCGAGGGCGACGGCGTCCCGGCCGAATTCCATGCCGGAGGAAGCCAGGGCGATCCCCAGGATGTCCAAAAAGGCGGTCTCGGCGCTCTCGATGACCTCGGGGGGGATCTCCTCGTATTCGAGACCGAGGACCCACTCCGCCAGCTGCCGCGAGTACGTTGCCACTACGGTTGCCTCTTCATTCCGGTTTCGTGATCCCCGCCGAGCCTGCCCCAAGCCCCCGAAGCGACGGCTCGGGATTCGTGGCGTTGCGGCCGGCAGGCCATCCGCCCCGATCCGGCCAACTCACGGGCGCCCCCGACGCGGCGCGGTTTTCCGCTTTCCCTCAATCCTCTAATATACATCGGTCAAGGAAATCCAGGAAACCCACGCCCACGAGGAGGGCGTTCCGGTTCATGGACCGGCCTGGAGTCGTCGGAGGATGCCCCCCCCAAACGACCCAGCGATTAGAATGTCTCGGATGAAAACCGGGAGAGGAGAACAATCCGCGATGCGCGCCCAAGTGCTTCATGAGTTCGGCGACCCCCTCAAGATGGAGGAGCGGCCCGTTCCCGAGCCCGGCCACGGGGAGGCCCTCCTGCGCGTGCGCGCCTGCGCCGTCGATCAGTTCGACCTGACCATCCGGGACGGGAAGTGGCCGGGGGCGAAGCTGCCCCTCATCCTGGGCCACGAGGTGGCCGGGGAGGTGGAAGCCGTCGGTCCCGGCGCGGAGGGCGTCTCGATCGGAGACCGGGTGGCATCCACACTCTACCTGACGTGCGGCGCCTGCAAATTCTGCCGGACGGGCCGGGAGACCCTGTGTCTCAACTTCGGCGGCCATCTGGGGGCCGAGGCGGACGGCGGCTTCGCCGAGTACATGGTGCTGCCGGCAGACATGCTGGTCCGGGTCACGAATCATATCTCCTTCGAGGCCGCCTCTATCCTGGCGAACGCCTGCGGCACGCCGTACCACGCCGTGAAGGTCCGGGCCGGGGTCCGGCCGGGGGAAACCGTCGTCGTGATTGGCGCGGGGGGCGGCGTAGGGATCCACGCCATCCAGATCGCCCGGATTTGCGGGGCGAGGGTGTTCGGCATCGAGCTGCCCGGTGAGAAACTCGACGGGGTGAAAGAGATAGGGACCGACGCGGCGCTTTCAGCCGATTCGGACTGGGCGGCCGAAGTTTTGAGGTTGACCGGCGGGGCCGGAGCCGAAAAGGTCATCCAGCTTGTCGGCGGGGAGACCTACGGGCCGAGCTTCCGGTGTCTGGCCGTGGGGGGCCGGATGGTCATCATCGGCAGCCACGCCGGATCCGACCTGGGTGTGTCGGGCGTCGATATCCTGGCCAAGGAGTGGGAGATCCTGGGCTCGCGGAACGTGACCAAGCAGGAGCTGGCCGAGGTGGCGGACCTGGCCGCGCGCGGGGAGATCCGCCCCGTCGTCAGCCGGACGTTCGCCTTCGAGGAGCTGGAGGAGGCCCACCGGCTGTTGCGGGAAGGCAAGATCTCCGGCCGGGGGGTGGTACGGATTTAGGGCGGTCTCGGGCCGGTTGACTCCTGAGTTGGTTAACTCTTCAGCCTTCCGTGGACGAAACCTGTGCAATCCGTGTAATTTGTGGATAAATATTTGTGCGTGACCATCCGCATCCGAGATTGGAGCAACTCGATGACTTCCGCTGGGATTGACATCCCGGAAAAGAAAATCGCGGAGTTCTGCCGCCAGAGGAAGATCAAAGAGTTCTCTCTGTTCGGTTCAGCCTTGCGGGAGAATTTTGGGCCCAAGAGCGACGTTGACATACTGATTGAGTTCGCTGAAGAAGCGGATTGGAGCCTGTATGACTGGGTGGACATGATTGACGAGCTTAAGGATCTCTTTGACAGAGATGTGGATTTGGTGTCGAAACAAGGGCTGAGAAATCCCTTCCGTCGCCATTCCAATTTGAAGTCACGAGAGGTCGTTTTCGCTTCGGATGTTTTCCCATCCGTGTAACCGGTGGATAAAGACTTGTGGGTGACCGTCCGCAGATGTCGTGATCGAGATTGTCCGTCCGGTCAACCGGGCGGCCCGGACGCTTCGGGAGCGGCGGCGGATTCTTCCGCCCGCGGCGCGGCCCAGGCCCCCTCCAAAACCCGCCCCAAGGCCCGCTCCAATACCGAGCTGAGGGCGTCCACGTCCTTGGCCCCGTCGATCTCCTGACGCAGAAAACGCGCGGCGGGAAAATCGGAGGCGTAATGGACCACGTGCTTTCTGGCGTGGACCAGGGCGCGGCTGGGAATCATTTGCCCGGCAAGCGCGCGGGTGTGCCGGAGGGCACAGGCGAGGCGTTCGGAGACCGGAGGGTCCGGCGGGAGGTCTTCGCCCGCGATGGCGGCGTTCATCTGCGCGAAAACCCAGGGCCTGCCGATCGCCCCGCGTCCGACCATCACCGCGTCGCATCCCGTTTCCTCCACAATCCGCCGGGCGTCCGCGGGGGTATTCACGTCTCCGTTTCCGATGACCGGCACGCCCACAGCCTTCTTGACGGCGCCGATGACGCCCCAGTCCGCCTGGCCGTTGAACGCCTGGGCCCGGGTGCGCCCGTGGATCGCGATGGCGAGGGCGCCGGCGTCTTCCAGCTTCCGAGCGAAGCCGGTCACCGCGTCCACGTCCACGTTGTCCCAGCCCGAGCGGATCTTGACCGTCACCGGGCGGTCGACGGCCCGGACCATGGCCGAGACAATCCTGGCCGCGCGGTCGGGAAACCGCAGCAACGCGGAGCCGGCCTCGGTCTTGACGATCTTCTTGACCGGGCAGCCCATGTTCACGTCCACCACGTGGGCGCCCAGCTCGGCGGTGATCCGGGCAGCCTCGGCCATCTCGCCCGGATCGTTTCCAAAGAGCTGCATCGAGACCGCGCCCTCGGCGGGGTCCGTCCCAAGTTGCGCGCGGGTCTTCTCATTCCCGCGGACCAGCGCGCGGCTGCTGACCATCTCGGCGCACACGAGTCCCGCGCCCCGCTCCCGCGACAGCACGCGATAAGGCAAATGCGAGTACCCCGACAGGGGGGCCTGGACCACCCGGGAGGTCAGGGTGACGTCTCCAATCCGGACCGGTACATTCACGAGGCGAGCTCCCAGCCGGCCTGCGCCTCCATGGCGAGGGCGTCTTCCAGCGGCGGCCCGCCCGCCTGGAGCGCGGCATGGCCGGCGGCGGCGATCATCGCCGCGTTGTCCGTGCAATACACCGGGGCGGGGATGTGGACCCTGACGTCCTCTTCCCGTCCGCGCCGGACCATGGCCTCCCGCAGGCCCCCGTTGGCGGCCACGCCGCCGACGACGGCGACGTCATTCACCCCCTCGCGGCCGGCGGCTCGAAAGGTCTTCGCCACCAGCACCTCGACGGCGGCGTCCTGGAACGCCCGGCAGATTCGCCCCAACAACTCCGGCGGGACCTCCCGGGCGCGCTCCCGGGGGCTGAGGCTCGGGTCGTCATCGTACAAACCCCGGCCTTTCAGGTCATACAGAACGGCCGTTTTCAGGCCGCTGAAGCTAAAGTCGAACGAGGGGTCGTTCAGCATCGGACGCGGGAATCGCGGCGTCCCGTCTCCGGCGTCGTCGATGGGGCCGTGCGCCCGGGCCAGCTTATCCACCACCGGCCCCCCCGGATATCCGAGACCCAGGATCTTGGCGACCTTGTCGTATGCCTCCCCGGCCGCGTCGTCGCGCGTCGCTCCGAGCAGACTGAACTTCTCGGATTCATCGACCCGGTACAAATGGGTGTGGCCGCCCGACACCACCAGGGCCACGAAAGGGAATCGTGGCGGGACCGGGCCTCCCAGGCCGTCCGGCTCGCGCGTGGCCCCCTCGATGAACACCGAGGCCACGTGGCCCGCCAGATGGTGGAGCCCCGCCAGGGGAAGCCTTCTCGCCAGGGCGATCCCTTTGGCGGCCTGCAAACCCACCAGAAGGGCCACCAGCAGCCCCGGCCCGCGGGTGACGGCCACGCCCTCCACGGCCGCCCATCCCCCCGCCCGGGAAACCGCCTCGTCCACAACGGGGTGAATGCGCTCGATGTGCCGCCGGGCGGCCAGCTCGGGGACGACTCCCCCGTAAGGGGCGTGCAGCTCCGCCTGGGAGGCCACGACCGTGGAACGCACAGTCCGGCCCCCTTCGACGACCGCCGCCGCCGTCTCGTCGCACGAGGTTTCGATGCCCAGCACCCGCATGTCTTTATCCGGTCATCGGAAAGCGAGGACCGTCCGCGGCCACCCCGGCGCCTGTTCGAGCCCCGCCGGAGTCTCTATCTACGCGGCGGAAGCCGATCAACCCGTCTCGGTCCCCTGGTTCAGCGCCCGTTGGAAGATGTCCCAGCTCCTCAGCAGCTCGATTGCGCGGTCCAGCTGCGTGTCGCCCGTTTTTTCCAGCGGATTCCTGGGACCGTTGTGGGGGCTGGCGATGCCCGGTGTGCTCTCCGGGTCGTCCTCGCCTTTGATCGTGCCTTTGAGATCGCTTTCCCTCAGCCTCCGCCGCTTCTTGGTTGTGGGCGATTGCGTGGCCTCCACGACGATGTCGGGCATGATTCCCCGCCCTTGGATCTGCCGGCCGTTGGGGGTGTAGTAGCGTCCGGTCGTCATCCTCAGCCCGGAGCCGTCGCTGAGGGGGATAATCGTCTGGACCGAGCCCTTTCCGAAGGTCGAGGTTCCGGCGATCACGGCGCGCCCCATGTCCTGCAAGGCCCCGGCCACAATCTCGGACGCGCTGGCGCTTCCCCCGTTGACGAGGATGACCATCGGAAACTTCAGGGGGGCGTTCTTTCCCCGGGAATGGAACCGCATATTCTGGCTTGCGTCCCGCCCCTTGGTGTAGACCAGAAGGACCCCCTCGCTTACGAAATGGTCCGTCACGGCCACCGCCGCCGAGAGCAGGCCGCCGGGGTTGTTTCTCAGGTCCAGGACGAGGCCCTTCAGGGAAGCGCCGCCGAGGGAATCGAGTCCTTTTTTGACATCCCGGCCGGTGTCCTGGGTGAACTGGCGGACTTGTAGGTAGCCCAACCCCTCTCCCAGCTTCCGGTGGCTGACGGTCTTAATCCAGATGATTTCCCGGGTCAGGGTGAAATCCCGGGGGGTTGTCCAGCCCGCCCTGATGATGCTGAGGGTGACCTTGGAATTGGGTTTGCCGCGCAGTTTCTTGACCGCGTCGAACAGCGTCATGTCCTTCGTGCCTTCACCGTCCACCTTGAGGATCCGGTCTCCCGACTTCAGACCCGCGCGCTGGGCCGGGGTCCCATCGATGGGCGAGATCACCGTCAGGACGCCTTGCCGTATGGTGATCTCGATTCCCAACCCCCCGAACTTTCCACGGGTCTCGACCTGAGACTCCCGGAAAACTTCCGGGGGCAGAAAGGTGGTGTGGGGGTCGAGCGTCCGGAGCATCCCCCGGACGGCGCCAAAAACGAGCATGCGGTCCTCCACGTTCTCCACGTAATTCTTCCTCAGGTGCGAGAGCACCTCGGCGAAGGTCTTGAGCTCCTCGTATACAGAGGACGGCGTCTTCTTTTCCGCCTTTTTCTGGGCGCCGGCTGTCTCCGGAGCGCCCGCGAACAGGCCGCCGATCAGGAAAACAGACAGGATTGCGATTTGCAGACATGCGGCCCCTCTTCGCGCCCTCATCCTGCTCATAACCTTTCCTTTCACGTTACGGCGTTCGGACGCTGAGCCACCGCAAAGGATCCTGCGGCTTGCCCAGATGCCGGACTTCGAAATAAATGGCGGGCCGGCCCAGTGGGCCCCCCTCGCCCACCCGGGCGATCGGCTGCCCCTCTTCGACTCGATCACCCACCCGGACGGTCGCGATCGTCGCGTGGGCGTACACCGTATAAAGACTTTTCCCGTGGGCCAGCACCAGCAGGTTGCCGTATCCCCGCAGCCGGTCGGCGTACATGACCTTGCCCTCGCCCACCGCCCGGACGGGCTCACTCCGCTTTGCCGCCAGGGTGATTCCCGTCTTGAAGGTCAGCGTGGAAGAGGCGGTCCGCCGAACCGGATCGAACCGGCTGAGGATTTTCCCCGACACTGGCCACGGCAACATACCCTTTCGATCCTCGAAGGACCATCGATGTCTCTGCTTCGCCTTGGCCGCCCAGCGCTTCAGCAAACCCTGAAGGCGCCGCGCCGCGCGGCGGACCTCCGAATACGCCTGACGCTGTCGGTCCCAACGCTTGCGGATCGACGCCAGGAGCCGGGCCTTTTTCGCCCGGGCCGCCCGCAGCCGCTTCTCTTCCTTCTCGACCTCCCTTTTCCCGGCGGCCAGGGCCCGCGTTTCAGATCGGATGACTTCCAGCAGGTGCGCGCGGGCCTTCCGCTCTTGCTGAACGTACCGGATGAGGCCAGCGTCGGCCCGGGCGATCCTGTCCGCATAGATCCGCATACGGGCCGCTTCGGCGACCCCGCTGTTCAGCCAGGCGAGAAGACTCAGGGGCGCCCCCATCCCCTTGTAGAGAGAGCGGATGCGGCGGCGCAGCTCGGCCTCCGCCTTCGCCATCCGGACTTCCAGGTCCCGTCGCTTTCGCTCCGAGGCGTCGAGCCTCCGGCGGGCCAGGGCCAAATGGTAATTCCGGATCCGGATCTCTCCGCCGAGAATTTCCAGTTGGGCGTCGAATCCCTCGATCGCCTCCAGGACAGATCGTTCGGCTCGCTTGCTGCGGACGATTCGCCGTTTCTGGGAATCCAGTCGATCTTTGAGACGGGCGAGCCGATTTCGCTCGGCGGCGATCTTCCTCTTGAGCTGGACGGACGTTGGGGACCCGGCCGTTTCCGGACCGGCGGATCCGGAAAGCGCGAACGGACCGGCCCCAAGGGCGAGAAAAACGACGACGATCCGGAGAAGTGTCAACAGGCGAATCAGGCTGGGTCTCCAAAGGTTTTGAAGTCCCGGAAACAACGAACGGGCCGTCTTCCGCCAACCCATTGAAGATAAGGAGAATTTAGCGACGGCTTCTGATCGTTGCAACCGAAATTCAGGTTGGAGGGCGGCTTCAGCCTCTATGGCTCGGATAGCGCGACACGGACAGGAGCGACCCGATGACGCCCAGAAAAGTCCCCAGGACCAGGAGACCGATGCTGAGGGCGGGCTCTAGGAAGGTCACGGCGTCGGGACCGAGGCCCGGAAAGCCATGCGCGGCCCGAAGCAACACCAAACGATAAAACCCGTAGAGCGCCCCGAGGGAAAGCGCGCTGCCGCCCAGCCCTTCGAGGAACCCCTCGACCAGAAAGGGCGATCGAATGAAGCCGGGCGTGGCCCCCACCAGGACCATGATCTCGACCTCTTCCCGCCTCGAGTACAATGCCAGCCGAATGGTGTTCGACACGATCAGGACGATTCCGAGGCCCAGGAAAACACCGACCCCCACGATGATCCATTTGAGCTCGCGGACGACCCGTTCGAAGCTCTCCACCCAGTTCCGCCCAAAGTCCACGCTCTCCACCCCGGTTCGGCCCCGAATCGTGGCCGCCATCCGGGAGACGAACAGCGAGTTCCGATTCTCGGGGCGAAAACCCAGAGCGAAGGCGGCCGGCAGCGGGTTGGGCCGCAAGCCGTCCAGGATCTCCGCCCTCGAACCCAAATGTCTGCGGAAATCCCTCAGGGCCTCCTCCTTCGAGATGTACCGAACCTCAGTGACTCCCTCCATGGCCGTCAGGTCCCGCCGGAGGCGTCCCCGGGCGGAATCGCTCAACCCGTCTTCCAGATAAGCGACCAGGCGAATCTGCTCTCCCCACTCATTCAGAAGCCGCGTCATGTTGGACAGGGCGAGGAGAAATCCGCCCAGGATCAGCAGGGCGATGGAGATGGTTGCAATGGTCACCAGGGCCGCGCCGCCGCTCTCCAGGATTCCGCGGATCGCCATGCGCAGAAAGTAAGGGAGGGTGCGCAGCCATTTCATCGTCGCGCCTCCCGACGGATTCCGCCCCTGGCTTGCCGGCCGCCTCCGCCCGGAGCGGTGTCATTCAGGAAATCCGAAGCCGCATCCTTCGCGGTCGCCCTCCCCCGGAGCATTCGGATCACCGGACGTTTCGACCGGTCCACCAGCATCTCATCGTGGGTGGCCACAAGGATCGTGGTCCCGCCGGCGTGGATCAGCGAGAACAACTCGACCATTTCATTGGCCAGCTCCGGGTCGAGATGACCCGTCGGCTCGTCGGCCAGGAGGATGTCCGGCCGATTGACAATGGCGCGGGCAACCGCGACCCGCTGCTGCTCTCCGCCGGAGAGCAGGCCGGGTTCGTCATTCATGCGCCTTCCCAGTCCCACCTGATGCAATACGAATCGGACACGCCGCCGAATCTCGGAGGTCGGGGCGCCCATGGCCCTCATGGCGAACGCGACGTTCTCGAAGACCGTCCGCCGCGGCAACAGGCGGAAATCCTGGAAAACCACCCCGATTCGCCGTCTGAGGAAGGGGACCTCGCGCTCGGGCAGGTGCGTCACGTCGGAGCCGTCTACCAGAATACTCCCCCGGTCGGCGACCTCGGCCCGGTAGAGAAGCTTGAGCAGCGTCGTCTTTCCCGCTCCGCTGGGGCCCATCACGAACAGGAACTCCCCCCGGGGCACATGGAGCGAGACATTCTTCAGGGCATCCAGGCCGGGTCCGTAGGACTTATAAACGTTTCGAAGCCGGATCACGGATTGAATGGTCCCCTCTCGGGTTCTTCGAGGTCGGACCCGGGAATCCACGCCGGGCGAGGGCCTTTATGAATTCTCGCCCTCCTTTGGTTTCGCCCGAATCCGATCGAGCAGCCCCTCCAGCCGCTCGATGGTCGCCTCCTGTCCGCTCTCCGAGGCGGGGGACGAAGCCTTCACAGGGGGCTCCGAGGCGTGAAGCGCCGGCTCCTCAGAAGGCACCGGAGCGGGGGGCGGCGCCTCCTGTTCGACCGCCTCGAGAGGGTCGGCCGCCAACGCATCGGGCTCTTCGTCCACATCGGACGCAACGTCGTCCAGATCCGTCTGCCAATCCGCTTCGGGGGTCTCAAGCTCATCTTCCAGGGGAGGGGATTCCGCCTCCGGCGGACTTTCCGCTTCCGAAACCAGCAGATCCTCCAAGTCTCCCGAGAACAGGTCCTCCTCCGGGACCGCTTCGGCGAGATCCATTGGGACCTCGGCCGGACCATCCGCATCCGCCGGTCCGGGTTCCGGATCGGCCGGGGAGAGCCCGCGGTCGCCGCCGATATCCTCAAGGGCTGGGCCGGATCCCGGGGAAGCGTCGTCCGCCCTATCCTTTTCCTCCAGGTCCAACAACTCCATGCCGAGATCAGATTCCTCGTCATCAAGCACGGCTTCTTGGGCTTCCTGAGCCGATTCCTCTTCCACCGAGTTCACGGAATCGATCTGCATCCCGGATGAGGCGAAATCGACCTCTTCCTCATCGGGTTTGTCCACTTCGGCTTTCTGGACGATTTCCTTCGAGATCAGGGACTCGAGATTCGTGTCGCTTCCGGAGATCTCCTTCTCGAACTCCATCACTTGTTCCAACTCTTGGATCTTTTGCTGAATGGCCTCGTCATCCGGACTTTCCTTCAAGACCATCCGGTAGGTCACCAGGGCCTCTTTATTGTGTCCCTGCTCTTCATAGAGGCGGGCCAGCGTCCGGGTGTACATGGGGTCCGACATGTCCATATCGGCAAGCTCTGGAAATGGGATGCTCTTGAGGGCGACGGGGGCTTCGGCCTCCGGGGACGGCTCTTCGGCGGGATTTTCGAGGAGATCCCCAGCCGCTTCGGCCGGCTGATCCTCCCCTTCGCCCTCAGCAGGCGCGCTGTCTTCGGCGATCTCCGCGTCCTCGACCTCCGGAGGCGGCCTTTCCTCCTTGGCTTCCGCGTCCTCCGGGGGAGGCGTTTCGCCGCTTGACTTCGGCCCCCCTTTCCGGCCCATCCCGCCTTCGGCCAGTTCTTCGTCCAAAGAGACAAGCGTATCCAATGTCTCGGTGTGTCCGGGGAGCAGCCAGAGGAGCTCTTGGAATTGCCGCTTGGCTTCTTTCAGATTTTGATCTTCGCGGTAGAGATTGCCCAGCGTTCGGCGGGCCATCAGGTTGGTCGGGGAGGCCTCGAGGATGATCTCCAGCTCGGATTGGGCCTCCTCCCGGTCGCCGCGCTCGAGCAGGATCAGCGCCAGCGCGACGCGGGCGCTCAGATAATCAGGATGATTTTCCAAACCCGCCCGGCAGACCGTAAGCGCCTCGTCATACCGCCTGGCCTTGCGATAGCCGTTGGCGAGGATGAGGAACCCGAATCCCTCCGAGTCCTGAAAACCAACGCCTTCGTCCTTGTGTCCGGCCCGACCCGATTTTCGTTTTTTTCCAAACATTTCTGACCGACTCCATTTGGACGGCACAATCCATCCAAGGTTACCGCATACCCAACTTAGCAAACGGCATTCCCGATTCGCAACATTAGTTTCTTTCGACTCGCCGCCGGCCGCCGAACACCTCTGTGAACGCCGGAGGCTCTCCCGGAAAGCCACCGGTCCGGAGGGGGGTTGATCACCGGCCGTCAACGCGATAAATTGTGGTCCGCGTGGGTCCTCGAAAGCGCTTCGGCCGACACCTTTCCGACCCCGAGCAAGGGGAGGCTCTGAATGAATCCGGCACCGGATGCCAAGGAGAAGGCGTTGTCGACGGCCTTTTCCCAGATTGAACGCCAGTTCGGCAAGGGCGCGATCATGCGGCTCGGCGACAAACCCCTCCCATCGGGCACATCCGCCATCTCCACCGGGTCGATCTCCTTGGACGCGGCCTTGGGAATCGGAGGGGTCCCGCGCGGCCGCATCGTCGAAGTCTATGGCCCGGAGTCCTCCGGGAAGACCACCCTCGCCCTGCACATCGTCGCCCAGGCCCAGAAGCAGGGGGGCATTGCCGGATTCGTGGACGCCGAACACGCCCTCGACCCGGGCTACGCGAAGAAACTCGGCGTGGTCACCGACGACTTGGTCATCAGCCAGCCCGACTCGGGAGAGCAGGCCCTGGAGATCACCGAGGTGTTGGTCCGCAGCGGCGCCCTCGACCTGGTGGTCCTCGATTCGGTGGCGGCGCTGGTGCCCAAGGCCGAGCTCAGCGGCGACATGGGGGACGCGCACATGGGCCTGCAGGCTCGGCTCATGTCCCAGGCCCTGAGAAAGTTGACGGCCGTCATCAGCAAATCCAATACTTGCGTCCTGTTCATCAACCAGATTCGGATGAAAATCGGCGTGATGTTCGGCAACCCGGAGACCACCCCGGGCGGAAACGCCCTGAAGTTTTATTCGTCCATCCGGATAGACATCCGCCGGATCTCGGCCATCAAGGAAGGCGGCGAGGTGGTCGGCAACCGCACGCGGGTCCGCGTCGTCAAAAACAAGATGGCCGCCCCCTTCCGGCAGGCGGAGTTCGACATCCTCTACGATCAGGGAATCTCCAAGTCCGGCGACCTGTTGGATTTGGCATCCGAGATGGAGTTGATCAAAAAGAGCGGATCGTGGTTTTCCTATCAGGACCAGCGCATCGGTCAGGGACGGGAAAACGCGCGGCGCTTTCTCGAGGACAACCCGGAAATCATGGACACGCTTGAAACCCTTGTGCGCGAGAACCTCGGTCAGCCGCCCCAACCGGCGCCCGTCGCCGGGGAGACTCAGGATTCCGAGGAAGCCGACGTCGACTGAAGGGACGCGACGTTAACTCATGTCCCGGAAGCGCCCAACGAAACCACCTCCTTCTTCCTCCCAACCGACCCACGCAAAGGGGCGGAACTTGACGGCGATCGAGTCCGCCAAAGCGGAAGCTTATCGTCTCATCGCCCGGCGAATGAGAACCCGCAAGGAGATTCAGACCCGGCTCCGACAACGGGGCCACCGGGAGGCGGTTGTCGAAGAGACCATCAAAAGCCTCCACGAGCTGGGCTACGTGGATGACGCCGCGTTCGCCCTGGAGTGGTGCCGGCGCCGGCTGGAGGACCGCCCGCTGGGCAGGCGGGGCCTGCTCCGAGAGCTCTCGGAGAGGGGCGTGCCGCGGGAAATCGCGGAAGACGCCGTGAATGAGGCGTTCGCGGGCGTGGAAGAAAGCCAGCTGGCCGAGGGCTTGGTCCGCCGACGCGCCGAAAATGGAATCGACCTCCGCTCCCCCAGGGACACCCGGCGGCTGAAGGGCTATCTTCTCCGCCGGGGGTTTTCCATCGAGAGCGTGAACGAAGCCCTCGCGGCCGCCGCAGGGTCGCAAACTCGAGACCCGGCGGATCCGGAGGCCATGAGCCAGGACCCGCCGTGGGACCCGCTGGAAGATGAGATCGATGCCGATCGAGAAGCCGCGTCATGAGCAGATTTTCCGTTTTCGGGGCCGGCCGTTATCCCGCGGCCTGGCCGAGCTCGGCTGGAAAATCTGGTTCCGGGCGGGCCGGCGCGTCCGCTCCGTCTAGGGGGCCGCCCCGTCGGGGATCTATGTGTTGGCGCTGGACCTGGAAAAGGACGCCGAGATTACGGTGGGCGCTCTTGGCGGAAGAACGTTTCCCGCGGGGCGGTACGCCTACGCGGGACGGGCCATGCGGGGGCTCGAGGCGCGACCAGCGCGTCACGTGCGCAGAACAAAAGACCGGCCCCCGTGGCACATCGACCACCTTCGCGCACGGGCAAGGCTTCTGACCATCTCGGTTCTCCCGGCCGACGACCCTTCGCTGGAATGCCGGACCGCCGGCCGGCCGCTGGCCGCGGGAGGAAGGGTCGAGGTACCCGGCTTCGGTTCATCGGATTGCGCTTGTCCCGCGCATCTGTTTTTCTATGCCCCGTAGCGGCCGCCTCGAGGCGGCGTCGACCGGGGTCTTTTCACTCAAAGAATCCCAGAGAATCTCCGGCTCCCCGCGGGACCCCGTTCCAGCCGATTGCCCGGCGGGCCAAGCGGTTTCCCCAGGAGGATGAATCCATGACTAGGTCGTTGGCGATACGCGGCGCCACACTCGTGACGCTGGATCCCGATGTCGGGGTCGTCCCAGACGGACTTCTCGTTCTGGAGGACGGCCGAATCCGCGAGGTCGGGGAAAATCCCGGCGCGGACCCCCGGGCCGATGACTTCATCGACGGACGCGGGCTCATCGCCCTGCCCGGCTTCGTCAACGCCCACATGCACACCCGGCCCGTCCGCGCCCTCGGCGACGAGCTCCCCGTCCCGGAGTGGCACGCCCGATACGCCGACGGCGTCAGCGTCCTCATGGACGACGAGGATTCCCGCAAGGGCGCCCTCCTGGCCTTCGCGGAATGTCTCCTCGCGGGCTATACATCGGCGCTGGCCATGCCGGTGAAGCCGCAGGGCTGTTTTCGCGGGGCGGTCAAGATCGGCATCCGGGCCGGGGTCGCCCCCCACACGGCGGACCAGCCACTGATCGAAGGGTCATGCGACACCATCGAGGACAACGCCCGGCTGATCGAGACGTGCGGCGTCTCCGCGGACGAGCGGGTCCACTCGTGGCTGGGCTTCGACGTCCTGGCGGGTTGCAGCGACGGGATGATCCGCGGGATGCGACAAACCGCCGGCCGGTTCGGCGTCCGCGTGCACGGCCACATGAGCGAGCACCGGGGAGAGGTAAGCAACGCCCTCGAACGGTGGGGGAAAAGACCCCCCGCCGCTTTGGAAGACCTGGGCCTCCTCGGTCCCGATCTGGTCCTGGCCCACTGCGTCAAGACCGACCGGGACGACATCGAGGCCCTTGCGCGCACGGACACGAAGGTCGTCCACAACCCCGTTTCGAACATGAAGTTCGGCTGCGGGGGCGCGCCGGTCGCGGCGATGCTGGAAGCGGGCGTCACCGTCGCCCTCGGTACGGACGGGATGCTCTCAACCTACCGCCTCGACCCCTTCGAGACCATGCGCCAGGCGTTGAATCTCCAGCGGCTCCTGGCGGAGGACGCGGCCGCCCTTCCGACCGAGAGGGCCCTGGAGATGACTACCCTCCACGGGAATCGGGCGCTCGGCTTCGACGGGGGCAGGCTCCGCCCGGGCCTGAACGCCGACGTGGTTCTCATCGACTCCCGGCGGCTGCAATGGACGCCCCGGGCGCGGGGGGCTCACGACAACCTGATCGCCCTGCTCGTCTGGTCGGCCTCAGCGGCGGACGTGGACACGGTGATTGTGGATGGAACGGTGGCCGTGCGGAACCGCACCCTGACGCTCGTGGATGAAGAGACCGTCCGCCGGGAGGCCCAGGAGGCCTCCGATCGCCTTCTGGAGGGGCTGATTGTCTGATCCCCTAACCTGTATTTCTGACCAACACATCGACTGAATCGTGATTGGCTGCGCAATCACCCCCAACGGTTGGTTTCCGCAGATGCCGACCGATGATCCAATCGGTCATTTCCTTCGGGCCAGTACTGTAGTCAACCAACTCTCGCCCGGCCCCTACGACAATAAACACCATGTGCCGTAGGTGCGGGGCTTCAGCCGGGGGGCGACCGATCAAGACGCCTTTCGGCGCGGTGTACAGCACCAACATCACACCCGACCCTGAAACCGGCATCGGAAAATGGACCGAGGCGGAATTCTTTCGGGCCGTCCGCCAGGGCGTCCGGAACAACGGCGCGCATCTTTATCCGGCCTTTCCCTATACCACGTATACGCGTATGACGGACGAAGATGTCCGCGCCCTGAAGACCTATCTGTTTTCCGTAAAGCCGGTGAAGCAAGCCAACAAGCCGCCGGAGATGGGCGCCCCCTTCCGTTGGCGGTTCACGCTGAAGGGCTGGAAGCTCTTGTTTTTCAAGAAAGGGAGGTTTCAGCCCAATCCAGCCCATTCAACGCAGTTGAACCGGGGCGCTTACCTCGTTCAGGCCGTCACGAATTGCGCCGAGTGCCACACCCCGAGAAACGCCATGGGCGGCCGAAAAAGGAGCCTGTCTATGGCGGGAACCCCGGACGGACCCGAAGGGGAGCTCGCTCCGAACATCACGCCGGACGGCGCGACCGGCGTCGGGAGCTGGAGCGTGGACGATATGGCCGAGTTCCTCAAGACAGGGGACAAGCCGGACTTCGACAACGTCCAGGGCCTTATGTTGGACGCCATCGACCACGGGTACAAGCACTTGACCGACGCGGACGCCAAAGCCATCGCCGTCTATCTGCGGACCCTGAAGCTGATCAAGAACAAAGTGGAGCGGAAAAAGAAGCGGAAGTAGGGACCGAAAGAACCTTGGGGGAGCGCCCTTCGGCGAAGAAATGCCCGGGAAGACTTTACCGGGATTTCTCACCCCCCCCATCGGATTCAGCCAATCCCCGCGTCGTCACTCGTCTTGAGCAACGGAGCGACCCCCCCGGCGCATTCCTGCGCCGCCGATCGGCCAATCTTTTCCCCCTAATTATTTAACCTCTACCGGGAGCAACAAATTCCAGACCCACAGGCGGCGCAGGAAGTCCTTCTCCGCACCTTTGCAAGAACCTGGTTCCTAGACGTTCTCTATCCGCTGGATGGACAGCCCCTGGAAAACGTGGAGCATGAACGCCGCCGAGACGACGGGCGCTAGGAGGTTCAGAACGGGAACGCTGAACAAAAGGGCGATGAGCAGTCCCGCCCCGATGATCCGCACCCGGTTGCCTTTCCGAACACGGTGAACCGCCCTCCCATCCAGGCGTCTGATTGCGACGAGCTCAAAGTACTCCCGTCCCAACAGGTGCGCATTGAGCAGATAAGCGGCGACGGGCCCCAGCCCTGGAATCAAGTACACCGGCAACGCGATCAGGTTGATCACGACCAGGACGGCCGTCAACCGGACGGCGATGGCGAAGCTTTCCGAAAGGGGCTGCGCCCGCGTCGCCGGCAAACCGGGGTAATGGCGCGACTCGACGGCCGCAAAATTCTTTTCCAGAAACAGCGCCATGATGAGCGTCGCGACGGGGGGGAACAACAGCCACGTCAACACCAAGGCCGAGAGGCCGCCGAGGATGGCCAAGGTGTTGTCGAGCCAACCGATTTTGAAGACGGTGACTTCCGCCAGGATCCACACAACGCCGGCTCCCAGGACGGCGAACACGGTGGCCGCAATGAAAATGCCGCGCCGGACCACCCTCCAGCACGACCTTTCCGTTAAGATGGACACGGCCCGAATGGCCGTGGTCAACATCGTCCATTCCAATCCGCCTTGAACGTCACGGGTTCAATCTCAGAGTCCACTTCGTACGGGCGCCCATGAATGACCCTGGGGATTATCGCATGTCCAACCGCTGGCTCATCGTATTCTCCGCCGCGCTGATCAGCCTGGTCGGATTCGGCAGCCGGGGCGTCTTCGGCGTTATCTACGTCGAAATGCTGAAGGAATTTCACTGGGACCGGGCCGCGCTGGCGGGCGTGTACTCGGTGGGGATGCTCCTGATGGGGTTCGGCGGACCCCTGGCCGGAAGCCTTTCGCGCAAAATCGGATTCAAACGGTACTATCTGATAAGTGGGCTGCTCGTCGGGTTGACCTTTCTTTTGGCCAGCCGCGTCCAGACGCTCGCGCAAGTGTACTGGACCTACGGCCTGCTCGGTGGGCTTTCGCTGGCGGCGCTCGGCTTCGGCCCGACGCAGGGACTGGTCGCACGGTGGTTCGATACACGACGCGGCCTGGCCATCGGGATCGTCGGCGCGGGCGTGGGCGCTTATCCGCTTCTGGCGCCCCTCGCCCAGCTTCTTATCAACACCCTCGGCTGGCGAAACGCGCTGGTCGCCCTGGGAGTCTTCTTCTCCGCGGTTGTGGTACTCCTGGGAACCACCCTCATGCGGGAGCCGCCGAAGGAGGCGGGCGACCCGGAATCCTCCGACGCGCCTCGCGAAGGCGCCGGCGCGGGAGGGGGAGGAGGGGATTGGACGCTGCGTGGGGCCCTGGGAACCGGACCCGTCTGGTTGATCGTCCTGGCGTGGTTCTTCATGGCCGTCTCGATCCATTTCGTGAACTCCCACCTCGTCGCCCTGCTGGTCGGGATCGGTCATCCCGCGTTGCTGTCGTCCAGCGTCCTGGCCTCCGTGGGGGTCTTTTCGGTGATCAACCGGGCCGTGAGCGGGGGGATCTCTGACCGCCTCGGGCGCGTCCGGATTTTTGTCGCGGGCGTCGTTTCGGCGTGCCTGGGCCTGTTGACGCGCTTGTCCCTCCTGACGGCCGGGGGGGGGGGGTGGGGGGCGGGGTGGTTCTATGCCTTCGCCGTCTTGTTCGGTCTCGGAACGGGCGCACAGACGACCCAGGTCACGGCGCTGGCGTCCGACCTCTACCGGGGGCGGTTCTTCGGGAGTATCATCGGTTTTTTGACCATCGGTTTCGGCCTGGGCGGCGCGGTGGGGCCTTGGCTCGGCGGGCTCCTCTTCGAGTGGACCGGGAGCTACCGCGTTATGATAGGCTGCGTCCTAGCGACCCAGGCGGCCGCGGCGCTCTCCCTAATCGCAGCCGGCCGCTTGGGCCGGAGCCTCCGCGAGCCATCCCCGGCGGACGCGGGCGCGCGCTGAC
>CAYRGS010000015.1:23241-29429 GCA_964423875.1 uncultured bacterium
GCGGCGCCACTCGATCTCGTATATTGATCTCGCGCCGGCAGCATCAGCATCGCACGCCGCGCACTGGATGCATCTCGCGGCATCGCACGCCGCGTCGCCACCGATCTACACCGAGAGCTTCTGACGACCGCCGCCGCTCATCGAATCGGCAAAGGCATCGAGTGACCCCATGAACGACATTCTCGCGGGACTCCGGGTCGTCGAAGGCTCGGCCTTCGTTGCCGCGCCCCTGGCCGGGATGACCCTGGCGCAGCTCGGCGCCGACGTCATCCGCTTTGATCCCCTCGGCGGCGGAATCGATTATCGGCGCTGGCCCGTGACGAGCGACGGCAGAAGCCTCTACTGGGCTGGCTTGAACAAAGGCAAGCGGTCCATCGCCGTGGATTTCCGCCAACCGGAAGGCCGGGAGCTGGTGACGGCCCTCATCACGGAACCCGGACCGGACGCGGGGATCTTCCTGACGAACTTCCCCGCCGCCGGCTGGCTCGGCTACGAAGCCCTGAGAGAGCGGCGGCGTGATCTGATCATGCTCGCCATCACCGGCAACCGCGACGGCTCCTCGGAGGTCGATTACACTGTCAACTGCGCCACGGGCCTGCCCTTCATGACGGGCGGCGAAGGCGAAGCCGGCCCGGTGAATCACGTCCTTCCCGCCTGGGACTTGGTGACGGGCCTGACGGCGGTGAACGGGCTGTTGGCCGCCGAGCGCCGCCGCCGCTTGACGGGGGAGGGCCAACGGGTCAGCCTGGCACTTTCGGACATCGCCTTCGCGACAATGGGCCACCTGGGCATGATCGCCGAATTCCAGGTCAACGGCGAGGAGCGGCCGAGATACGGCAACGATCTCTACGGGGCCTTCGGCCGGGATTTCAAGACGAAAGACGGCCGGCGGATTTATGTCCTTGCCATCACTCGCAGACAGTGGAAGGCCCTCGTCGAGGCCACGGGTCTCGGCAACCGGCTTGGGCGGATCGAGCGGACGCTCGGCGTCGACCTGGACGAGGAAGGGGACCGGTTTCGCGCCCGGGACGAGATCGCCGGATTCCTGGAACCCTGGTGCGCGGAGCGGGGGTTGGACGAAATTAGCAAGACGTTCAAAGGCTCCGGCGTCTGCTGGGGACCGTACCGGACGATTGGCGCGATGTTGAGCGAGGATGAGCGTTGTTCCGCCGCGAACCCGCTGTTTGAAACCGTGGAGCAGCCCGGCGTCGGCCGGTTCCTCATGCCGGGGTCGCCCCTGGATTTCAGCGGAGCGCCGCGCAGGGCCGTGCGGTCGGCCCCGGTCCTGGGACAGCACACGGACGAAATCCTCGAAACCGTGTTGGGACTCAGCCGCCGCGAGATCGGCGACCTCCACGACAAGGGGGTTGTGAAGGACGAGACGCCCTGAGCCGCGCCGGGCGTCGGCCGGCCCGTGGATCTCCGGCGGGAAGGACCCTGGAGACCCTGTTTCCGAACAGAGCGGGAAACAGATTCCATCGCGCGGGATTGAGGCAAAAAAGTTGAGACGCCGGCTGAAGCACGCGGTCTTCTCTCTCATTGCCATCTTCCTCTTCTTCGTCCTGTCGGAGTCCGGGATCCGGGTGATCTGGTACATACGGGATGGGAATCTCAGGGCCCTTCTGTACGGCATTCCCAACAGGGTGCTAGCCCCCGCGCGGAGCGCGCTGGCCTCTCTGAAGCCATCCGGAGAAACCGGCTAAAAACCGATCCGGATTCTTGCCTTCGGCGGCTCGACGACAAAGGGCACCGGGCTGGCAACGGGGGCCCTCAGCTACCCCGGAATCCTCTAGACCCTTCTTCGATCCCGCTTTCCCAAACAATCCATCACGGTCGAGAACCACGGCGAAGACGGCGCTTACACCAAGCTGATCGCGAGATGGGTCCGGCGTGCGCTTACGGAGAAGAGGTTCGCGCTCCCGGACTTGGTGATCATCTATTCAGGACTCAATGACGCGTATGTCATGACGCAGAAAACCCTTCCCCGGCATCGCCCCAGCTTGCTTCAACGCATCGATGGTTTCCTGCGAAACAGCAGCCTACTGTATCTGTCCGCCTATGAAAGATGGGTCGCGCTGATGGGGTCAAGGCCGACGAATCCTTGAGTCCGGAGCCCCAGCAAGCCCCCGCGATCACAACGGACTTTCTCGGCCGATATCGGATCTATCTGGAGGAAACCGTGCGAATTTTGCAGACCTTCGACGTGAAAGGGATGTTCGGAACAATTCAGATTCTCGCGCCGAATGTGCCTCGGGCGTTCCTCCAGGCTTACCGCCTCGTCTTTCGGGAAATGGAAAAGCTCGCCCGAAAGATGGACGTTCCCCTGATCGATGTCACGGCCGAGTTTTCAAAACTCCCGGACAAGGTCGGGATGTTTTTTCCCGAAGATCCGTTCCATCTCAATGCGGAGGGAAACCGGCGCGTCGCGGAAATCTTCCTTCGGGGGATGCTGAAGCGCCGATTGCTCCCCCTGGAAGCGAAATGAGCAGCCCCCCTCGGACGGGTCCAGTCCCTATCCCTCGGGTGAAGGGCCGCGAACAGGGGCGGGTCTTTCCGGGTCTGATGCCCGCGGCGGCCTATGGTAGAGTGCGGAAGAAGTTGACTTTCTTCCAGAGGGGACTGCCCGCGTGGCCACTCACATCCCGTTCCTCACCGCCCGCTGGTCGAATCTGCCGCTCCTGACCTACGCCGTACCGGCCCGGGTCCTCGAGCCGGAGCTGCCGGTTGGACGAGCGCGAGGGGCGCGCGTTCGTCAGTCTGGTCGCCTTCGATTTTCCCGACACGCGCGTGTTGGGCGTTCCCTGGCCAGGTTTCCGCGATTTCCCGGAAATAAATCTCCGGTTTTACGTCCGGCGCGGGGAGGAACGCGGCGTCTGCTTCATTCGCGAGTTCGTCCCCCGGCGGTTCATGGCATGGGTCGCCCGGGCGCTCTACAACGAGCCCTACCTCCGGGCCCCGATGAGCAGCCGGACCGAAGAAGGCCCGGCGGAGATCACCGTCCGGCACACCCTGCGATTCGGCGACCGGGAGCACACGCTGCGCGTGACCGGCCAAAAGCCCCCGGTCCATCCAACCGGCGACAGTGTCGAGCATTTCTTCAAAGAGCACCAGTGGGGGTTCGGCAGGACCCGGGGGGGAAGACTCATTCGCTACGAGGTGGCACATCCGGCCTGGGACATCCACCCCCCGTGCGCTCGGTGGACCTGGACTGGGACTGGGCCCGCGTCTATGGGCCCCGGTGGGCATTCCTCGAGAACGCGCCGCTTTATTCCTCCGTTCTCGCGGTCGGGTCCGGCGTCCGGCTCTATCCGAAGCGAACGATGGGGGCGAGGGCCGGGTGAAGGGCGCTTGTTAAGCCGTTGGGAGAAGAATTCGCATGGCGCATGAGGAGGAATCGGGGGCACTGGTGCTCTTCGATGGGGTGTGCAACCTCTGCAACGCGTTCGTCACGTTCATCATCGACCGCGACCGGGCCGAGCACTTCCGTTTCGCGTCGTTGCAATCAACATTCGGAGAGGAACAGATCCGCCGGCACCGGCTCTCGGGCCCCGTGCTGGGCAGTCTGGTCCTGATCGAGGGGGGCCGATGCTTCACGCGATCGACGGCGGCGCTTCGGATCGCCCGCCGCCTGAGGCGGCCGTGGAACCTGCTCCACAGCCTGATCCTCGTCCCCGCACCGATCAGGAACACCGTCTATGATTGGATTGCCCGCAACCGGTATCGGTGGTTTGGAAAATCGGACACCTGCCGCCTCCCCACGCCGGATCTCGCCCGGCGGTTTCTTGATTGAGGGTTTTTGGCTATCGCTACTGGAGCCGTCCTCCTCGGCGTTATACGGATTTTCTCGATACAACTCCGTGTGATGCATGGAATTTCGGTGGGAGAGATCCCGCGGTTTCCTCAATGCGAAGTGTTGGAATGTAAAACCTGACCCCATGCCTTCCTGGGGGCATCATATTTGAGGTGGTTGACAGAACTGACCTCCCCTCCCCCTGAAACCGGGCCGATTTGACAGTAGGAATTTTCAATGTTTGAAATTCGTTTTGACCCAAAATAGATCCGCTCATGGGCGGACCGAGATTTGCTTGACTTGTCACACGAGGAACAGGAATTTGAGTCGCAACTGGAAAACGAATTTTCCTCGAAGGTCAAAGAGAGGGGATATTACACGAAAAAAGAATTCCTCACCCTTTCCCTCTGGAAATCCCGAACCCCCCGACGCCGATACGAAAGAAATCCATCGGCTCTTGTTAAGGAAGTCACGGGGCTTGCGTTATCTGCCAAGGCCGAGCAACTCCGCATCATGCTTCCAACCGTACTGGATGGAGTTGCTATGCCAACGGCTTCTGTCCTCCTACACTTTGGGTCGACCGATCCCTATCCCATACTAGATTTCCGCGCCCTTTGGTCCCTCGGAATAGATGCTTCTCCGGTTTATACGTTCGATTTCTGGTGGGATTACACAGAATATTGCCGAAAAATTGCGACCGAAAACGGGGTGTCCATGAGAACGCCGGATCGTGCGCTATGGCAGTACTCGAAGGAGCAACAGCCAAAGACCGGCTGAAGCGTATTTCTTCTATCCTGCACGCGATCGGACGTCTGGAACCTGAGAAAACCAGAACTTAATCGCGAATGAACGGTCAAATCCTGTAAGCTGGATGTCATTTCTTTATACGAAAGGGCCATGAGAGCTGAAATGGCGTAATTGGAGAAGCCGCTCAAGGGTGATTGGGCTAATCGCCGCATTGATAGTCGCCGCGATTTGGCTGAGTCCCATCGGTGCGCCCGATGCCGCCGCTCAATTCTGTCGCTCGCTTTTACAGCTTGAGAGAAGACACCCGAAATTTTCCGTCAAGCGGATGCTGAGACGAGGCCGGTACGTCATCGCCATCCGCCACGGAGATAAGGGCGCACGGGGTGACGGCGTTCCCGATCTCCCTGGGTGTCTCCAGCCCGGGCAATCCTTGACGAATCATGGAAAAGAGCAGGCCAGACAAATCGGGGCCGGCCTCAGGGGGTTGGTTCGAGAGGTCAAGGTCAGCCCCTATTGTCGGACGATGCAGACGGCAATCGTCGCCTTCGGCCGTAGGAAGGTCAAATCGGACGCGAGGCTAGCGGGCGGGTCCAACAAGAACCTGAAAGACCTGATCCTGGAACAGCTCAGAAAGAATGAGCGATCACAACCCCTCGCGCGCAAGCGGAAAGTGAACCCGAACCTGTTGAAAAAGGAAGCCCTTGCGAGAGCCGCCGCCCGAAAACGGAACGTTGTCCTCGTCACGCACAGCAACCTGCTGGCCGAGGTTGAGGTTGGGGGCGGATTTCCGCTTCAGGACGCCCATGAACCGGAGAACCTCGGGCGGGCGGCGATTTTTAATCTGTCGAAGCGCAAAAAGCGAAACCGGAGGTTCCTGCTCGGCTGCGTCCTGCCCCAGGATTGGAGAGGCCTGAAGTAACGCCCCATAGTCCAATCGGGAACATTTCATATCGAACCAATTGGGGTCAGTTCTCACTTCCCCAGCGACCAGACGCCGGAGGCGCCGGGCTCGTTCCCGGTGCTGAGGAGCAGCCTTCCTTCCGGCCCTTCGTGCAGCGATGCGAATCCGCTCGCCCTTGGGCCGTCGAAGAATAACAGACTTCCATTATCCAACCTTATGGTTCCCCGGGCCGTCTATCGGGACGTGCACATCTTATTTCCGTGCTTCTTGATGATCCAGGTGGCCCCCACGACGGACGTCCCGAGAAGTGCCTTTTGGACCGTCAGGTTCCCCTCCCACTTTCCCGCGATGGCGGAGCAGCCGGTGAGCGTCAACACCCCGATGATGCAGACGGGGCCCGCCTCGGAGAATTTCACCCCGTGTCACCTTCGCCGTGCGGCTTCTGTATAATCGAAGGGTTTACTTTCCTAAATACACCAAAAAGATAAGCGCTGAATCGCGCGAAGGAACGCGCGGTCAAATCGCGGGAGGATATCAGGCATGAAGGAAGTAGATGGAATCGTCATCGGCGCGGGCCACAACGGCCTCATCACCGCTGCGTATCTGGCTCAGGCCGGCTTGCGGATGCTGGTGATCGAGCGCAACTCGGAGATCGGCGGAGGCACCACCACCGACGAGGTCACCCTGCCGGGTTTCCGGCACAACCTGCACGCCAACTTTCACTTCGGGTGCGTGGACTCTCCCTGGTTC
>CAYRGS010000015.1:29439-49461 GCA_964423875.1 uncultured bacterium
CGGAGGTCGTTCAGAACGAAGTTGCCGTGACCACTTCGACCCGGTCCTCGTCCGGCACCGCCAGGGCCGGTCTCACCCTCTCCTCGGAGGGTCTCGATGCGCAGGCCGGTCACGACGCCGGCCGGGACCTCGAGCTCCAGCGCTACGGCTTCTCCTACATCCTGCCCCAGGCCATGATCGCCATGACGTATCCGGACGATACCTGCATGACGCTTCATCAGGACCCGGAGAAAACCGCCGCGTCCATCGCGCGAATCTCCAAGACCGACGCCGAAAGCTTCCGAGAGCTGCACAAGATATTTTCCGTCGAGATGCGGCCCTTCATCCTATCCGCCGCCTTCTCTTCCCAACGCGACGTGGAGGAGGCCCTGAACCGCATAGAGGGGCCGCACGCCGACGCGCTCCTGTCCTTCAACAAGCTCTCCGTCAACGGGGCCATCGAAAAGGCCTTCGAGCACGACAAGGTCCGGAACTGGCTCAGGCTCATCATCCACGCGCGGACGGTGGACTTCGACACCATCGGGTCTGGCGGGTTCCTGCCCGCCATCTTCTCGGGCCTGCACCGAACCGGGCTCGCCATGGGCGGATCCCTTCAGCTCCCCCGCGCCCTAGTCCGCATTGTTGAAGAGGGGGGCGGCGGCGTCGTGACGAACGCCACCGTGCGGGAGATCGTTCTGAAATCGGGCGAAGCCCGGGAGGTGGTACTGGAGGACGGAACGCGGTATGAGGCCGGTCGATGCGTCATCAGCGCCATAGACGCCCCCCAGACGATCCGGCTGGTCGGGGAGGAGGCCTTCGAGGACGACGTGGTCCAAAAACTCCGGAACTGGAAGTGGGGGCATCACACTCTTTTGACAATCCACCTGGCCCTGAACGAGCCTCCGCGGTACACCTCGGCCGATTTCGACCCGGACATCAACCGCACATTCAACGTCTTTATGGGCCCGGAAACCTCTGAAGGCTTCCATGAAAACATGGCGGAGCTCGACCGGGATGAGCTGCCGACGCGGCCCATGGGCAACGGCGCGTGCAACTCCCTCATCGACCCGAGCTACGCCCCCGCAGGGAAACACGTCGCATTCTGGTGGCCCTTCGCCCGGTTCGATTTGAACGGAGACGCCGCCAATTGGGACAACGTCCGGGAGGAAGCCACGCAACACCTCATCAAATCCTGGCAGGGCTACGCGCCCAACGTAAACGAGGACAACATCCTTGCCAGCTACCTCTTTACGCCCCTCGACATCTCGCGGCGGAACATCAACATGGAGCGCGGGGCCGTGCAATCCGGCGCTTACGACCCGGACCAGTGCGGAGTCCACCGGCCCCATGTCTCGATGTCGAACTCGCGAACGCCGATTCCGGGACTCTATCTCTGCGGCTCAACCACGGGCGCGGGCGGCGGCATGAGCGGCGCGCCGGGTTACAACGCGGCCAACGTCATCGCCGAGGACCTCCGGATCAAGCCGTGGTGGGAGCGGATCGCTCCCCCCAAGCAGCCCCTGTGACCCAAGGCCCCGCCAAGCGCGATACCATCCATTTCCCCCGAGCAGAGGAAGGACGCCATGAAAACCACCGACATCCAGTCGGACGCCCCGCGTCCCCTGGCCAACTATTCCGAGTGCGTCGTCCCCAGACCGTTCGTCTTCGCCGCCGGGCAGATCGCCAGCGCACTACAAGACCGGAATCCCGCCCGAAGCGCGAACCGATCCCGCCTTCCCTTATTACGGCTCGGACATCAAGCGACAAACGGACTACATCCTCGGCAACCTGTCCAAGACCTTCGAGGCCGCCGGGTCCTCTTTGGACAACGTGGTCAAGGCCCAAGTCTTCATGGCCGACCTGAACGAGTTCTTCGCCTTCGACGAGATCTGGAAGACCTACTTCAAGACGCCGCCCCCGCGGACGACCGTGGGGACCACCGGCCTGCTGGTGCCGGGATGCAAGGTGGAGACCGACCTCATCGGCGTGGCCGGCTGAGCGGAGACCCCGGCGCGGGGTTCCAACCTCTATTCAAAAGCGACGTTTGTTCCAGGCCCTTGGAAAAGGAGACACACATGTCCAGGACCGTTGTCACGCCGGACGGAATCGGAGATCCCGTCACGCCTTATTCGCATGGAATCCTGACCGATTCCAAAGAGATCCTCTTCCTCGCGGGACAAGTCCCGATCGACAAGGACGGCAACATCGTCGGAAGCGGAGACATCGAGGCCCAGGCCCGGTGCGTTTACAACAACCTGGAAGCCGTCCTCACAAAAGCGGGGATGGGCTGGTCCAACGTCGTCAAGTTCAACATCTATCTGAAGAGGAAGGAAGACCGGGACCGGTTCACGGCCCTGCGCGAGAATGACCTGTTCGGGAAATTCTACCCCGACGGGGACTATCCCCCGAGCACGCTGGTCTTCGTGGATCTCTACAAGGAGGAATTTCTCATCGAAATCGAGGCCTATGCCGCCCGGTAGAGCGGGATCCCGCGGATGGCGGCGCCGTCCTCAGCGCGCTTGGCCCGGATTCCGCGACTCCGCCCGCGCGAGGACGGAGCGCGCCTTGCGGATCATGGCCCGGTCGATCATCTTGCCCTGGAAGGAGATGGCCCCGGCGCCCGCGGCCTCGGCTTCCTCGAAGGCGGCTATCATGTCGGTGTAATGCGCCGCCTCCCGCTCCGAGAGGGAGAAAACCCGGTTCACCGGCTCCACCTGTCGGGGATGAATGACCGTCTTGCCGCGATAGCCCAAGCGCTTGGCGTTTTCCGCATCCCGCACCAGCCCCTCTTCGTCGTCGAGACCCGGGAACACCCCATCCAGCGGATGATCGATCCCGGCGGCCCGCGCCTCGAGGAGGACCTTTGAGCGGGCGTAGAGCAGCTCCGTGCCTTCAGGGGACCATCCACAGCCGAGGTCGGTCATCAGGTCGCCGTCCTCGGCGCTCCCGAAACAGACCGAAGCCACCCTGGGCGAGGCCGTCAAGACAGCGTAAGCGAAGAGCACCCCTCTGGCGGACTCGATGAAGGGAATGATCTCGATGCTGCCGGGGTCGATTCCCGCGGCGGACTCCAGCCGATCGAGCTCGGCCTCAAGCTCCTGAATCTCCCCGGCCGACTCGGCCTTGGGCAAAACAACCCCCGAAAGGCCGGGCCGCACCACGGCCTCCAGGTCCGCCCGGACCATCGGGGCGCCCCCTTCGGCTTCAAAACTGTTGACCCGAACGTATCGGGACGGACCCTCGCAGGCTTGGAGCATCTCTCCCGCCCGCTCTCTGGCGGCCGGCTTCTCGGCGGTGGGAACGGAATCCTCCAGATCCAGGAGCAACCCATCGGCGCCGGCGCCGGGGGCTTTCTCCAGAAGACGCTCTCTATGGGCGGGAACGAAAAGAAGCGACCGGAAAAGCTCCATCGCGCTACGTCCTCCGCCTCGGGAGGGACGCGTCCGCGTCGCCCCGGATCACGACTTCCCCCCGCTGGTTCACTGCCGAGAACTCACACTCGACCCGGCCTTCCGAGCCCTCCTCGCGCTTCCGGTAGACCCGGGCCGAGCACGTGAGAACGTCGTCCGGCCACGCGCGCGAGACAAACCGCAATCGGAGCCGCCTGAGCACGCCGTCGCCGAGCCAGTCGGTCAGCAGCCGTGCACAGTCACCGCCCGGAATCATGCCCATGGCGAAGACCGACGGGTTCCCGTGCGCCCGGGCGTAAACCTCATCATGATGGTTGGGATTGAAGTCCCGCGAGGCGCCCGCGTACCGGACGAACCGGGTCCGCGTCAGCGGAGGGAGCACCAGCGGCTCGGGGGCGTCCCCGACTTCGACGTCTTCAAAGCAAAGTGGTTTCGGCATTCGACTCACTCGCGCTTCCCGCCGGGCCCGCCGGCGCATCCTGAATTCGCTCGCCGGTCTCGATCAGGGTCCGCCGCGCCACCTGGACCTTCTCGCCCCGCTGGTTGTGAAAGGTCGTCTCGATGACGGCGAAGGTCAGCGTTCCGCCCCGGCGGCTCTCCTTCCGGAAGACCTTGAGAATCTTGTCCCGGCCCGTCAGGACGTCTCCGGCCAGGACGGGGGCGATGTATTCGAACTCCTGCTCGCCGTGGACGATGTAGCTCCAATCCTCGACTTTGAGGGAATCCACCGAATCCCGGGTCTCGAACAGGAACGTCCGCAGAAAGGTCGGCGGGGCCGGGACACCCCCCAAGGGCGTGGACGCCGCGTACTCCGGATCGCGGTAAATGGGGTTGGGGTCCTCCAGGGCGTCGGCGAACTCGCGGATCTTCCCCCGCTCGATGAGGCATTCGTAGGGCGGAAAAGCCCGGCCCTGCGCGTTTTCGTCCATGGCAGCTTCCTCTCGTCTCAATCCCCCCCCCCTTGCGGCGTCCGGAAATCCACCACCCGCCGGACCTTGATGGAGCGCTCGGGGTCGTAAATCTCCCCGCGGGGGACAAACTCGACCCGCGGCCGAATCGAGACCGCCTCCCGGACGCGGCGGGTAATCTCCTCCCGGATCCTCTCCCCCCCACGCCCGCCAGCCGCCGGGACGGACCGGGACTCGTCCGGCCCGGCCGTCTCCACCCGGATGACCGCTTCGTCCATCGCGTCCGGCCGATCGGGCCTGCGGAAAACCACCTGGAACTCTCCAATTCCCCTCATGTCCGAGAGGGTCTCGACGATGACGTCCGGGTTGACCAACATTCCCCGGCATTTGACGAGCCCGCCCGCCCGCCGGGGCGTCGTCACGACCCGCTCTCCCTCTCTACCACAGACGGGGCAGGGGCCTCGGGAGAAAGCGGCGATGTCTCCGGCTGCATACCGCAAAAGGACCGTCCCGCGCCGGTGGAGATGGGTGAGGACCACGAGGCCGCTTTCTCCGTCTGGAAGCCTGCGCCCGGATTCGGGGTCGGCCGCCTCGAAGGCGTAGAGGTCCGGGGTCCGGTTCTGGGGTGCGGCGTCCTCGTCGCACTGGACGAACCCGCCGGACATCTCGGTGAAGGCGTAGCGCGCCAGGACGCGAGGGTCTTTCGCGCCCATGGCCCGCAGGCCTTCTTTGATCTCCGCGCGCAGCGGGGCCGAGACGGGCTCCCCCGACGTGATGACCCGACGGACGGCGGAGAAATCAGCGGAGCGCCGCCGGGCCTCGTACAGGAACCGCCGAAGAAAGCCGGGCACCCCCCACAGGACGGTGGGCCGGAACCGCTCGACGATGTCCAGGGCCTCCACGAGGGAGTTCCGAACGCGGAATTCCGAATTCGCCGAGCCGGTCAGACCCGAAATCACGGGGGCGCCGCGGATCATCCCCGAACGGATCACGCTCGAAAAAGCCCCGGTGGGAAATCCCGCCATCGGGTAGAGGTTGGCAATCCGGTCCTCAGGGCCGACCCCCTCGGTCTCGCTGCACCGCCGGGCCTGGTCCAGCACACCATAAATGTCGTGGGTGGTGTTGGAAAAAGGCGTGGGCTTGCCGCCGGTGGTCCCGGTGGTGTACACCACGTCCCACAGGACGGCCTCTTCGGGCGACGCGCCGGGAGGAAGGTCCTCGGGCCGCAGCCGAAAGGCGTCAGGCTCGGCCATGTAGTCGGCCTTGAACGTGAGCGGGAGCCGGGCCAGGTCGTCCAGGGTCCGGAGGTCTCCGGGCTCCAAGCCCCATTCGGCGAACTTCCGCCGATAGTAAGGATGGGCCCGGGCGCAAAGCGCCACCGTTCGCCGAAGACGCTTCTCCTGAAGGGCAAGGAGAGAGGTCCCCAAACCTAAGGATCCTCCTGTGACCGGCCGTGCCGGAGTCCCGACCGACCGGGGGGGGGGAGCGCCGCGGAGCCCGGCCCGGCCGCTCCCGGTGACGCCGACTTCCCTTTTCGGTCAATCCATGACCGCGACGGCCTCGATCTCGAGCAGCCAGTCCGGGTGAACGAGCCGCTGGACCTGGACACAGGTGTTGGCGACGGGCTCATCGGGAAAGTAGTCGTTTCTGATCCGCGCGACGGGGCCGAGGTGGGCGTCGATGTCGGTGGAGTAAATGTTCAGCTTCACCACGTGTTCGTAGGCGCACCCGGCGGCCTCGAGACATTTTCCGATGTTCTCGAACACCTGCCGCGCCTGGGCCTCAATATCGCCTTTCCCCACCACCTGACCGTGGGCGTCCACCGGGGTCTGGCCGGCCACGTAGACCGTGTCGCCGATCTTCACAACCTGCGCGAACCGGCCGTTCCCGTTTTGGAGTCCCGTCCCGGCGCTGTGTCCTTTCGCGTCCCGGGCGTCCCAAATCCCCTCCGGCTGAATCACTTCTCTGGGCATGATTCCCCCCCCCCCCGCTTTCCCTTCACACTTTTCGGGCTGTTTCGGGAGCGCCGCCGGAGCGCTCCTGGCCAATCCCCTTGAAATCCGCGTGAGCCCTACAGGAGGTCATCCAGCGGACAGAACGCCGCGCCGACAGCCTCGGCCACGGCCTGGAAAACAACCTCGCCCCGGTACACGTTGATCCCCTGGCGAAGGGTCGGATCGGCCGCCGCCCCGGATATCCCGCCATCGGCCAGGGCGACGGTGTAGGGCAGCGTGGCGTGGGTGAGGGCGAAGGTCGAGGTGCGGGAAACCGCCCCCGGCATGTTGGTGACGCAGTAATGGATCACGCCGTCCACTTTGAAGGTCGGATTCCGGTGATGGGTGGGACGGGTGGTTTCGACGCAGCCGCCCTGATCCACCGCCACGTCCACAATGACCGATCCGGGCTTCATCCGGTGGACCCATTCGGCGGAAACCAGCATCGGCGCCCGGGCCCCGGCGATGTACACCCCCCCACCAGCAGGTCCGCCTGGGCGACGGTCTCGCGAATGTTGAAGGCGCTGGAGGCCAGGGTCTTGAGCCGCCCGCCGAAGACATCGTCCAGGTAGGAGAGCTGACGGTGGTCGATGTCGATCAGGATGACGTTGGCCCCCATCCCGACGGCCACCTTGGCGGCGTTCTTGCCGACCGATCCGCCCCCGAGGATCACCACCGTCCCGGCCTCCACACCGGGCACGCCGGCCAAGAGCACGCCGCGGCCTCCTTCGGGGACCTCCAGGTATTTGGCGCCCTCCTGAATGGCCATGCGGCCGGCGATCTCACTCATCGGCGCGAGGAGCGGAAACGTGCCGTCGGGCAGCCGAATGGTCTCGTAGGCGACAGCGTCCACGCGCACCCGCGCAAGGGCCTCCACCAAGTCGTGATTCGCCGCCAGGTGGAGGAACGAGAAGAGCAGAAGACCCTCGCGGAAATGGGGGATTTCCTCGGGCAGGGGCTCTTTGACCTTCAACACCATGTCGGCGCGAGACCAGACGCTTTCGGCCTCCTCAACGATCTCCGCCCCGACGGCCTGGTACGCTTCGTTGGCGATCCCGCTTCCCGCGCCCGCTCCCCGCTGGATGAGAACCTCGTGCCCCGCCGCGCATAAGGCCTCCACCCCGGACGGCGCGGCGGCGACGCGGTATTCGTCCTGTTTGATTTCTTTCGGGACGCCGATGATCACCGGTTCCGTCCCCTCCATCCCTTTGCCCGAGGGACCCTTCCCGGGGCCTGAAAAACGCCGCGGGCGGGCTAAGCGCTCCGGCCGCCGTCCTCGACGATTCGGTACGCGCCTGACGCCTCGGCCGCCACTTCACCCGAGCTCATCATGGCCTTGGATTGCAGGCGGGCGAGCGGGCCTTTGCGGTCCACCAGCCAGGATTCAAACCGGAGGCTCTCACCAATGGGGACGGGAGAGCGATACCGGACCTCCATCCTCCCCGTGACGGCTTTCACGCCCCGCAGGAAATACCAATTGGCCATCACGTCGTCGAGGATCGCGCCCAGGATGCCCCCGTGAAGCCAGCCGTCATACCCCTGGTGGCGCTCGTCGGGGACAAACGCGGCGCGGCATATTTTTTCTTCCTCTTCCAGGCGGAACGTCAGACGGAGACCGAAGGCATTATGGGGACCGCAGACGAAGCAGTGGGTGTTGGGGCGGGCGGAGGCCGCGATCGGCGTTTGTTCCGTCGAGGGTTCGGCCATGACAAGGAGTCCTGGAAAAACCGGCCACCGAGAGACCGGCGGGCGCATTGTTCAGGGCGGGACGGCGGCGGGCGCGTTTCAGACGGGCTCACTCCGGCGAGGGAGAACCTTCAGGCAGAAGACCGATGTTCAGGATTTCTCCCCGCCCTCGGAAGCGGGCTCTTCCGGCACCTCGGCCGGGGCGTCCTCGGACTTCTTCGTTCGCCCTCTCACCCGGTCGGCAAGCTTCTTGGCCCGGCCCGGCTTCTCTTCCCCCGCGGACGCGGAGGGCCCCGCGCCGCGATCCTTCGCCTCGCGATCGACGAGCTCCAGAAACGCCATGTCGGCGTTGTCTCCGGCCCTGGGCGAAAGGTGGAGGATACGAGTGTAACCGCCGGGACGGTCGGCGTACCTTTTTCCCAGGGTATCGAAGAGCTTGTGAACAACGACCTTGTCCCGGATGAAGGAGAGCGCCTGGCGGCGTGCGTGGAGGTCGCCCCGCTTCCCGAGGGTGATCATCCGATCGGCGATGCGCCGGGCCTCCTTCGCCTTCTGAAGGGTGGTCCGGATCCGCTCCTTCTCCAGAAGGGAGGTGACCATATTGCGGAACATCGCTTTTCGATGGGAAGTCGTCCGGCCCAGATTCCGGCCGGCGATCCGGTGGCGCATCGGAAGATCTCCTTTTCGGTCCGGTCTCGGGCCGACGAAATTCGGACGTTACAAACTGACGGCCGTGGGGTCCATGTCTTCGAGCTTCATTCCCAGCGAGAGACCCATATCGTCCAGGATCTCCTTGATCTCGTTCAGGGATTTCCGACCGAAGTTGCGCGTCCTCAGCATTTCGGGCTCGGTCTTCTGAACAAGCTCGTACAACGTCCCGATGTTGGCGTTTTTCAGACAGTTGTATGACCGGACCGAAAGCTCCAGCTCATCCACGCTCTTTCGCAACTGGTCGATCAGCTCTTTCTTATGCTCGTCCTCGGCCGGCTCTTCTACTTCCGGCTCCTCTTCAAAGGTGATAAAGATCTGGAGGTGGTCCTTGAGGACCTTGGCGGCATAAGAAACGCAGTCCTCCGGGTTGATGCTCCCGTCGGTCCACAACTCGATGATGAGCTTATCGTAATCGCTCGAGCGGCCGACCCGGGTGTTCTCGATCTGGAAGTTCACGCGGCGGAGCGGAGAAAACATGGCATCCATGGGGATGAATTGCGTCCCGAGGGACTCCTCCACGTTTCGTTCCGCCGGGACGTATCCCCGCCCCTTCTTCACGATCATCTCGGCCGTCAGCTTGGCGTCCTTCTGAAGCTGGGCCAGATGATGTTCAGGGTTCAGGATGGTGACGTTGCCGTCCGTTTCCAGATCGCCGGCCGTCACGGTCTTCGGCCCCTTGATGTTGAGCCGCATCCTCCGGGGCTCTTCCTCATCCATGCGGAGGCGAACCTCCTTGAGGTTCAGGATGATATCGGACACATCTTCCACAACGCCCGGCATGACGGAGAACTCGTGGTAGACGCCTTCGATCTCCACGGCCGTGATCGCCGCGCCCCGGATCGAGGCCAACAACACGCGCCGCAAGGCGTTGCCGATCGTGATTCCGAAACCGCGCTCGAAAGGTTCAGCGACGAATCGGCCGTACGTATCAGTCAGCGTGCTTCGATCCACTTCGACCCACTTCGGTTTCTGAAAATCGGTCCACATTGCCTTCATTCACCGGTTCCCTTTGAGGCAGTCAAGCTTAGTGATTGAAGAGGACTCCCCGGAACGCTCACGGGGTCTTATTTGGAATAGAACTCGACGATGAGCTGCTCTTCAAACGGGATGGCCAGGTCCGAGCGCTTGGGCAACTCCTGGACCGTGGCTTTCACCTGGTCGGTCTCCAACGCCAACCAGGACGGAATGCCCCGCTGCTCGGCCCGGGAGACGGCCTCCTGAACGGGGACGATCTGCTTGCTCTTCTGCTTGATCTCCACCACGTCGCCCGCCCGGACGAGATAAGACGGGATATTGACCCGCTTGCCGTTGACCAAGACGTGATTGTGGCGCACCAGCTGGCGGGCCTGGTCCCGGGAGTTCGCGAAGCTGGCCCGGTGGACGACGTTGTCCAGCCGCCGCTCGAGGACCTCGATCAGCGCGTCTCCAGTGACCCCGCGGCTCCGGTCGGCCATCTTGAAGTAGCGGCGGAACTGCCGCTCCAGGACGCCGTAAGTCCGCCTGACTTTCTGTTTCTCCCGAAGGTGAAGGGCGTAGTCGGACGTCTTCCCCCGCCGCATCCCGTGCACGCCGGGGGCGTAGTTCCGCTTTCGGTCTCCCCCCTCGAAGGGACATTTTCGGCCGACGCATCGCTCCCCTTTGAGGTACAGCTTCATGCCCTCGCGCCGGCACAAGCGGCATCGAGGTCCCAAATATCTGGCCACGTTGTATCCTCTCTCAGACCCTGCGGCGTTTTCGCGCGCGACATCCGTTATGGGGGATTGGCGTGACGTCCCGGATCAGGCTGACCTCCAAGCCCGTGGCTTGAAGCGATCGGATGGCCGCTTCCCGGCCCGAGCCCGGTCCCTTGATGTACACTTCGACTGTTTTCACGCCAAATTCCATGGCCCTGCGGGCGGCGGTCTCGGCAGCGGAGGTCGCCGCGAAGGGCGTGCCCTTCCGCGAGCCCTTGAACCCGAGGGAGCCGCAACTGGACCATGCCACCGTGTTGCCGGAGACATCGGTGATCGTGATGATGGTGTTGTTGAAAGTGGACTGGATGTGGGCGATGCCCTTGCCAATCGCCTTTCGCTCTTTACGCCGCCGGCCGGCGCCCCGCTCTCCTCGCTTGGCCATCCTCGGCTCCTTTTATTTCTTCTTTCCGCCGATCGCCCGCCTTGGGCCCTTCTTCGTCCGCGCGTTGGTGTGGGTGCGCTGCCCCCGCGAGGGCAGGCCCTTGCGGTGGCGCAGCCCCCGGTAGCAGCCGATATCCATCAACCGCTTGACGTTCTGCGAACGCTCCCGCCGGAGGTCGCCCTCGGTCCGGTAGGTGCGATCGATGATCTCGCGCAGATTGCTGAGTTCGGCCTCGGTCAGGTTGCGGACCCGCGTGTTGGGGTCCATCCTGGCTTCGGCCAGAATCTTCGCCGAGGTCGCCGACCCGATCCCGTAGATGTACGTCAGGGCCACTTCCACACGCCTCTCGTTCGGAATCTCGACACCGCCTACGCGAGCCATGATGCCTCCCCCTCGATGGGTCCACCCGGTGTTCGCCGGGCGTCACCCCTGACGCTGCTTATGCTTCGGGTTCTCACAGATAATGCGCACGACGCCTTTGCGCCGCACCACCTTGCACTTCGGGCAAATCTTCTTCACCGAGGCGCGCACTTTCATTACTTCGCTCCTTGGGTCGCCGGGTCTTACTTGTACCGGTACGTGATCCGGCCCCGGGTGAGGTCGTAGGGCGAAAGCTCCATCTTGACCCGGTCTCCGGGCAGGATTCGGATGAAGTGCATCCGCATCTTGCCGGACACGTGGGCCAGGACCCTGTGGCCGTTCTCCAATTCCACCCGGAACATGGCGTTGGGCAACGGCTCCACGACTGTCCCTTCCACCTCGATCGGCGCTTCCTTGGCCATGCTACTCCTCTTCAGAGTCGAGATCCCGAGTCAGGACCTCGGTGCCGTTCTCGGTGATCACGACGATGTGCTCGAAGTGGGCCGAGAGGCTCCCGTCGGAGGTCTCGACCGTCCAGCGGTCGTCCTTCTCACGCACGTCGTGCCCCCCCACGTTCAGCATCGGCTCGATGGCCAACACCATCCCTTCCTGAAGCTTCGGCCCCCACCCCGGCGAACCGAAGTTCGGAACCTGGGGCTCCTCATGCAGGTTCCGTCCGATTCCGTGGCCGGTATACTGGCGGACGACGGAATAATGGCGGTCCTCGGCGAACCTCTGGATGGCGTGGGAAATGTCCCGGAGGCGCCCGCCCGAAACCGCATGTTCGATCCCCTCCTCCAGCGCCGCGCGCGTTGCCTTCAAAAGCCGCCCAGCCTCCTCCGACACCCGGCCGACCGCCACGGTGGCCGCACAGTCGCCGTAATATCCATCCACCCGGACGCCCAGGTCCAGACTGACAATGTCTCCCTCCCGCAGGCGACGCTTGGAGGGAATCCCGTGAACGACTTCTTCATTCACCGACGTGCAAAGGCTCGCCGGAAAGGGGTTCGACGGGTCCGGGTACCCCTTGAAGGCCGGCTCGGCTCCGGCGTCCCGGATCAGCGATTCGGCCAGGTCGTCCAGTTCTTTCGTCGTCACGCCGGGGGCGGCCGCTTCCATGACCCGGCAAAGCACGCGGGCGACGAGCTGATTGCTGACGCGCAGCTTATCAATCTCTCGGGGCGACTTGAGCTCGATCCGGCGCTCATTCACATTGCTCGTTCCGGGGGTCCGAGATCTTCGCCCGCGCCACCGACGCGTCCATCCCCCTCACGTCCGCCACGGCGGAACGGATCCGCTCTGTTATATCTTCCGCCCGGCCCATCCCGTCAATTTCGATCAGCTTTTCACACTCCCGGAAGTACAGGACCAAGGGCTCCGTCTCCCGGCGATAGACCTCGAGCCGGTTTCGGATGACGGCTTCGCTGTCATCGTCCCTGCCGCGATCCACCATGCGCCGGACCAATTCCTCTTCTTCCACCCGAAGACTCGCCACGGCATCGATCCGATCGCCCCGATCCTTGAGGAATACCTCCAGGGTCTCGGCCTGGGCGATGGTTCTCGGGAAACCGTCCAGCACGAACCCGGCGGCGCAGTCCTTCTGCGAGAGCCGCTCTTCGACGATCCGGGTCATGAGACCATCGGGGACGAGCTCCCCCCGAGCCACAAAATCCCGGGCCTGCGCTCCCGTGGGGCTCCCGATGCGGATGGCGTCGCGGAGGATTTCCCCCGTGGATATCTTCGGGAGGCCCCACCCCGCGCAAAGTGATTCCGCCTGGGTGCCCTTTCCCGATCCCGGAGGGCCAAACAGGATGATCCGCACCGTGCCTTTCAGTCCTTCAGGTTCGTCTCCCTCGGAGGCGGCCTTTCTTGATGAACCCTTCATAGTGCCGCATCACAAGGTGAGACTCGATCTGCTGCATGGTGTCCATCGCCACCCCCACCACAATCAACAGCGCCGTTCCGCCGAAAAAGAACGGGGTGTTCAGGAACCGGATGAGGTAGGTGGGCAAGATCACCACGAAGGACAAATAAATCGCCCCGACAAACGTGAGCCGCGTCAGCAACCGCTCGATGTACTCCGACGTGCGCTTTCCGGGCCGGATACCCGGAACGTACCCCCCGTGCTTCTTCATGTTGTCCGCCACGTCCACCGGGTTGAAGATGATGGAGGTGTAGAAGTAACAAAAGAAAAAGATCAGGGCCACCGTCACCAGGCTGTAAAGGATGGTGCCGGGGGACAGGTTCTGTGAGATGGCCCGCATCCACGGGTTGTCCACGAACTGCGTGATCGTTGTCGGAAAGACAATCAACGAAGAGGCAAAGATCGGGGGAATCACGCCGGAGGTGTTGATCTTCAGGGGCAGGTGGGTGGTCTGCCCGCCCATCATCTTCCGCCCCACGACGCGCTTGGCGTACTGGACGGGGATCCGGCGCTGGGCGGCCTCCATAAAGACGATGCCCGCAATCACCGCGAGCATCATGACCAGAACGAACAGCATCACCAGGGGTTGAAGCTCGCGCAGGCCAATCTGCCGGAACGTGGTGAACACGGCCGACGGGATCGAGGCCACGATCCCGGAGAAGATAATGAGGGAGATCCCGTTGCCGATGCCGCGCTCGGTGATCTGCTCGCCCAGCCACATCAGGAACGCCGTCCCGCTGGTCAGGGTCAGGACGGTGAGGATCCGAAACCCCCAGCCTGTGACGGGAACAATGGCCGCGCCCGCCGGGCTTTGCATGCTCTCCAGACCGATGCTGATGCCCAAGCCCTGAATGATGCTCAGGACGACCGTCCCGTACCGGGTGTATTGGGTGATCTTCTTGCGTCCGGCTTCGCCCTCTTTTTTCAGCTTGGCCAAGTGGGGGACGACGACCGTCATCAGCTCCAGGATGATCGAGGCGCTGATGTAGGGCATGATGCCCAGGGCGAAGATCGCCATCTGGCTGAGCGCCCCGCCGGAGAACAGATCGAAAAACGTCAGGAGCGAGCTGGCCTGGGCCTGGAAAAAATCCGACAGCGCGCGGCCGTCCACCCCCGGCGTCGGGATGTGGACACCAATCCGGTAGACCGCAAGCAGACCCACGGTGTAGAGGATCCGCCGCTTGAGCTCCGGAACCTTGCCGATGTTTTGAAAGCTGCCGATCACGCGCCCGTCACCACCACTTCTCCGCCCGCCGACTCAATCTTGGACCGGGCCGATTTGCTGAACTTCTCCGCTTCCACCGTGAGAGCCACGTTCAGCTCTCCCCGGCCGAGGATTTTCACCCCGTCCAGCCGCCGGTTCAACAGCCCCAGCTCGCGCAGAAGCTTCTCATTCACCCGCGTGTTCGCCGGCAACGTCGCCAGGGTCTCCACGTTCACGAGGACGTAGCGCTTCTTGAAGATGTTGGTGAACCCCCGCTTGGGCAATCGCCTCTGAAGGGGCATCTGTCCCCCTTCAAACCAGGGCCGGACGCCCGAGCCCGAGCGCGATTTTTGGCCCTTGTGCCCGCGACCCGAGGTTTTTCCCCTTCCCGAACCGGGTCCCCGGCCGATGCGGCGGGCGTTGCGCCTGGACCCCTTCGGGGGTCTCAGATTTTCCAGAGCCATCAGGCCGCCTCTTCAACTTTGACCAGGTGGTTCACCTTGGCCACCATGCCGCGGATGGCTGGTGTGTCCTCCCGGACCACCGACCGTCCGAGCTTTCTCAGCCCCAACCCCCGAAGCACCTTGTGCTGCTTTTCCTGCCGGCCGATGGAGCTGCGGGTCAGGGTGATCTTGATCTTCTTCGTTGTCTTGCCCATTCCCTCGGCCAATTCCGATCTCCCGCTCAGTTCATGTGCTCCTGAAGCTCTTCGCGCGTAAGGCCCCGGCTCTTGCACACCTCGGCGGGGTCCCGGAGATCAAGGAGCCCCTGAAGCGTGGCCTTGGCCACGTTGTGGGGGCTGTCGGAGCCCAGAGATTTTGTGAGAACATCTTTCACGCCAGCCACCTCCAAGATGGCCCGGACCGCGCCGCCCGCGATGACGCCCGTCCCCTTGGAGGCGGGCTTCAAAAAAACCCGCCCCTTTCCGTACCGCCCCATCACCTCGTGGGGGATCGTTGTGTCGGCAAGGGAGATGGTCACCATCGCGCGCTTGGCTTTTTCGATGGCCTTGGAGATGGCGTCCGGCACCAAGTTGGCTTTGCCCATCGCCACGCCCACGCGCCCCTGCCGGTCGCCGACGGCCACCAGCGCGCTGAAGCTGAACCGCCTTCCGCCTTTCACCACTTTCGCGACACGGTTGACAAAGATGATCTTATCGACGATCTCCTTGTCGCCGGCCTTTTCCCGCTCCCACCCGCGCTGATTCAAAACCGGACTCCTTGTTTTCGGACGGCGTCGGCCAAGGCGGCGATTCGGCCGTGATATTGATAACCGTTCCGGTCGAAGGCGACGGCCTCGACGCTCAGGTTCTTGACGGCCTCGCCCACGAGCTCGCCCACCAACCGCGCGGCCTCCACATCGCCACCGCCTTGGCCGCCCCGCTCCCGGAAGGAGGCGCTCAGCGTCGAGACGGATGTCAGCGTGCGTCCCTCAAGGTCGTCGATGACCTGCGCGTAGATGTGTTGGGCGCTCTTGAAGACGGACAGACGGGGCCTCGCCGGCGAGCCGACGATCTTCTTTCGGATCCGCCCGGCGCGACGTTTTCTGGTCTGATTGCGGCTTGTGGAGCTCATTTTATTTCACCGCCGCCTTTCCGGCCTTGCGCCGCACGATCTCGCCCACGTAGCGTATGCCCTTGCCCTTGTACGGCTCCGGTTTGCGGAACCGGCGAATATCGGCCGCGACCTGGCCGACCCGCTGCTTGTCGATTCCGCGAACGATGATGACGTTCTTGTTTTTTTCATCCAGCGCGATCTCGATGCCTTCCTCGGCCTGGTAATCGATCGGGTGGGAAAAGCCCAGGCTCAGGGTCAGCATCCTCCCCTGCACAGCCGCGCGGTATCCCAGCCCAACCAGCTCGAGCCGCTTCTCGAACCCCTCGGTCACGCCTTCGACCATGTTGGCCACCAAGGACCGGGTCAGGCCGTGAAGCGACCTCGCCTCCCGGCTGTCGTCCACCCGGTCGAGGCGAAGGATCCCGTCCTCCTCGACGATCGCAATCGAAGGGTGGAGCTCTCTCGAAAGGGCCCCTTTCGGGCCTTGGACTTCAACCCGGCTCCCCTGAATCTTGACCTCGACTCCGGAGGGGCAGGGGATGGGCATTTGACCGACGCGTGACATGGTGGCTTCTCAGAAGATCTCGCAGAGGACCTCGCCGCCGACGCCGAGCGCGCGGGCCTCCCGATCGGTGACCACGCCCTTGGACGTGGACAGGATGTAGACGCCGAGGCCGTGGGCCACTTTTCCGATCTCGTCATGGGCCACATAGACCCGCCGCCCCGGCTTGCTGACGCGCTTGAGCATCCGCGGGACCGGCCCCTGTTCCCCAACCGGACGCAGGTCCATCTCCAGCGTGCCCTGCTTGTCATCGTCAATCCAGCGATGGCCGAGGATATACCCCTCGCGCTGCAGGATCTCGGCGACGGCCCGCTTCAGCTTCGAGCCGGGAATCCGCACTTGCGGGTGCCGAGCCAGCAGGCCGTTGCGAATCCGCGTGAGCAGATCGGCGATGGGGTCGGTCATGGTCATGGATGATTTCCTCCGTCCCTACCAGCTCGATTTGGTCACACCGGGGATCTCGCCCCGCAGCGCCAGCATTCGGAAACAGATTCGGCACATGGCGAATCTTCTCATGTACGCCCGCGGCCGTCCGCACAACCTGCACCGGTTATACGCCCGGACCTTGAACTTCGGCTTGCGCTTGGCCTTGGCAATCAGTGACTTCTTGGCCACAACTCTCTCCCGCGGAGGGGCTCCCTAATCCCGGAACGGCATGCCCAGGCGCTTCAGCAGGGCCTTGCCTTCTTCATCGGTCCTGGCGGTGGTGACGACACTCACCCCCAGGCCCCGGATCTTGTCTACCTTGTCGTAATCGATCTCCGGAAAGATGACCTGTTCCCGGATGCCGATCGCGAAGTTCCCCCGGCCGTCGAAAGATTTGCCGGAAATCCCCCGGAAATCCCGGACACGGGGCAGGGCGATGTTCATCAGCCGATCGAGAAACTCGTACATGCGGTCCCCGCGCAGCGTCACCCGCGCTCCGATGGACATGCCCTCCCGCAGCTTGAAGGCGGCGATGGACTTGCGCGCCTTGGTGATCACGGGCTTCTGGCCGGTGAGAATGCCAAGCTCCTCGGCGCTGGAATCCAGCACCTTGCCGTCCTGGATGGCGTCGCCCAGCCCCATGTTGACCACCACTTTCGACAACCTGGGAACCTGCATCGGGTTCTTGTAATTGAATTCTTTGCGCAGCTGGGGGGCGATCTCCTCCAGGTAGCGCGCCCTGAGCCGGGAGGGCTCGCCGCGGGGCAGCATTCCCTTCAGCTTGCTTCCCTTTTGGGCGCCCGATCCCGCTTTGCCTTCGCCGGCCGCCTCGACCCCTTCCGAAACAGCGGCCCCTTTGTCTTTCTTCGCCACAGATTCCCGCTCCCTACACCTCGTCCAACATTTCGCCGCTCTTTTTCAGGAAGCGGACCTTGCGGCCGTCCTCCAGGAATTTCCAACCCGCCCTCGAGGGCTGACTTGTCTTGGGGCAGACGAGCATGACGTTGGAAATGGCGAGCTTGCCTTCCTTCTCGACGATGCCGCCTTTCTGCTTCTGGTCGGGCCGGGTATGCCGCTTCACCATGTTGATCTTCTCGATGATGATCCGCCCTTCCTCGGTGAAAACGCGCAGCACCCGGCCGCGCTTGCCCTTTTCTTTGCCGGCCCGGACCTCCACGATGTCATCCTTGCGGATGATCGACTTGGACGCCCCGCCTCGCTTCTTGCTCTTCACTGTGGCCATCAATGAATCCTTTGCTTCGCCCGGGGGACGTCCCCCTCCGCGGCCGCTCTCAAAGCACCTCGGGGGCCAGGGAGATGATCCTCATAAATTGTCTTCGCCGGAGCTCTCGAGCCACCGGACCGAAGATGCGGGTTCCCAGGGGCTCCCGGTTTTCGTTGAGCAGAACGATGGCATTGTTGTCGAACCGGATGTAAGAGCCGTCGGGCCGGCCGAACTCCTTCCGCGTGCGCACGACGACCCCCCGGCAGACGTCACCCTTTTTGACCGGGGCGTTTGGCGTCGCCTCCTTGACAGCGACGACGATCATGTCCCCCACACGGGCGTAGCGCCTTTTCGATCCGCCCAACACCTTGATGCACATGGCTTTTCGGCCTCCGGAATTGTCGGCCACCTCCACCATGGTCTGTTCCTGAATCATCTTCGCCTCCCGCTCAGCGGGCCTTTTCGATCACTTCCACGAGCCGCCACCGCTTGGTCTTGCTGAGGGGGCGGGTCTCCATGATGCGCACCAGATCACCGACAGAAAGCTCGTTGTTCTCATCGTGCACGTGCAACTGGGTCCGCCGCCGCATGATGCGCTTCAGCATCGGGTGTTGAACCAGCCGGTCCACCCGAACGGTCGCCGTCTTGTCCATCCGGTTGCCAATCACGCGGCCCACGCGAGTCTTTCGGCGGCTGCGGGTGTTGGTCTCCATCTACGCGCCCTTCTGGGCAAGCCTGCGCTCACCCGCCATCGTCCGGGCCCGGGCGATGTCCCGCCGGACCTGCCGGATGCGCATGGGATTCTCCACCTGGCCGGTTGTCCGCTGGAAGCGCAGGTTGAACAACTCCTCCCGCAACTCGCGCTCCTTGGCGGCCAGATCCTCCTCCGTCATGTCACGAAACTCCTGAGGCTTCATCCGTCCACCGGTCCTCTCATTTGCCCTTCACGATGAATCGGGTCTTCATGGGGAGCTTCCGGCCCGCGAGGCGCATCGCTTCTTTCGCCAACGGCTCGGGCACACCGTCCATCTCATACAGAATCCGGCCCGGCCGGATGACGGCCACCCACTGCTCGGGGGGTCCCTTTCCCTTCCCCATTCGGACTTCAGCCGGCTTCTTGGTGATGGGCTTGTCGGGAAACACCCGTATCCAGACCTTGGCGTGGCGCTTGACGTGACGGGTCATGGCGATCCGGGCGGCCTCGATCTGCCGATCCGTCATCCACGCGCACTCGACCGCTTGGAGCCCAAATTCGCCGAATGCCAGGCTCGACCCCACGTAGGCCTTTCCCCGCATTCGCCCCCGCTGAACCTTGCGGTGCTTGACCTTCTTGGGTATCAACATGGACGGTCTCCGCCCCCGTTATCCTTCCCGCTCGCTGAACGGCGAGTAGGATTCTCCCTTATAGACCCAGACCTTGACGCCAATCACCCCGTAGGTGGTCTGGGCCTCGGCGAATCCGTAATCGATGTCCGCCCGCAGGGTGTGCAGGGGAATCTGACCTTCGCGGACCCATTCGCTTCGGGACATCTCGGTGCCCCCCAGCCGCCCGGCTACGGCCACCTTGATCCCCCGTACGCCGAACCGAAGCGCGGAGGTCACCGCCCGCTTCATGGCCCGCCGGAAACCGACGCGACGCACGAGCTGGAGGGCGATATTCTCGGCCACCAGCTGGGAGTCGGCCTCCGCCTTGCGAACCTCTTTGATGTTGATGTGGACCTGCTTGCCCGTGCGTTTTTGCAAATCGGACCGAAGCTTGTCCACCTCGGAGCCGCGCTTTCCGATGATGATCCCGGGCCGCGCGGCCCAGATGTCGATCCGGCACCGTTGCGAGGCGCGCTCGATGGTGATCTTGGATATCCCGGCGTGATACAGGGTCTTCTTGATGTACTTCCGGAGCCCCAAATCCTCGTGCAACAGGTCGGCGAATTCACGGCGCGCGAACCAATTGGAGGACCACGT
>CAYRGS010000016.1:0-10272 GCA_964423875.1 uncultured bacterium
GGTCCCAGGGGTCGAGGGTTCGAATCCCTTCGCTCACCCCAAAACTTGTTTTTGACTGGGCGCCCGTAGCTCAGCTGGATAGAGCAACGGACTTCGGATCCGTAGGTCGGAGGTTCGAATCCTCTCGGGCGTACCAGACATCTTGGGCCGCTAGCTCAATTGGCAGAGCAACGGACTCTTAATCCGTGGGTTCGGGGTTCGATTCCCTGGCGGCTCACCAAATCATCCTCCTCCGGCGCCTTTCTACGTGGAAGGGTCAAGGCGATGACAGGCGATGACAGGCGAGGGTGGCGGAATGGCAGACGCGCTAGGCTTAGGATCTAGTGCCTTCGGGCGTGGGGGTTCGAATCCCCCCTCTCGCACCATGGCCCGCACTCTCTTGGGGGCCGGGTGCGGCGCACCGGATGGAGCGGGTGATACGGCCCGGGCCGCCGCTCTGCCGATGAACGTTTCTTGACCTCCTCGACTTCCTCCGCATCCGGATCCTCAATGCGCGTAAACGTTGAAGAGATCGACGCCTGCACCAGGGAACTCTCGATCGAGGTGCCCGAAGAAGAGGTCAGCCGGGCCTTTGAGCGGGCGTACGGCCGGCTCCGTAAAAGTGTGCGTATTCCCGGTTTCCGAAAGGGAAAGATTCCGCAGAGCATCCTGAAGCGGCACTATCACGACACGGTCGAGCGGGATGTCCTGGAAACCCTGATTCCCGAATCCTGTGCGACCGCCCTGGAGGAAAACGCCCTCGAAGCGGTGGGACAACCCAAGGTGGACGCTGTAGAGATAAACGACCGGGAGGCCCTCCGTTTCAAGGCCACCATCGAGGTTATCCCGCCTTTTGACACTCCCTCTTATGAAGGCCGGGAGTTCACGAAGCCTGTTCCGCGCGTCCAGGACGAAGACGTGGCGCACATGCTCGAACACCTCAGAGAACAGAACGCCCAGCTCGAGAGCACTGAAGACCGGCCGGTCCAAGAGGGGGATTACGTTGTTTTGGACATCACCGGGACCGTGGACGGCGTGGAGCGCGATGACCTGAAATCCCAAGGTCAGGTCTTCCGCGTAGGGCAGGGCGATCTCCTGCCCGAGTTTGAAGAGGCGCTTCCGGGCGCAGTCGTCGATGAGACCCGCAGGGTGGAAGCCATCTTTCCCGATGAGCATCGGAACCCCGAGCTTGCCGGGAAAACGGCCCATTTCGGGGTAACCGTGCGAGAAATCAAGATTCCGGTCTACCCGGATTTGAATGACGAATTTGCGCGAACTTTGGGAGAGTACAATTCATTGGAGGACATCCGGGTCGCCGTCCGTGAAGACCTGGAGAAAACCGCTGAAGCGCAGGGGATGTCGGCTCTCAAGGAGTCCGTCCTGGAAGCCCTGACCGGGGAGCTCCAATTCGAAATCCCCCAAGGCCTTTTGAAGGCGGAGCGCGACGCCTTGATCCAGCAGATTTACGCCTTGGTTTCCCCGGAAGACCGGAAACAGCTGGACCCCGAGAAGCTCGCGGCCGAGTTGGACCCCCAGGCCCGCCGGAACATCCGCCAACGAATCCTGATGGACCGGATTGCCGACCAGACCGACACCCGGGTTACGGCCTCGCAGGTGGAGGCCGAAGTGCGCCGGATCGCGGAACGGAACGGAAAGCCGTACACGGAATTCCGTTCGATCCTGGAAAACCAGGACGGGATGGCCGGAATCGAAGCGGAGCTTCGCCGGGGCAAAGCGCTTGACTACATCATTGAAAAGTCTCGCATTAACGTAATCGAAGATGAACGAAGCGTCCTGGCCGAACATCACCACGACCATGACACAGGCGAAGAGGAACCTTCATGACCGGCCGTGCCGCCGGAGGAGAAGCAGCCTTGGAACACGCTCACTTGGTCCCCATGGTGGTCGAGCAGACCAACCGCGGCGAACGGGCCTACGACATCTATTCGCGTCTGCTGAAGGACCGAATCGTTTTTCTCGGGACCGCCATCGACGACGCCATCTCCAACCTGCTCATCGCCCAGCTTTTGTTTCTCGAGGCCGAAGATCCTGACCAGGACATCTACCTGTACATCAACTGCCCGGGAGGTGTCGTCACCGCGGGCCTCGCCATTTACGACACCTTGCAGTACATCCGGCCGGACATCTCCACCATCTGCATCGGCCAGGCCGCGAGCATGGGCGCTTTGCTCCTCACGGCAGGGGCCCAAGCCAAGCGGTTCTCGCTGCCCAACGCCAGGATCATGATTCACCAGCCGTTGGCCGGCGTCCAGGGACAGGCCACCGACATCGAGATCCATGCGCGGGAAATCCTGAGAATGCGGGAAACCCTCGACGGGATTCTGGTCCGCCACTCCGGCCAGACGCTCAAGCGTATCCACGCCGACACCGAGCGCGATTTTTTTATGACCGGGATTGAAGCCAAGGAATACGGACTCATTGACGATGTCATCGTCTCTCGGGAACTGAAGCAGAAATCCAAAAAGGACCCGGAAGGCTAGTGTCCGCTTTGTGGAATCGGCGTCTCGGAATGAAAGGTGAAAACGATGCCGAAAAAGGGTGACTCAGACCAGACCTTGAAGTGCTCCTTTTGCGGAAAGGGCAATGACGAGGTCAAAAAGCTCATCGCCGGGCCGACGGTCTTCATTTGCGACGAGTGCATCGATCTGTGCAATGATATCATCGTAGAGGAGTGGACTCAGGAAAAGGCCAAGGAGATGAAACATCTCCCGAAGCCGAAAGAGGTCAAAGCTACGCTGGATGAATTCGTGGTCGGCCAGGAGTTGGCGAAGCGGGTTCTTTCCGTCGCCATCCACAACCATTACAAGCGGATCGAAGCCAATGTGGACCTCAACGACGTCGAGATCCAGAAGAGCAACGTTCTGCTCATCGGGCCGACCGGTTCCGGCAAGACCCTGCTGGCGCAGACCATGGCGCGCATCCTGGACGTTCCGTTCGCCATTGTGGACGCCACCACCCTCACCGAAGCCGGGTACGTCGGCGAGGATGTGGAGAACATCATCCTCAAGCTGCTCCAGAATGCGGATTACGACGTTCAGCGGGCCGAACGGGGAATCATCTACATCGACGAGATCGACAAGATCAGCCGGAAGTCGGAAAACCCATCCATCACCCGGGACGTCTCCGGCGAGGGTGTACAACAGGCGCTGCTGAAGATCATCGAGGGAACCGTGGCCAATGTCCCCCCTCAAGGAGGCCGCAAGCACCCGCACCAGGAATTTCTCCAGGTGGACACCGCCCATGTTTTTTTTGTTTGCGGGGGCGCCTTCACCGGATTGGATCAAATCATTCAACGCAGGGTGGGATCGCGTTCGATGGGATTCGAGGCGGAAATCCGCAGCCGGGACGATATGTCCATCGGCGAGATCTTCTCCAAGGTCCAGCCCGAGGATCTGCTCAAGTATGGCTTGATCCCCGAGTTCGTCGGCCGTCTACCTGTCATCGCCTACCTGAACGAGCTGGATGAAGAGGCGTTGGTCCAGGTTCTTTGCGAGCCCAAAAATGCCTTGGTCAAGCAGTACAAGAGATTGTTCGAATTCGAGAACGTCGCCCTCCGCTTCACGGACGAATCGCTGGTGGCGATTGCGCGGGAGGCCATGAAGCGGAAGACAGGCGCCCGCGGGCTTCGGTCCATCCTGGAAGAGATTATGCTCGACACCATGTATGAGATCCCCTCCCGGGCCGACGTGAAGGAGTGCGTCGTCACGGAGGAGGTCATCTCGTTGAGGGAGCCGCCCATCCTGGTGTACGAGAAGAAGCGGGCCAGTTGACGGCCCGTTCCCTCCAATCCATGCAACCTGCCCAACCCACGCCCGAGGAATTCCCGGAGGGAGATCCGCCCGTCGGAGAGATCCTGCCCATCATCCCCCTTCGGGACATCATCGTCTTTCCCCACATCATGATGCCGCTGTTCGTCGGCCGGGAGAAATCCCTGAACGCCGTCGAGCAGGCCATGGAGGCGGGGAAGCATGTCGCCCTCACGGCCCAGCGAGACGCCAAAATCGAAGATCCCGGGGCCGGCGACCTGTTCACCATCGGGACGCGAGCCGAGATTGTCCAGGCGGTCAATCTCCCGGAAGGCGCGGTCAAGATGCTCGTAGAGGGCCTGGGACGGATCCGGATCCAGAGCATTCAGGACGAAGGCGAGTTCCTGAAGGGGGAAGTGATCGATCTTGACGAGTCCGCCGCTCCCAGCCTCGCAGACAATGCGCTTGCCCGGCGGGTCATTAAACGGTTCGAACAATACCTGAAACTCAGCCAGCGGATCCCCCCCGAGGTCCTGACCTCCGTTGAAAATGCCCCCAATCCCGGCCTCATGGCCGACACGATCGCGGGAAATCTCCCCTTGAAGCTGGCCGATAGGGTGCGTCTTCTGGAGGATTTGACACCCGTCGAGCGCATGGAGGACCTCCTGGAAATCCTGAGCTCGGAGATCGAAGTGATGACTGTCGAGCGCGAAATCCGGGGGAAGGTCAAGAAACGCATCGATCGTAGCCAGAAGGAGTATTACCTCACCGAGCAAATGAAGGCCATCCAGGAAGAACTCGGCGCCGGGGACGATTTACGCTCCGAGGTGGAAGAATTCCGCCAAAAGGTCCGCCAGGCCAAGATGCCCGCCGCGGTGATGGAGAAAACGGAAAAAGAAATCCGCCGTCTTGAATCCATGCCCCCGATGTCGGCCGAGAGCGCCGTGGTCCGGAATTACCTGGATTGGCTGGTGGACCTTCCCTGGGCCAAGCGGTCCCGAGAGAATCTCGATCTCGCTCACGCCGAGGCCGTGCTCAAAGAAGATCATCATGGCTTGGAAAAAGTGAAGGAGCGGATCCTGGAATACCTGGCGGTTCGCCGCCTGGTCCGAAAGCCCAAAGGCCCGATCCTTTGTTTGGTCGGCCCCCCCGGCGTTGGTAAGACCTCCCTGGGCCGCTCCATTGCACGGGCGACCCACCGAAAATTCGCCCGGATATCGCTCGGGGGGATCCGCGACGAAGCGGAAATCCGAGGGCATCGCCGGACCTACATCGGATCGCTGCCGGGACGAATCATCCAGAGCATGCACCGCGTCGGCACGGTCAACCCCGTCCTCATGCTCGACGAGATTGACAAGCTCAGCTTCGATTTTCGGGGGGATCCCACCAGCGCCCTCCTGGAAGTGCTTGACCCGGAGCAGAACAAGTCCTTCAGCGACCATTACCTGGAAGTGGATTACGACCTCTCCCAGGTCTTTTTCATCGCAACGGCGAACGTTCTGGACCGGATCCCGCCGACACTCCGCGACCGCTTGGAGATTCTTCTCATTTCCGGCTACACGGAAGAGGAAAAGCTAAGCATCGCCAGGAAATTTCTCCTGCCCAAGGAAATCCGAGAGCATGGTCTGAAGCCGGAGCAAGTTTGCGTTTCCCCCAAAGCCCTCCAGCGGATCAGCCGCGAGTACACACGCGAGGCGGGTGTCCGGAATCTGGAACGGGAGCTGGCGGCCATCTGCCGCAAAGCGGCCCGGCGTGTCGCCACGGAGGGGAGAGAGGGGCCTGTCCGCGTCCACCCCGGAAATTTGAAATCCTTCCTCGGGGTTCCCCGCCACCGCGTCAGTCAAGGGATGGACAAGGCCGAGGTGGGTGTGGCGACGGGGCTTGCCTGGACGGAGAACGGTGGAGAGCTGCTTCTCACCGAAATCGGCCTCATGCCCGGAACGGGCAAGCTGACCCTGACCGGCCAACTGGGCGAGGTGCTCCAGGAATCCGCACGGGCTGCCGTCAGCTTTGTTCGGGCACGGGCCGACGACCTGGACCTTCTCCGCGATTTTTCCAAAAAGCGGGATATTCACATTCACGTCCCCGAGGGGTCTATCCCGAAAGACGGCCCATCCGCGGGGGTGACCATCGTTGTGGCCCTCGTCTCCGCTCTGACGGGCCGGCGGGTTCGCAATTCCGTGTGCATGACGGGAGAGATCACCCTGCGGGGAAAGGTGTTGGCCGTGGGGGGAATTAAAGAGAAGGTTCTGGCCGCCCATCGGGCCGGATATGAATGCGTCATACTCCCGAAGGAGAACGAGCGGGACCTTGACGAGATACCCCAGGCCGTTCGACGGGTTTTGCGCGTCCAGATGGTGGATCAGGTGGACGAAATCTTCCCCCTGGCCTTGATGAAGGCCCGGAAGGCTGGTTCTCGGACTTCTTCCCAAAGGCAACCTTCCGTCCATTCGGACAAGTCGGGTGTGCGCCTTCCGCACTGAGCATGAGGGGCGCGTTCACCAAGGGAGCGGGCAATTTCTCTTGACAACTGACCCCTCCGGTTCAAAAATCTATACAACCGTGATTTTTGGCGACTATAGGCACGTAGCTCAGGGGTAGAGCGCTTGCTTGACACGCAAGAGGTCGGCGGTTCGAAACCGCCCGTGCCTACCATCGTCTGAGGGATCATCACAAGGCCAGGTGACTTCGCAAAATTCATCGAAAGAGAAATATTTTCCGATTGCGGGGAAAATCGCGTTGTTTGAAGGCACCCGGGAACCCGGAGCGGCTTCCCGGGTGCCTTTTTTCGTCCTTGCGCCAAGGAGTGGTAATGACCGCGCCAGAGGTTCCGACCGACACCCGCGCGGTGACGCGTAAAATGACCTCCTCCGGTCCCCTGGTCTGGAAGGTGGGCGACCAATTGGTCGACCTGGTGGCCAAGGACGATAAAGCAGAGGCCCGCGAAATCACGTTCGATGACCCCGAGGGCCGCCAAGTCTATCATCACAGCACCGCCCACATCATGGCCGAAGCGGTTCAGGACCTGTTTCCCGGCACGAAGGTCACCATCGGTCCGCCTATCGAGAACGGTTTTTACTACGACTTTGACCGGGACGAGCCCTTCACGCCGGACGACCTGGAGCGTATCGAGACGCGGATGCGGGAGATCCGGGCGGAAAACCGCCCGTTTGTCCGTGAGCCCGTCTCGAAGGAGGAGGCCCGGAAGCTGTTCCAGGAAAGGGATGAGCCTTACAAGCTGGAACTGCTCGACGGAATCCCCGACGAGACCGTGTCCATATACCGCCAGGGCGAATGGCTCGATCTCTGTCGGGGCCCGCATGTCCCTTCAACGGGCTTCATTGAGGCCGTCAAGCTGCTATCGGTGGCCGGGGCGTATTGGCGCGGGGATGAGCGAAACAAGATGCTCCAGCGCATCTATGGCATCTCCTTCCCGACTCAGGAGGCCTTGGACGAGCACCTTGCGCACCTCGAGGAAGCCCGCCGTCGCGATCACCGCGTCCTTGGAAAGGAGCTCGGTCTGTTCCTGATTCACGAACAGGCGGGAAGCGGCTTGGTTTACTGGCTTCCGCATGGCGCCGTCCTCCGGAAGGTGATCGAGCGGTTCTGGGAGGACGAGCACGTAAGACGCGGCTACGAGCTGGTGGTCATCCCCCATTTGGTGCATTCGCATCTGTTCCGGACTTCGGGTCACTACGATTTCTACAAAGAAAACATGTTCACCCTCGAGGTGGACGGTGAAGAATACGTGGCAAAGCCTATGAACTGTCCGGGGCATATTCTGATCTACCAAAACGAGCGGAGGAGCTACCGGGATCTGCCGATTCGATATGCGGAAATGGGAACCGTCTACCGGAATGAGCGATCGGGTGTATTGCACGGAATGTTGCGCGTCCGCGGCTTCACGCAGGATGACGCCCATATTTTCTGTACGCCCGAGCAGCTTCCCGGGGAAATCCTGGGCGTTCTGGACATGACGCTGTTCATGCTCGCGACGTTCGGTTTTGAGCGGTTCGAGATCGAGTTGAGCGTTCGGGATCCGGCCCATCCAGAAAAATATGCGGGAAGCGATGATGAATGGAAGGCCGCCGAGGCGTCTCTTGTCCAGGCCCTTGATGAACGGTCCCTCCCGTACCGCCGGTGCGAAGGAGAGGCGGTGTTCTACGGCCCGAAAATCGATGTCAAGATCGTGGACGCACTGGGCAGGGGATGGCAGGCCTCGACCATTCAATTTGACTTCAACCTTCCGAGGCGGTTTGATCTGAAGTATGTGGGAGCCGATGGGGACTTTCACACGCCGTACATGGTGCACCGGGCGCTGTTGGGGTCGCTGGAGCGGTTCGTGGGCGCCCTGATAGAGCACACGGCCGGGGCGTTCCCATTGTGGCTGTCGCCTGTCCAGGTCAAGGTTTTACCCATTACGGAGCGGAATCATGACCATGCGCGGCGCGTGGCCGCCGCCCTAAAGGAAAGCAGTCTTCGGGTTGATGTGGATGACCGAAATGAAAAGTTAGGGTACAAGATCAGACAAGGACGACTTGAGCGAACGCCGTACCTGTTGGTGATTGGAGATCGGGAACAGGAGTCTCAACAAGTTGCGGTCCGCGACCGAACCGAAGGGGACTTAGGGGCCATGGGCCTCGACGCGTTTCTCGATCGGGTCCAGCCGGAGATGGCGCCCAGGACGCCGGCGTAGACCGCCGCCTATCAAGAGGGAGACCGGGTTATAGCAAGACGGGATTTTGACAGGAGCACACCCAAGCCTTCTCAGCGCATCAACCGGGACATCCGTGTGAGGGAGGTCCGCGTGGTGGACAGCGATGGTGAGCAGCTCGGTATCTTACCCATTGAGGACGCCTTGACCGCTGCGGAGGACCGGGATCTCGATTTGGTGGAAGTGGCCCCGAACAGTGAACCGCCCGTTTGCCGGATCATGGATTATGGCCGCTTTAAATATCAGCAAAGCAAGCGCACGCACGATGCCAAGAAGCGGCAGAAGATCATTCACGTCAAGGAAGTCAAGATGCGCCCGAAAACGGAGGAACACGATTTTCAATTCAAGGGGCGCCACATCCGGCGGTTTTTGGGCGATGGAAACAAGGTCAAAGTCACCGTCATGTTCCGGGGCCGGGAGATGGCGCACCGGCATTTGGGGTTGCGCCTCATGACGCGAATGATCGATGAACTCGAAGACGTAGCCAAGGTGGAGCAGCAGCCGATTCAGGAAGGGCGGAACATGTCGATGATTCTCATCCCGAGCTCCACGAAGACCCATTCACAATAAAGGAGTCCGCTCCTATGCCAAAAATGAAGACGAATCGAGGCGCGGCCAAGCGCTTTCGGCTTACTGGAAAGGGCAAGGTCCGCCGGAACAGCGCCCACAGGAGTCATCTCATGACCCACAAAACGACGAAGCGAAAACGTTCCTTGAGGAAATCCAGCTTGGCCGCGCCGGGCGACGCTCAACGGATACGGATTCTCCTCGGAAAAGGATAGGGGCCAAATCATGCCGAGGGCAACACATTCGCCCGCCAGCAGGCGCAGGCACAAGAGAATTCTCAAACAGGCCAGTGGCTACTGGGGGCGGCGAAAGAATAACTACCGTCTCGCTCGTGAAACGGTGGAGCGGGGTCTGGCGTACGCATACCGGCACCGCCGTCTGCGAAAGCGGGAATTCCGCCGGTTATGGATCACCCGCATCAACGCGGCTTCACGCGAACACGGGCTTTCTTACAGCCGGTTGATTCATGGACTCAGCCAAGCGGAGGTGATGTTGGACCGTAAGGTCCTCGCCGACTTGGCCGTCAATGACGCCGAGGCTTTTGCCAAACTGGCGGCCCTCGCCAAAGAGCACGCCTAATTGAAACCAGCCAAAGCCCTTCCGCCAGGAAGGCGCGCCGGCCGACGGGGGGCTTCGCGCCCCGGTCGCCGGATGCGGTTCTGTCCGCCCCGGAAGGGGCTTTGCAGATTTGAAATGGGCCTCGATGAGTGACGACCTCGAAGACCTCCCGCGCTTGGTGGCCGAAGAGGCTGAAGCCGCCGATTCGGAAGAAGATCTGCAAACCGTCAAGACCCGATATCTGGGACGCAAGGGCATCCTGACCCAACAACTCAAGCGTATGGGGGAGCTCCCCCCCGAGGACCGCCCAAAATTCGGGAAGGCGGTCCACGCCGTGGAAGCCGAAGTCGAGGGCGTCTTCGAGCGCCGGCTCGAAGACCTTCGCCACGCCGAGTTGCGGAAAGCCGCGCCCTCCTTCGACGTCACCCTACCCGGCCGAGGCCAACCCCCCGGGCGCGTGCATCCGGTCACCCAGGTGATGGGGGAGGTCCTGAGGATCTTCCAAGGTCTGGGATTTGGGATTGCCGAGGGACCCGAGGTCGAGCTCGATTATTATAATTTCGAGGCCCTCAACATCCCGCCGGATCATCCGGCCCGGGACATGCACGACACCTTCTATCTCACGGAAAAAACGCTCATGCGGACCCATACCTCGCCGGTCCAAATCCGGGTCATGGAAAAACAGGA
>CAYRGS010000016.1:10282-29734 GCA_964423875.1 uncultured bacterium
TCTCATGCCCCCATGTTTCACCAGGTGGAAGGGCTCCTGGTCGACCGGGACGTGACGTTCGCGGACCTGCGCGGCACCCTGTCCACTTTTGTGCACGAGATGTTCGGGCCCGATGTGGGCGTCCGCTTCCGCCCAAGCTTTTTCCCCTTTACCGAACCCAGCGCGGAGGTGGACATCCAGTGCGTCATCTGCCAAGGGCGGGGCTGCCGGGTTTGCGGAAGGTCTGGATGGCTGGAGATCCTCGGCGCCGGAATGGTGGACCCCGCGGTCTATGGATTCGTCGGCTACGACCCCGAGGAGGTGACGGGATTCGCGTTCGGGCTCGGCGTGGAGCGCGTGGCCATGCTCAAATACGGAATCGATGACATTCGCCTGTTCTTAGAAAACGATGTCCGATTTCTTTCCCAGTTCTGAATGAGTCCGATTGGGTCGGCGGGAAAAGGTTGAATCCTTGCGTGTGATTTGGAGTTGGTTAAAAGAGTTCGTTGATTATGAGGGGACCCCGGAGGAACTGGCTCACGTCCTCACGATGAACGGCATCGAAACGGTCAACGTGGAGCGTGTGGGCGGAGAGTTCGAGGCGATCCTCGTAGGGGAGATTCTGGATGTTCAGCCGCATCCAGGCGCCGACAAACTGAACTTGTGCCGCGTCTCAACCGGCGGCGGCGAAAGACGCATCGTTTGTGGAGCGCCCAACGTCGCCGTTGGGCAACGGGTCCCTGTGATTCCACCGGGCTCCCGGCTCCCGGACGGCAAGACCATCGAAGCGGTGCGGATTCGCGGGGAAGACTCCGAGGGGATGATCTGCTCCGCCGCTGAGCTTGGGTTTGGCGACGCAATCGACGGCATCTGGGTCCTGGATGCGGATTGTGAGGTCGGTGCCCCACTTTCCGAAGCGGCGGGTCTTTCGGACACCGTCTTGGAAGTGGAAGTGACGCCGAACCGCGGGGATTGCCTTAGCGTTCTGGGAATCGCGCGCGAGGTCGCCTGTTATCAGAGAACCCCTCTTCACCCGTCGAAACCGCGGGTTCTCGAACATGGCGGTCCCGTGAAAGGTTTTGTCACCGTCTCTGTGGATTGTCCCGACTTGTGTCCCAGGTACACCGCCCGGGTCGTGCAGAAAATGAAGATGGGGCCGTCCCCCATCTGGATGCAGTGGCGCCTTCAAACAGCCGGCCTTCGGCCCATTAACAATGTGGTCGATGTGACCAATTACGTCATGCTGGAAAGAGGCCAGCCTTTGCACGCCTTCGACCTGGAAAAGATCCGGGAGGGCGAAATCGTCGTTCGCGCGCAGACCGCTGAAGATGAGTCGACCTTCACCACCCTCGACGAGACCCAGCGAACCCCTCCCGAAGGGGCCTGCATGATCTGTGATGGAGCGGGTCCGGTGGCCATCGGAGGGGTGATCGGCGGCTTGAACTCGGAGGTGGGTCCCGGCACGAGCGCCATCCTTCTGGAGAGCGCCTTGTTCCAACCGCAGAGCGTCCGACGAACCGCTCGGGAGATGGGACTCGCCACCGAGGCGTCCTTCCGATTTGAACGAGGCGTGAATCCGGTGGGCGTTCCGCAGGCCTTGGACCGGGCGGCTGAACTCATCCGCCGTGTGACGGGGGGAGAGGTGGCTCGGGGGATGGCCGACGTATCCCGGAGCGCGCTTCTGGAGAAAAAAATGGTGATCCTTCGAACCGGTCAGCTCAAGCGGGTTCTGGGGATGGATATACCGATTCGAGAGGTGTCCGACATTCTCCTCGCCTTGGGCATGGAGGTGACCGCGGCGGAGAGCAAGGAAAACATGTCCATCCGGATCCCGGCTCACCGGCTGGACCTCTCTCGGGAGATTGATATCATCGAGGAAGTGGCGCGTATCTACGGTTATGATCGGTTCCCCACAATCCTTCCCTCGGGTGGGAATGCTCGCCTCGGTCTCGCCTCCGAATGGGATTTTCTGAATCGGGTTCGCACTGTCCTGTGCGGCGCCGGTTTGCTGGAGGCCATCAATCTGAGTTTTGTGCCCGCGTTGAAGGGCATTGGGACGGCGGATTCAAATGACGGCGGCCCGTCTTTGGCGTTATTGAATCCTCTGAGCCGGGAAGGAGCGATGCTGCGCTCGTGCTTGTGGCCCGCCCTCCTGAGAAACACGGCGGCCAACAGGAACCACAGTGTCGGGGAAATCCGCTTGTTCGAGGTGGGGCATGTGTTTCGTCCGGGACCTTCGCCGTCGGATTCCCTTCCAGACGAATCGTTGCACATCGCGGGTGTCCTGAGTCAGGCTTCTGAGCGGAGCGTCTGGACCGAAAGCGCTCGGAAGCGGGACTTCTACGATATCAAAGGGATACTGGAACACTTGCTCTCCGCTTTTGGCGTTGAACATGCCCGATTCAAGCCCGGATGCGGATTTCCATATCATCCAAGCCGCTCGGCAAAGGTCTGGCTCCGTCAGGCGTCCTCGAATGAGGAGGAAATGTGGGGCGAGCTGGGAGAGATTCATCCGGACGTGCAAAGGGCCTTCGATCTCCCGCAACCGGCGATGATTTTCGAGGTCTCGTCCAATCCTCTCCAGGGTGCGATGGCGGACACGCCCCGCTTCCGTTCATTGCCGAGATTTCCACCGACCGGCCGTGACTTGGCGGTCGTGATTCCGGCGGAAGTGATGGTGGATTCCATCCAGCGTGCAATCCTGGAGGAAGGCGCCCCCTTGGCCCAGGAGGCCGTGGTGTTTGATGTGCATGTCGGGGACCCGGTCCCGAAAGGCCGGAAGAGCGTCGCGTTCGGCCTAGTTTACCGGTCTGCCGAGAGAACCCTGACGGGGGAGGAGGTCAACGAGGTGCACGAGCGAATCGTGTCCCGACTTTCAAGCGAGTTTCAAGCTCAGCTGCGGTGAATTATCGGGAAGTGAAAAGGACTGGCGGGTTTGACGCGTTGGGGGATTAAGAATATAAAGAGAGGGAGGGTGGAAAACTCTGAGAAGGCTTGGATCATGTCAAGTTTGGAAAATCTTGAACAGTTGGAGCACCAGCTTCGGGCGTTGCTCTCTGAACGAAAGCAGTTGAAGTCGCGTTTGGATCAACTCGAAGCCGACGCTCCCGCGAAGAGCCGGGACAAAGACCTCGGGGAATTTCAACGAGTGAAGGACTTGTTGACGCGCGAACGGGGCGAGCTGCGAAGCCGCGTAGAGTCCATGTTGGCGGGCATTTCCCGGGTACGTCAAGCGAGTTAAGCATCGGAGGTGGCGCTGGTGGCGGATAGAAACACCGTCTCCGTGGAGATCTACGGAAAATCCTATGTCGTCCGCGCGGGCACGGACCAGGAGTACATGCGGAAGGTGGCCCGGTACGTCGAGGATCAGATGCGCAAAGTGGCCGCGCAATCCAAGGCCGTTGATACGCAGAAAATCGCCATTCTGACAGCGCTCAATATCGCGAGTGATCTCTTCCATGCTGAGAAAGTGGAGCGGGAAAAGGAATCGAATTTGGACCAACGCACGTCCGCGCTCCTTCAGATGGTGGAAAACGCGGGATAAGAGGAGAGCCGAATTCCCCTGCCATGTGCGTGATGGACGTAAAAATTTTTGAGCCAACAGACAAAGAAAGGGAGCCGGGAGAAGGGCGTGGTGTGCACCTCCCTCGGGAGTGAGCCTGAAATGTCCTCCGAGGCGCCCACCTGGTGCTGCCAGGTTCAAAAAGTATACCCACACGGCATTGCGGCAGGGGACTTTAGATTCAGCTGTCCAGTCTGAGGCGAAGGCGGACGCGCGAGAAGGGACGGCGGTGCTTTCATCCTTATGCGGATGGGTCAACCTACAAGGAGTGGAAGGATTCTCCAGGCGGAAATGACGTCGGTTATCTACTGGTCAAATTCATCGTGGTTCGAAAATAATCCGGGGAAGGTGGGCAGGAATCGAGTCGCTCGGACACCCCGGCTGTCAATCTGCCCGCCCCCTTTCCAGAGGCGGAAACGGTGAAGTTCCCCTCGGCGCCTTTGAAAGCATGAAAAGAATCCGCGGGGTTCATCGGCCTGCTTGGAACCAACGGAAACCGGCCCCCTGAGATCCTCACTCCGTCGCGCAATTGGAGCATTGGCGTGGCGGTTCACCTTCAAAGCGGTCCCCTTCATTACCTTTCCAAGCCCCGTATTATTGCGGATAAGGCCCGGTTGCGCCGGAAGTTCCTGAACCGGCGGGAGGCGCTCCGTCCGGAGGCCGCCGAGACCCATAGCAAAGCCATCGTTCAACGGTTCTGGTGCCTCCAGGCGGTCCGGAATCTGCATAAGCGTCTTCGGAGCGGGAATCCCGTGTGGCTGTCCTGTTATGTGGATTTCGGTCTGGAGGTCAGGACGCGCGCCCTGCTGCGCAAGGCCTTGGCGCGTGGATATCGAGTGGCGGTCCCCGTGGTCCCGGCGAAGCGGGGCGAGAAACTGTTCCTCTCGGAGGTCAAAGACCTGCCCGGAGGGCGGGATTCCGGTCCGAGTTGGGTCCGAACGGCTTTCGGGGTCCTGGAGCCTCGTCATCCCCGCCCTGTAGAACCCGAGCACATTGACTTCTTCGTCGTTCCGGGCCTGGCTTTCGACGGCAAGGGGGTCCGGCTGGGATTCGGCAAGGGGTATTACGACGGGCTTCTGGCGTCCGCTCGTGCCGACGCCCAACGGATTGGGCTGGCCTTTTCGTGCCAGATGGAGGACCGAATCCCCCGGGATGAATGGGATATTCCGATGCACCGGGTGGTGACGGAAGTTGGTGTCATACGTTGCGATGCTCATGTTCATCGATACTCGATTCCAACAACAACAACGAATCACCGGAGGAGGTGATCCACTGTGTCTGAGCTCATGGCCAACTGGATGAATCCGGCGGGGTGGGCGTTGGGCGCGATGCTCATTGTGTTGGGGGGCGTGGTTGGATTTTTGCTGCGACGCGTTTCAGTCCGGTCCAAGATCCAGCAGGCCCAGGAAGAGGCTGAGAAGCTTCAGGCCGAGGCCCAGCGCGAGGCGGAGACCATTCGCCGCCAAGCCGAATTAGAGGCCAAGGAAGAAACCCTGCGCGTCAACAGGGAATTGGATCAGGAAATCAAGGAGAGAAGACAGGAGCTTCAATCGCAGGAACGCCGCAGTCTCCAACGGGAGGAGAACCTGGAAAAGAAAATGGAAGCGGCGGAAACGAAAGAGCGGGATTTTGAAAAGAAGGCTCTCCTTCTCACCGATCAGGAGATCAAACTCGAGGAGCTGAGAAAAGAAACCGATCGCATTCTTCAAGAGCGAACCCGGGCCCTCGAGCGCGTATCGGGGTTAACGGCGGCGGAAGCCAAGAAGGTGATCATGGATCAGGTCGTGGAGGAGGCCCGACACGACAGCGCGAACCTGGTGCGCAAGATTGAGGAGGAAGCGCGGGAACAGGCCGAGCGGGAAGCCAATCGAATCATCGGCATCGCGATTCAGCGATACGCGGCGGACCACGTAGCGGAAAACACCTTGTCCGTCGTCAGCCTGCCCAACGATGAGATGAAAGGGCGGATTATCGGCCGCGAGGGGCGAAACATCCGGGCGATGGAGATGGCGACCGGCGTGGACCTCATCATCGACGACACCCCGGAAGCGGTGATCATCTCGGGATTTGATCCCATCAAGCGGGAGATCGCCCGCAGGGCGCTAGAGCGCCTGGTCTCAGACGGTCGCATCCACCCGCGGCGCATCGAAGATGTCGTGGTCAAGGTCAAGAGCGAGATGGAGAAGAACGTCCGGCAGATCGGAGAGGAGGCGGTCCTTGAGGTCGGGGTGGATGGAATCCATCCCGAAATCCTCCGTTTGCTCGGAAGATTGAACTATCGCACGAGTTACAGCCAAAACGTACTGATGCACTCCAAGGAGGTGGCTCACCTGAGCGGTCTCGTGGCCGCGGAATTGGGGGGTAACGTGAAGCTGGCCAAGCGGGCCGGCCTGCTTCACGACATCGGCAAGGCCCTCGACCACGAAATGGAAGGCTCCCACATCCAGATCGGCATCGATGTGGCCCGTCGGTACCGCGAACCGCCCGTTGTCCTCAACGCCATCGCGGCCCATCACGAAGAAGAAGAACCCAACAGCATCGAGTCGATGGCCGTTTGCGCGGCCGACTCGCTGTCCGCCGCGCGTCCGGGGGCCCGGCGGGAGACGCTGGAATCCCATATCAAGCGGCTCCAGCAGCTTGAGAAGATCGGCGACTCTTTTCAGGGTGTGGAGAAGTCTTACGCCATCCAGGCGGGCCGGGAGATCCGGGTCATTGTCCAACCGACCAACGTGAACGAATCCGAGGCGGTGTTTCTGGCCAAGGACATCGCACGTCGGATCGAGGAGGAGCTCACCTATCCCGGCGAGATCAAGGTGACGGTGATTCGCGAGACCCGTTCGGAGGAAGTCGCCCAATGAGGCGTTCCGATTGACCGAAGCGTCAAGAATCGTGAGGATATTGTTCGTCTCGGACGTCGTCGGGAAGCCGGGGCGGCGAATCCTGAAAGAGCGTCTTCCGGGCCTCCTGACGGATTTCCAAGTGGACTTCTGCGTGGTCAACGCAGAGAACGCCGCCGGGGGGTTGGGGTTGACCGCGGAAGTGGCGGAGGAGTTTTTCGGCCTCGGCGTCCACGTTCTGACTTCAGGAAACCACATCTGGAATAAGCGGGAGATCTTTGACCTCATCCCCCATGAGCCCCGCATCCTGCGTCCGGCCAATTACCCGTCAGGGGCCCCCGGGCGAGGCGCTGAAATCTTTGAAACGTCGAGCCGGATTCGGGTCGGTGTTTTGAACTTGATGGGCCGCGTGTTCATCCCCTTCAGTCTGGATTGTCCGTTTCGCATTGCTTCGGAACACCTTGATAGACTCCGCCAAGAGACGGCGGTCATCCTTGTGGATATGCATGCGGAAGCCACTTCGGAAAAAGTCGCGATGGGGTGGTTTTTGGACGGACAGGTGTCGGCGGTCCTGGGGACCCATACCCATGTCCAGACTGCCGACGAGCGGATCCTTCCCGGCGGGACGGCTTACCTCTCGGACGTGGGAATGACAGGGCCCTGGATCTCTGTCATCGGCGTAAAGCGGGAACCCGTGGTCGAACGATTTCTGACCGGACTTCCGAAGCCGTTTGAACCCGCCTCCGGACCGGCTCAACTCAACGCCGCCTTCTTGACAGTCGATAGCGCTTCGGGCAAGGCCTTGACGATCGAGCGCGTCCGCATCGAAGAGCCCGCGCAGGAGGTGTAGCGCGGGCCTCTTGTCTCCGTCCGGAACGGCCGACCCTCCAATCAGCGGTGGGCCTCAGGCATAAACCGTGAATTCGCGCCGGACGACTTTCACGCCCAGATCATCCGTGACCATCTTCTCCAGCTTATCTACATCCCACATCAGCGGCTTGTCGGGAATGATCACCGAGACATCCGGTACGAAGTTCTTCGATTCTCGGATAAACCACAGGACGCTCTCGAAGGTTTCATCGCCCGACTCGGGCGCCGCCACCTTCATGTAGCCCTCCGCGGACCCGGCGTGGAGTGAGATCCGGAGCTGATCGACCAACCCCTGAAGCTCAGGCAGGATGTTCCGGCCATGGATCAGGTTCCCCTGGCCATTGGTCAGCACCCGAACCGTTCCCCCCGCCTCTTTGATTCTGCCCGCAATCTCCTTCAGGACGTCCAGCCGCAACAAAGGCTCTCCATAACCGCTGAACGTCACCAGTTGCCGGATATCGCCGAAATCCTTGAGCGCCTCCCAGATTTCATCCGGATCCGGGTCCCTGTCCAGCTTCAAGTTGTGTCCGCCAAGGTAGTCGGATGAAAAGCGCGGGCAGTAGAAGCAATTGTTGGTGCAGGTGTAAGTCAGATTCAGGTGCAGAGCGCCGTGCATCTTGTACACAATTTGGGGAACCGGGTTCACCGACGGGATGCCGAAAAGCGCATGTGCGTTGTAGCTGGTGATCCTGGCTAGGTCCTCAGTCGGCACGGTCAACAACTCGGCGATTTTCTCCCCGACGTGAACGACCATCGCCGGTTCATTCGGTTTTTGTCCCCGAAAGGGTGCGGGGGTGAGGTAGGGGGCGTCGGTCTCGATCAGAAGGCGTTCCAAAGGGATCTCCCGGACGGTCTCCTGAAGTTCGGTGGACTTGGAGAACGTGACTGGACCGGCCAGGGAAAAGTAGAAGTCCAGGTCCAGATAATCCTCAACCTCGCGCGGGCCTCCGGTGAAGCAATGGATCACCCCACGGGCTTCCCAGGCGTTCTCTTCCCGAAGAATCCGAATGAGATCCTCATGGGCCTCGCGTTCATGAAGGACCAACGGCCGATTCACCTTCTTGGCGATGCGGATCTGGTTTTTGAGTACCTCTCTTTGCTGGTCGGGCGGAGAATGCGTCCGGTAATAATCCAGCCCCACCTCGCCGATGGCCACCACCTTCGGTTTTCCGGCCAGCTTCGTGAGGGTTGAGAAAGTCCGACGGCCCGCTTTCTTGGCTTCATGGGGATGGATGCCGATCCCCGCGAAAACGGGATCCAGCGACTCGGCAAGCTCGACGGCCTTCCTGCTGCTGAGAATGTCGGAGCCCAGGGTCATCATGAATCGGACGCCCGCTTGCCTCGCGCGCTCCAAAACCCCCGGCCGGTCATCGTCAAATTGGGAGTCTTCCAGATGACAATGAGAATCGACCCAGGAAAGCTCCGGCTCCCCTTCCGGAAGTTCTTGTCGATTTGTCGTCACATCATTCTCCAGCCCGGACACCCGACTACCCTTTCATGGATTCCTCAACGGATGGGAGTTCCCGGGGGAACCGGCTTGTCCAGCGTCACCAAAGCCAGCCGCTCCCCCTCCCCCTCCCCCTCCTGGGCCGCCAGGACCATCCCTTGCGACTCGACGCCCATGAGGGTCCGCGGCTCGAGATTGGCGACGATGACCACGGACTTTCCCGTCAACTCTTCCGGGGAGTAGCTGCCGGCGATGCCCGCGACAACGGTTCGCTCCCCATCCCCCACATCCAGCCTCAGGCTCAGCAGATTCCTTGATTTCTCGACCGGCTTGGCGGAAACAACGCGCGCGACCCGCAATGAAACCTTTGAGAAGGCCTCATAATTGATCCGCGCGGCCGCTTCGTCCGCGTGACTTGAAGGCCCTTCCCGTCGGGGCGTCCCGGCAGACCCTCCGTCTTCCGGCAAGGGGGTCTCCTGACCGTTCTCGACCTCTCTTCCCACGGCCTGTTTGATCTCCTCCGCTTCCTCCTCATCAATGCGGGGGAAGAGCGGCGGGCCGGGTTGGACCTCCCGGCCCGCCTCGAGGACTCCCCAAGTCCGGGCTTCTTCCAAAGAACGCGGGGGGGCTTCTTCGGCCAGCCCCAAACGGAAGCGGATTTTCAGGGCGGCGTCCGGCATGAACGGCCAGAGCCAGACGGAAAGGACCCGAATCGCCTCCGCCGCCGTGTAGAGCGTAGTCCGAACGCCCGCCTCGTCTCCCGATTTGGACAAGGACCAAGGCGCACGCGCATCCAAGTATTTATTGACTTGGCGGATAAAGTCCCAAACCTTTTTCAGGACCCGCTGAAATTTCAAGGACTCCAATTCTTCCCGGAGGACCGCGGTGGTTGCGCCGGCCGCCTGCTGAAGGCCGCGCTCGAGATCTCCGACTTCCGCGGCCCGCGGCAGTCTCCCTCCGCAGAACTGTTCGACCATACCGATCGTTCTGTGTAAGAGATTGCCCAAGTCGTTCGCCAGGTCGCTATTGATCCGCTCGATCAAGGCCTCATGGGAAAAATTGCCATCTTGACCGAAAGGCACTTCCCGCAAAAGAAAGTAACGCACCGCATCCGCCCCGTAGCGGTCGAGGAGACGGTTCGGCTCCACGACATTTCGGAGGGATTTGGACATCTTTTGTCCTTCCACCGTCCACCACCCATGGGCGAATACGCGCCGGGGAAGGGGAAGTTCCGCTGACATGAGGAACGTTGGCCAGTAGACGGCGTGAAACCGCAGGATGTCCTTCCCGATGAGGTGAACATCGGCGGGCCAGAAAGTCTCGTAGCCCTCTCCGCCGTTTTTCTCGCCGAATCCCAGCGCGGAGATGTAATTGGTCAGCGCGTCGAACCAGACGTAGAGGACGTGCCCCTGCCCCCCGGGAACGGGAATGCCCCACTGAAAAGTCGTCCGGCTGATGCTGAGGTCCCGCAGGCCCCCTTCAACGAAACGGATGACCTCATTGCGCCGGCTTTCCGGCAGAATGAAGCTGGGATGCTCCTCCAGATGGCGCAGGAGCCGGTCCTGGTATTTCGACATCCGGAAAAAGTAGCTTTCCTCCCGGATGCGTTCCACCGGTCTGCCGCATTCGGGGCATTTCCCATCCGCCACCTGGGTTTCCGTCCAGAACGATTCATCGGGCGTACAGTACCATCCCTCGTACTCGCCCAGGTAAATGTCGCCTTTCTCCTGCACGCGGCGGAACAGGTCCTCTACGCCTTTGCGGTGCCGGGCTTCGGTCGTGCGGATGAAGTCGTCCGGCTTGATCCGGAGGCGGTCCCACAACTGGTGGTAACGGCCCACCACCCGGTCGGCCAGCCCTTGCGGGGTCAAGCCCCGGTCCAGGGCCGCCCGCTCCACTTTCTGGCCGTGCTCGTCGGTTCCGGTGAGGAGGAACACCCGGGTTCCGGCCAGGCGGTGGAATCGGGCAAGGACATCCGCCGCGATCGTGGTGTAGGCGTGACCGATGTGAGGATAGTCGTTCACGTAATAAATAGGAGTGGTTACGTAAAACGTCTCGTTCATGGGATCTCGGGTTCGACAGATCGGGTTCGGGAGGGAAGCGTCGACATCGCCGGTGATACGACGTCCGGGATGAGTCCATTCAGTTGAACGGCCGGTTCCCTGTTTCAGCCGATTCGGTCAGGGGGGTGAACAGCGTCACGCGACCGGTATCATTTCGCCTGCCGCCTGCTCTCCTGGTAGTCATCGAGCGTCGCGGTTACTTTATCCCCTTCCTCGGTGCGGATAACGAAAGTCTCCTCCAGGATGTTTCGTTTAACCACGCACCCGCTGCACCCGGCGCAGCCGCTGACGCGCTTTCCGATCTTGGGCATCTTTTTGGCAACGCCTTCATACTCCCTGAACTCGTACGAAAGGCAGCACTTCAGCTTTCCGCACATCCCCGACAGCTTGGAAGGGTTTAGAGCAAGGTCTTGAAGCTTGGCCATTCGGATGGAGATTAGGCGGAATTCAGGCAGCCAGCTCGAGATGCACAGATCCCGCCCGCAGGAGCCGCATCCGTTCATCAATCGGGCTTCGTCCCGCGCGCCGATTTGCCTCATCTCCACCCGCATGCCCAGCTCGCCCGAGAGCTCCCGCACCAACTGACGGAAATCCACTCGCTCATTCGCTGTGAAATAGAAGGTGGCGAAATCCTCTTCGAAGTGGTATTCCACCTGGAAGATCTTCATAGGCAGCCTCATGCCGCGAATCCATTTCAAGGCTGTTCGCCGCGCCCGCACCTCCTCGGCTTCCAACTCCTGGAATCGTCCGATGTCCCCCTCCGTCGCTTGCCTCAGGATCTTTGGAAGATTCCCTTTGATCCGCTCTCGCGGGAGGATCATGGGATTGACGGCCACGCGAGCGACTTCCGTGCCGTGGTCAGTGTCCACGACACAGTAATCTCCCAGACGCAGGGACAAGTCCCCGGCATCATAGCGGGTGCCCCGCTTCTGTCTTCGAAAATTGAGCCCCACAACCCGGACCTTCATGAACCTATTCTCCGACCGCCGCCGGCTTGGGGGTAAGCAGAAGGGACTCCCACCCAAGCTGCGGGTTGGCGTTTTTTAAGCGAATGTCCGCGCGCAACGACCGTGCGCGCTCGAACAAATCCTCCAGGGTTTTATTTGTGCACGCTAACCCGCGGGGGGCAAGCTCATTTGCCAAGTCCTCGTGCACCAGAAACCCAGGTTTCGCTCCTCCCCGGACCGCGCGAACATCGCGAACGAGAGACAAAAACACGTCGAGGAGCGCTTCCGGCTCTTCGGCGGGCCGGCCTACGCCGGAAACGTTTTTCAGGGCCGCGGCCGTCCGGCCCTCCAGCGCGGCGTCTAGGAGCTCAAGGGCCTTGGTTCTTCTCGCGAAGACCTCTTCCGGGTCGGCTTCAAGCGCGCGGTCCATGCGGCCATCGGCGAAACTCGCCACCAAGCGGGCCTCTTCGGCCGACCGGCCTCGAAGCCGCTCGACTTCCGATGCCAGCCAGGAGCGCTCCAGCTTCCGGAAGCGGATCACCCGGCATCGGGAAACCACCGTTTGCGACAGTGCCCCAAGCATTGCAGCGGTCAGAATGATGATCGTGCCGGGCGGCGGCTCCTCCAGCGTTTTCAGCAGCGCGTTGGCCGCTGAGGTGGTCATCCTGTGGGCCTCATCCACCACGAGGACCTTCACCGGCCCCTCGTAGGGTTTGCGCTGCACTGCGGCGATGAGTTGCCGAATCTGAGGGGGCTCGCCCCGCTTCCGATCCTTCTCAAACTTTCCGACCTTGATGAATTGGCCGATTTTTCGGACGATCATCATGTCGGGATGGCTCTCGGCCCGCACCTTCCGGCATGCGTCGCATACGCCGCAGGCGTCTTCAGCTTCATAACCCCGAGCGCCCTTCTTGCAAAGGAGGAGACCCGCGAAGGCGATGGCCGTGGTTGTTTTGCCTACGCCCTCAGGTCCGACAAACAGGTAAGAGGGCACCATCCGGCCGGTTGAGAAATCCCGCCGCAAGCCGGACACCGCCCGGTCCTGTCCCTTGATCTCGGCTAACCGCATGGCGCCGCCGATTCGAGGGTCTTCTCCAATGCCCTCCAGACTTCTTCATGGACTTCTTCCGCGGAACCGGCGGCGCGGACCACTTTCACCCGGCCGGGATCTTCTTTGGCCAACCGCAGGAACCCCGACCGGACGATCTCGTGAAATTCCCGGTCTTCCAGATCGAATCGGTTCGTTTCGCCGGTTTCAATTGAGCCATCGGCTTGAACCGCACCGTCCGCCCGCGTGCGCGTCCGCGCCAAGCCGGCGGAGATGTCCAGATCCAGGAGAATGGTTGTGTGTGGTCGAATGCCTTTCGCCGCTAGGAGGTTCACGTCCTCTATCGTCTTCCATGCCAGGCCTCGGGCGAGACCCTGGTACACCAGCGTGGAATCGGTGAACCGGTCACACAGAACCACCTTTCCGGCGTCCAGCGCCGGGCAAATTTTCGCGGCCACATGTTGGGCGCGGGCGGCTTCCATGAGGAACAGCTCGGCGACGGGATCGATCGCTTCCTGCCCGGGCTCGAGAACGAGCCGTCGGATTCCCTCTCCCAAATGCGTCCCCCCGGGCTCGCGGGTGGGAAAAACCGAAAGTCCCTGTTCCCGCAATCGATCGGCGAGCAGCGAGGCCTGGGTTGTTTTCCCCGAGCCTTCAATGCCCTCAAAGGTAATCAAAATGCCGGCCATTGGCTGAAGCCGCCCCGAGGGTTTACAGAGCCGGGAGATTAGGGAACGCCAAACCCCGGTGCCCATCGAACACTGACCAACAAAAAGAAAGAGTGTAGCAGAGGGGTGCGGGGCATTCCAGAGATAAATTCCGGGGGTTGAGGGAGATTGGGACCGGCCCGGTCTTTGAAATGGAAAGGGATTGATCTTCCCGGCGTCTCCAGCGGGCGAGAGGGAGGGAGGGAAATTCGCCCGGGTGGAGACGCCGGTGCTCTTGAATTTTGAGTTGAGAAATCTTAAGAAAGGCTTGAAACGATGGCGCCCTTTCGGATATTTTCCAGCGGCCGCTCAAGCAGTTCGGGCCTTTCGGTGGCCATATAGTTCAGGAGCGCGGCGGTCGCCAGGATTTCAGCTTCCTGGGGCGATGAGGCGATCTCTTCCGCCTCTTCTCTGAATGCCTTTGCCGCGTCCGCTAGCTTGACGGCGATGATTTCCGCTTTCTGCTCTGTGGCCAACATGAATCTTCCCTCCAGAAGAAGTTTGGGAGATTTGAAAATTGCGTTGTTATAGGGTTAAAGCAATTGTTGTACCAAAAGGTTCAAAAAATTTATAATTTTCCAGATTTTCGCAACTATTTGAATCTAAACAAATTATTAGCAGCTCACCGGAATCCGCCAATGGAAGCCAAACCAGATTAGATAACGTTCTTTGCAATTTCGACGAAAAGCGTCTCATATTTGTCCCAAAAGCTCCAAGATTGAGAGCAGGTTTGCCCTATGAACGGGAAAGGTTCGAATGACTGGGAGGTCGGGATTCAAGTCCAACCTGTATTTTTCACCTGTCATTCGTTGTAAGGGGGGAGGCGCAGTCCGCCTCTTCGTGAAAGCGGCGGAGGATGAGCGTCAAACGGCCCGCCTATCCGCATTCGGGAACCGGGCGCCCAGTGTAGAAAGTCCTCCTTAGTTTCCCAGATTCAGGGTGTCGATTGCTGAAAGAATCCTCTCGCGGTGCGTTCCCGGCCAATAGACGCGGCGGCAGAGGGGGCACCGGTGAAATCGTGGTTGGGTTGCCCATGTGAAATCAGGCACTTCCAGTACGACATCCGCCCGAGGGACCTCCTTTAGGGGCGCGTTGCATCGAATACATCGGGACAGGGGTTTCGGCCACCGGGTCACCTCCTCTTTGGACTCCATCCGCCGAACCGCTTCCATGACCGTCTTCTCCAGCCCCAGGCGGACGAAGATATCCGAAATCTGTCCGGCGGGGTCGTTCGCCTCCAGGAGGATCGTATTCGACATGCCGGACCTGTTGGCGAGGCGGCTGTCCCGTGTGACGAAGATGCATCCCTCCGCGAGGCGGGCGGTCAGAAAATCCACATCCAGACTGCGCATGAAGAGTGTGTCAAATCCCAAGATCCGGAGCCACTTGGCGGTCTTTCCTACGGTGATGTCCGCCACAAAGCGTATCTCGCCCGCGGGAAATCTCAAATCCCCCCTGCTTTTGCCTCGCATTTGGCTGTGATACTCCCTTTGACACCCGCTGGAACCGATGCTTCCGGAGCGGCGCTCGGGTAGGCGCAGATAGAGGACAGCGGACAGAATTCGCATTTGGGTCTCGGACGGCAATATTCCTTTCCAAGCTCGACCAGAAGGGCGTGGTACTCGTTGTAAAGGGGAGCGTCGCGCGAGAGGAATCGGTGAAACCTCTCTTGAAGCGTTTCATACCCCTTCCGGCCTGAAGGTGGGCCTTGGTAGAGACCGAGGCGTGAAAAGATTCGGTGGGTGTAGGCATCAACGACAAAGACCGGAAATTCCGCCGCATAAAGCAGGATGGAATCGGCCGTCTCGGGGCCGATCCCCTTCAGCTCCAGCAGGTTTTTCCGGAGCAGGTCCGCCGGGAGGCCGAACAACAGATTCAAATCTCCTTGGTGTCCAACCCAGAGGAATCGGACGAACGTCTTGAGGCGGTCTGCCTTGACGTTAAAAAACCTGGCGGGGCGAATGAGGTGCGCCAGCCGGAATTTCGGGATTCGCCGCAATCCCTCCGGGGAGAGTAGCTTTCGCGCTTTGAGGTTGGCGATGGCCCGGGAGGCGTTCGTCCACGAGGTGTTCTGGACCAGAACGGCCCCGATGCAGACCTCAAAGGGGGTCTCCCCCGGCCACCATCCGCGCGGCCCGAAGTGGTGAAGCAGGCGCTCATAGATATCCAACAACGAATTCCGCGTCATTTTTCGGTTCCGTCGGATATTTGCACGCATGGGGGTGAAGTGGGCTTGAATCTTGCGGATTGATCCTTCAGAACCATTGGAAATGTAAGGCGTAAAACCGTCCCCGGAAGTCTCTCAGGTCGGTCAAGGGCTGTCAACCGGTGCGGGTTTCCGATTGACAAGTTTGGGCGAGGTTGCTAATTTTTGGGATAGCGACTCAATCTTAGCGTGGTCACTCCCTAGGTGAGAGCATTCTCGGGAGCAAGGTCCGCAATGTTATCCGGCGCGACAAACCTGACGGTTCGTCAGCAGAACATCCTGCAAGGGGTGCTCTCAAGCTTCGTCGAGACGAATGAGCCGATCGGCTCCAAGACGCTCGCCAAAAAGTATGTCAGAAACCTGAGCTCGGCGACCATCCGGAACGAGCTCGCCGAACTCACGGAATTGGGGTTTCTGTGTCAACCCTACACCTCCGCCGGACGCGTCCCCACCGACAAGGCATACCGGTTCTATGTGAATCAGGTCAAGAAATTGCCCGCCCTCTCCGAGATGGAGGTGGAAAGGATCCGAATCGGTTATGGCGAAACGCGGTCTTTGGGGTTGGAGGGTTTACTGGAGCAGACTTCCAAGCTGCTCTCTTCGCTGACGCAACAAGCCAGCCTGGTCCTGATTCCAAATGTCTCCAGGACGGTATTGAGCCAGATCCGCATTGTCCGGCTCCGGCCGAATCTCGCGCACGTGATCTTGGTCACTAAGAATGGGAGGACCCAAAACCGGTCCATCGAGATGGAGGAGGACCTCTCCCAGGAGTTCCTCGATAGAATGAGCCGGTATTTGAACGAAGAGTATAAAGACCTGACCCTCCAGGAGGTTCGCCGGCGAATCTCTCTTCAGATGCTCGAACACAAAAAAGAGTTCGACATCCTGTACCGTGAATCGCTGAAATTGAGCAAAAAGGCGTTCCTGGAATCACCTGAAGAAACCGACGAATTCTACATTTGGGGAACCCACCACATCTTCGATCAGCCGGAGTTCCAGACGGACGTCGAGAAAATGCGCATGCTGTTCGAAGCCTTCCAGGAGAAGGAAAAGCTCGTTGAGATTCTGGACCGGTTCGTGGAGGCGAAGGGGATTTCCGTCAGCATCGGGCCGGAGACCGAAGTCGAGGCCATGAACGATTGCGCGTTCGTCATGAAGACCTATAGCGACGGCTCAAGAAATTTGGGGACCCTGGCGATCGTTGGCCCGAAACGGATGCGATACCCGCGCATCATGGCCCTGGTGGACATGACGGCTTCTACGCTCAGTCGGTTTATTGCGGCGGAATCCAGTTCATAGCAATATCCCTTCGTATTTCAGTTGGTCGTCGATCCCCGGCGGTTGATCAAGCCAAAGGGCATTGGTTGCAATGAACCGAATGCGAATCGGCTCCGGTTGACGGCCTCGAAATGGCGCCGAATGGCGGGCGGGTTCGCGATTTGAAAAGGCCCGGGATGACAAAGAATTCGAAAGGGAGGCCGTGAACCAAGATCACGTGGATGATGGACGGAAAGTCCCCGTCTCCGTTGAGAAATCAGATGATGGAGATTCGCCCGCGACTCCGGGCGACGAAGAAGCCCCGGCGCTTGAACCCGATGCCGAGGTTCCCTCGCCGCGGGAGACGACGCCGATCGAGGAGCTGAAGCGGGATCTCCAGGAAGCCCGGGATCAGCACTTGCGACTTCGCGCTGAATTCGACAATTTCCGAAAGCGGACCGCTCGTGAGCAGCGGCAAATCCGGGAACGCGCAAACGAGCATGTGATCAAGGACCTGTTGCCGGTGATTGATGGTCTGGAGCGTGCCGGAGAATCCATCGCGATGGAAAATGAAAACGGTCCCGCTCTGAAGGAAGGTATCGAACTGGTCCTGAAGTCCCTGGTGGAGAGTCTCGGACGCCATGATCTTCAGCGGCTCGAAGCCCTGGCTCAGCCGTTCGATCCCAAGCTCCATGAGGCCGTCATGACGGTCGAGACGGAAGACCATCCTCCGGACACGGTGATCGAGGAAATTCAAAAGGGTTACGCCATAGGAGACCGGGTGATCCGGCCGAGCCGGGTGGTCGTGGCGAAGGCCCTCCCCAAGGAAGAAGATTAAAAAGACCGGTGGTTGCGGTCACCCCCTCACATGGCTTCCGACAACCCTTATCAGGTCCTGGGAATCCTTCCCACCGCGGACGAGGAAGAAATCAAGCGGGCCTACCGCCGCCTGGCCATGGAGTGTCATCCGGATCGCAATCCCGGCGACCGACACTCGGCGGAAAAGTTTAAAATGATCAGCGGCGCCTACGAGATTCTCCGGAACCCAAGGAAACGGGATGACTTTGACCGCCGGGGTTTCCGGCCGTCTCCGATGCATACCGCCGGCCCCTCGCCGTTTGGACCCGGTGACGAGCTTTCAGGTGTTTTCAAAGATCTTTTCTCCGACCTCATGCAAGGGAAGCCGCCGAATTCTGATCCGCATGCCGAAATCGGGAGGGATCTGAAATACCACCTGACCATGACACTCGAAGAAGTGGCCGCGGGGACCACGCTCCCGATCCAGGTCAACCGGCTGGAGAGTTGCGAGCCATGCCGGGGAAAAGGCACCGGCGCCCGGAGCCGGCCGCAGGCTTGCGTGGTCTGCGGCGGATTGGGCTATGCTCAGTGGCAACACGGTTTGCTCGCCATAAAGACCCCGTGCCGTCCTTGCGGCGGGACGGGCGAAATCATCGTGGATGCCTGTGGAGGGTGCGGCGGATCCGGAAGAATTCAAAAGGAAAGGGTGCTGAACATCCGGATCCCCGCCGGAGCCGAGGACGGGATGAAGCTCAAGGTGGATCGGGAAGGTCATGCGGGGATTCGGGGCGGAAGGCCGGGGGACCTGCTTTTGACCATCGGGGTTATTCCCCATGAGACATTCCGGCGCGAGGGTTCGGACATCCATTCCTCGGTGACCGTGAACATCTCAGACGCGGCCCTGGGCGCGGAGGTTGACGTCCCCACGCTTGCCGGTTCGATCCCTCTGAAAATTCCGGCGGGTACCCAGTCCGGAAGCACGTTCCGCCTTCGAGGCAAGGGTCTGCCCGAAACGAGCCGCGGAGCCAGGGGGGATCAAATCATCCGGGTTCATGTGAAAACACCCACCCGGATGACCCGAAAGCAGCGTCGGCTGTTGGAGCAATTCAACCTGATGGGTGAGAATCCCCGATCGAAGCCCCATTGATAATTGGAGAAAATGACCGGGTCTTTTCTTCTCGGGCCTGGCAGCCAGGTTGACGCTTGGGGTCCGACGGTTCGAGATGGGCAATGCCTGTTGAGAAATGCGGGCTGGGCTCCCACCCACCGGAAATCCGGGCGGAAGAACAATTGAGCGTGCGTTCTCCATATCAACCACCGGTTTCTCAGCGGTGGGTGGAAATCAACCTGACGGCGGATTTGCAGAGCATGGACGCGCTCTCTTCCCGGTTGATCGAATGGGGTTCTCCGGGTGTCGTATTCTCCGGCGAGCGGGAGGAAACCGTTCGGGGCTGTCTGCCGGATGACGAAACGCTGGGAAACGCCTTGGCCGATATCCGGCGTTTCGTGGATTCCCTACGGCGTTTGGGTGTTCCCGCTGATGTGTCCACCCGGCCGGTTCCCCCCATCGATTGGGTCCGCGATTTCCAGGAGCGGTGCGTTCCGCGTGAGGTGGGTCCCTTCCGAATCGTTCCGGACTTTCATGCGACGGGTCCGGGGAGCCGCTCCGCTGTTCGGAACCTCGGCGGGAGGGCCGCTGAAATCATTCTCACACCCGCCAGGGCCTTCGGG
>CAYRGS010000016.1:29744-48774 GCA_964423875.1 uncultured bacterium
GGAGCATCCGACGACCCGCATTTGTCTGAAGACGCTGGGGGAATTCGGCGGCGGGCTCTCCCCCGGCAGGGTGCTCGACATCGGCTGCGGCTCGGGCATCTTGGGCATCGCGGCCGCCAAGTGGTTTCCGCGGTGCCGCGTTACGTCAATCGATATCGACCCGGTCGCCTATCACGCGACGCGCGACAATGCCCGGAAGAACCGGGTCGCCGGCCGGATGACCGTCCGTGAAGGGTCTTTGGAACGGACGCGCGGGAAGTTCGGCCTGATTCTGGCCAATCTTTACCTCGAGCCCCTGCGCGATCTGGCCGGCCTGATGGCGCGCCGGTTGGAAAAAGAGGGGCGGGCCGTTTTGTCCGGGATTTTGGTCTCGCAGGCGGACGCGCTGACAAAGGCCCTCAGTGACGTCGGCCTCGGCGTCGTCAGGAAATTGGGCGAGGCGGGCTGGATCTGTCTGACGGCCGGAAGAAGCGGCCGATAGCCTCCTCCAAAACCCGAAACCGCGCTGAACCCGCCGCATATCGCGTACATTGCGGTTGGGAAACAACCATTGAAACGGTGACCATGCCTGTCTTTCGGGTCGACCCCGGAAACATCCGGGCTAGACAACTTCGCTTCACGGCCGAGGAGGCCGGACACATCCGGGCCATGCGGCACAAAAGGGGTGATGTCATCCGCGTCTCCGACGGCGAGTTCACCGAGTACGAGGTCGAGTTGACGGAGCTCACTCATCAAGGCGCGGCCGGCAGGATCCGCGGCCGGAAGGAGATCCCGGAGGACCGTGTGGTCATCCGCCTGGGACAGGCTGTCCCCAAGGGTGAAAAACTGGACGGGGTTGTACAAAAGGCCGTCGAATTGGGTGTCCATTTCATCCACCCAATTTTCGCGGAACGGAGCGTGCCCCGGTTGGACGAGAGGCGGGCGGCGGACCGGTTGAAGCGATGGAGGAGGGTGGCCGAAGCCGCAAGGAAGCAGTGCGGGTGCGTACGGCCGATGGAGGTCGCGGCCCCCGGCTCTCTCTTGTCATTTCTGGATGAATCAGAAGACGCGGATCTCAAAGTGGTTCTGCACGAACGGTCAACCGTCGGGCTGAGAAAGATTCTCTCCGACACCCGCGACATCCGTTCGGTCGCCTTGCTGGTGGGTCCTGAGGGCGGATTCTCGGAGACCGAGGTTCAGACCGCGCGGACCGCGGGATTCATCCCTTGCGGACTGGGAACAAGAATTCTGCGGACCGAGACGGCCCCCATCGCCGCCATCGCAATCCTGGAATATGTCTTGGGGGACCTCGGTGAGCCGGGAATCGAATCGGCCGGAGGTCCGGGAAAGGAAGACCCGGCTGGGTTATGAAAGTTCTGCTTATCGGAAGCGGAGGCCGGGAGCACGCCCTGGCATGGAAGATCCGCCGAAGCTCGCGGGTGGATGGGTTGTTCATCGCTCCGGGAAACGCGGGCACGGCGCTGGAAGGACGGAACGTCGATATCTCCGCCGAGGACATCGAATCTCTTCTCCGCTTTGCCGAGCGGGAGGACATCGATCTGACGGTCGCCGGTCCGGAGGGGCCCTTGACGGGGGGCGTGGCCGATCGGTTTGAATCATCCGGCCGGCGGATCTTCGGCCCGCGCCGTACGGCGGCGCGCATCGAAGGCTCGAAAACATTCTCGAAGGCCCTGTTCGACGAGGCCGGAATTCCGTCCGCAACCCACCGCTCCTTTTCGGATTCAGCCGAAGCCTTGGAACACGTGGCTGCCCTCTCCGAGGGCCCGGTCGTCGTGAAGGCCGACGGTCTGGCGGCCGGCAAAGGCGTCATCGTCTGCGGTTCTAAGCGTGAAGCGGAACATGCCGTTCAACGGTTCATGGACGAGGGTTCATTGGGGGACGCGGGCAGGACAGTTGTTATCGAGGAAAAGCTGAGCGGCCCCGAGTTGTCCGTCTTTGCGTTTTGCGAAGGTCCGAACATCGCCTATCTTGCCTCCGCCCAGGACCACAAGCCCATCGGCGAGGGAGACACCGGACCCAATACCGGCGGGATGGGGGCCTACTCGCCCGTCCCCTTGTGCGGCGATGAGTTGATCCGGGACGTCCTCGACCGATGCCACCGCCCTGCCGCGGCCGCGCTCGATGCCGCCGGGGTTCCTTTCCAAGGGATGCTCTACGGGGGCCTGATGATCACGGATTCCGGACCTCGAATCCTGGAATTCAACGCCCGGTTCGGAGACCCGGAAACCCAGCCGCTCATGGCGAGAATAGACGAAGACATTGTCCCCTGGCTCATGGACGTGGCTGAAGGCCGCCTGGAGGATGGAAAGACGGTTCGCCTTCGTCCTGAGGCCGCCGTGTGCGTTGTGATGGCTTCCTCGGGGTATCCGGGAAGGTACGACAAGGGAAAAGAGATCACCGGGCTGGAAGCCGCATCGGAGATGGATGGAATCCAGGTCTTTCACGCCGGGACCGCATCGGTGGGCGGGCGCGTGACCACCGCGGGCGGCAGGGTCTTGGGAGTCACCGCCACGGGGAAAGACCTCCCGGCGGCCATCGACCGCGCCTACGAGGCGGTTGCGAAGGTCTGCTGGGAAGGCGCCTACTATCGTCGGGACATCGGCCGGAAAGCGCTCATCGCGTAATTCGGTGGGCGGTTTTCAAGGTTTGTCCCGGGCCGAGGATTGCTCTTTCGAGTCAACGCCGCGTCGGCTCGCTAGAAAGCATAGGTTTTCATGTCTTCGGCGATCTCGACCCAGCCGCCGAAGGCTTTGGCCGCCGCTGAAGTCAGCTCCGCCTCCATGGCGGGATTCGTCGCCACGACGTGGATCAGAAGGAGCCGCCCCGCACCGGCTCGGGCGGCCGTCTCTCCGGCTTCTTCGCCGGTTGAATGGCCGGGTAGATCTTCTCCGCCTTGGCGTCCGGCCTCCATGATCAACAGGTCCGTCCCGGCGGCCAGACGATCCAGCGCCGGACAAGGTTCGGTGTCGGCGGAAACCGTCAGGGATTTCCCCGTTTGCTCATCGTCGAACCGGAAGGCGACAACCTCCTGATCCTTGTGAACGACCGGGGTCGAGCGGATCCCGTAATTCCCGCCCTCTACAATGAGATGGCATTCCCGTAGCGGGATCTCGTGAAACGCCACATCGAAGGGGAGAGGTTTATCGGGGTCACCGAATCCGTAGGCGCACCATAAATCCGAAAGCAGGTCCAGGGAACGCTTTGGTGCATGGACAGCGAGGGGTTTTGTACGAATCGGGGGGTGCGTCTTTAGAGAATAAATGACGGATGGAAGCCCATAGGTGTGGTCCGGATGGGCGTGTGTGACCAGCACCCGTCCCACCTCGAAGGGGTCGAGGCCCAGGCGTAGAATCTTTCCGATCGGATTGGCCGAGCAATCGACGAGTGTCAGGTCTCCCCCGAAATCCACAACCATGGACGAATGGTCCCGGTTCGGCGACGGCCGAGCGGATGAGGCGCCCAAAATGTGAACCCGGGGAGGTTCTATCAAGTGCGGTTTCACCGGTTGTCGAGGATTGGGAAAAATCCGTGCCAAAGGTTTGGGGTTTGGCTCTGTCGGATGCCGTGGATGCGGCTTGGACGTGGCGGCCCCCTGCATTCGTCTCCCAGAGTATCAGGTGTCCTTGAAACGTGGTCAACTCCAATTCGGTGAAACCCGGATTGACATTCTCCTGAAATTCCATAGAATGCGACCATTCTACTTTTCTAACGGGCGCTCGCTTGGTCGGATCCCCAGCGGTAGATGGGGTTCGTTTGACGGGGGGGCATTTTGGGAGATCATTAAAAATCGACGCTTCTTTGAAAACGCAAAGGGAAATGAACGACCATTTCACGAAGATCGCCAAAGTGTATCGTGATGTGCGGACAACGGACGAGGAGCCCATCCGCCGCATCCGGAACGGACTGGGGGATCGCGACGCCACGAAGGGGATGGAAATCGGCTGCGGCACCGGCCGATACACCTTTTTACTGTTTCAAAACATCCCCAATCTGACGCTCACGTGCGTCGATGTAAATTCGGGGATGCTTGCCGAGCTCTCTCAAAATCTGAACGATCATGGAATCTCCAATTACGAAACCCTCTTAAGTCGGGCCGAGGATCTGAGGCTCGAGGATGAATCCCTGGACGGTGTATTTTCCTTCAACGCGGTGCATCATTTCGACGTCGCGAGGTTTATTGCCAAGGTCGGCCGCGCCATCAAGGAGAACGGCCAGATCTTCATCTACACCCGGACCCCCGCTCAGAACGCGCGGTCGATCTGGGGGCGGCATTTCCCGGATTTCCTGGAAATGGAGACACGGCTGCTCGAATCCGCCGACATGGAAAGATGCATCGAAGAAGCGGACGACCTTCATCTGATGGCCGCCGAAAGATTTTGTTATTCCCGGAGCTCCGATTTGAACCGCCTGTTGGGACAGGTGCGCAACAGACATTACTCAACCTTCTCGCTTTATGGCGAAAAGGCGTTGGAAGCAGCCATCGAGACCTTCCGCGAAAACATCTCGCGTGATTTCAACGACCCCCGACATATCGAGTGGCAAGACGAAAACATCATGTATCAGATTGGGAAAACCCGGCCCTGATTTCAGCCTGGATTTCTCTCCCGCCTGTTGAAACGAAGAGTGCGGGGGCGAAATCCAATCTCGGGTTCACCCATTCGCGAAAGCCGTAAAGCGCGGGTTGGTTGACCTGCCGCCGCCAAAACACCGCGTCGAATTGAATGAAAGCGAAAAATTCATGGAGAAATTCGATTTTTTTCTTGCCACCTCAACACAACTTGATTATATTGCTAGCACTCGGGTAGATAGAGTGCTAATTTTTCAAGGGTGCTTGAGTTTTCACCCTTTTCGTGAAGCTGGGTCCCGTGTAAATTGAAATACCGGGAACTGTCCTCAATGGCGCGCCCTCGGAACGCGAGGTTTCGTGTTTTCGATTGTGGCGTTCTGAACCATCACCGCGAAGGAGAGAGAACCCATGAAGGTTAGGCCACTCCAAGATCGCATCCTGGTGCGGCCCCAGGAAGAGGAAGAAAAAAAACAGGGGGGGATCATCATCCCTGACACCGCCAAGGAAAAACCCCAGGAGGGAGAGATTGTAGCGGTCGGCTCGGGCCGGATACTCAAGGATGGCGGCAAGCAGGCCCTTGAGGTCAAAAAGGGAGATCGTGTGCTCTTTGCCAAATACGCCGGGACGGAAGTGAAGATGGACGGCGAAGAGTTGCTCATCATGCGAGAGGATGATGTCCTCGCGGTCATCGTATAGCATTGAGCCGCTGAGGAACCCGAAAAGAACACAGAAGGTTTCAGGATACAGCAGGAAACCTAGATTGCGAAACAGATCGAATATGGCGAAAACGCCCGGCACAAGATCGCTGACGGCGTCGATAAGCTGGCAAACGCAGTTAAAGTGACATTGGGCCCCAAGGGGCGCAACGTTGTGCTGGACAAGAAGTTTGGATCCCCCACCAGCACCAAGGACGGTGTGACGGTGGCAAAGGAGATCGAGCTGGAGGATCCCTTCGAGAACATGGGCGCCCAGATGGTGAACGAGGTGGCCAGCAAGACCTCCGACGTGGCGGGCGACGGAACCACCACGGCGACCGTGCTGGGGCAGGCCATCTTCCGCGAGGGCATCAAGAACGTCACCGCCGGCGCCAACCCCATGGATATCAAGCGGGGGATCGACAAGGCCGTCGAGGTGGCGGTCGAGGAGATCAAAAAGCTCAGCAAACCCACCAAGGGGAAGACGGAGATCGCCCAGGTGGGAACGATTTCCGCCAACAACGATGCCACCATCGGCGACCTCATTGCCGAGGCCATGGACAAGGTGGGCAAGGACGGCGTGATCACGGTCGAAGAGGCAAAGAGCATGGAGACCTCGCTCGAGATCGTCGAGGGCATGCAGTTCGACCGCGGTTATCTGTCCCCTTACTTTGTGACCGACGCCGAGCGCATGGAAGTCAGCGTGGAGGACGCCTACATCCTCCTTCACGAGAAGAAGATCAGCAACATGAAGGACCTCCTTCCCATCCTGGAGAAGGTGGCGAAGATGGGCAAGCCGTTCGTGCTCCTCGCCGAGGATGTCGAGGGGGAGGCGTTGGCCACGCTGGTCGTCAACAAGCTGCGCGGCACGTTGCACGGGTGCGCCGTCAAAGCGCCCGGTTTCGGTGACCGGCGCAAGGCCATGCTGGAAGACATCTCCATCCTCACGGGCGGGCGGGTCATCACCGAAGACCTGGGCATCAAGCTCGAGAGCATCGAGATCGGCGACCTTGGCCGAGCGAAACGGATCACGGTGGACAAAGACAACACCACCATCATTGAGGGAAGCGGAAAATCCTCCGCCATCGAGGGCCGGGTCAAACAGATTCGCACCCAAATCGAAGAGACCACTTCCGACTATGACCGCGAGAAGCTCCAGGAGCGCCTTGCCAAGCTGGTCGGAGGCGTTGCGGTTATTAACGTAGGCGCCGCGACCGAAACGGAGATGAAAGAGAAGAAGGCCCGCGTTGAGGACGCACTCAACGCGACCCGGGCCGCTGTCGAAGAGGGGGTTATCCCCGGCGGCGGCGTGGTCTTGCTGCGGGCGATTCCGGCCCTCGATAAGCTGGAAGGACAGGTGCCGGGAGACCAAGCCTCCGGCGTGCGCATCGTCAAGCGCGCCCTTGAGGAGCCGGCCCGTCAGATCGCCAACAACGCGGGCGTTGAAGGCGCCATCGTCGTCCAGCGGATCAAGAGCCAAAAAGGCACCAACGGCTACAACGCCACGAATGACAGCTATGAAGACCTGGTGAAGGCCGGAATCATCGACCCGACCAAGGTGACCCGGTCGGCCCTCCAGAATGCGGCCAGCATCGCCGGCCTCATGCTAACGACCGAGGCCATCATCACCGACATCCCCGAGAAGGCTCCGCCCGCTCCGCCCATGCCGGCCGGACCTCCGGGCGGGATGTACTAAACCGGTCGCGAAAGCTCAGTTGGAGAGAGCCCGCGCCCTTTCGGGGGCGCGGGCTTTTTTTTGGCCCGCGTGTTTCGTCTCGCGAGATTCGACGTTCCCCTTATCCGATCGGCTCAAGCGTTGGACCCCGGGCCCGATCCGCGCTATATTTCATAAATACAAAGGGCTCCGGCTTTTGGTGTACCCTTGATGGCGGCCGGTCAGGCCCGGAAAGCTTGTACAGGCGATGTGCAGAACCGGTTTCTTCCCGTTTATTCTGCTGTCCACCTTCATCCATGCGGTGGGGGCGCTTGCCGCCGTCCTGTTGCCCGCTCCTTCGTCTTTGCCGGTCGGAGGCGGCCTGAATAAACGAATACCGGTGCGGGTGAGCATTCAAACCTTTGTCCCCGCCCCGTCCCCCGCCGTCAAATCAGCGGCCGTCAAGGAATCGGAGGATCAGAAATCTCCTCCGGTTCAACCGTCCGTCTCCCGGTCAGCCAGCGTCCTTGCTACGGGAAAAAAATCTTCACGCGTCGAAACCATTCCAATTTTCCGCCCTCCCCCCCCCGCGAAACTGAGCGCCAGGGCCGAAACCCGACGAGTCTTTGAGAAGAGAATTTCGATTGAAACACCGCCTTCCGTCGGTGGTGCACACCCCGGTGAAACGAACCCGGGGCTCCCTCCGGTCGGACCGGCCGCCCGGCCTGATCTTTCAAGCCTTCCGTCGGCCCCAAATCCTCTCCCGGGAACGAAGCCCGGAAAAGTCACGCGGCCGGCTTCGCGGACGCCTCCGCTTTTGGAAAAAGCAGACCCGCCGGTCCGGCCGATCGTCGAGAAGAATTCAGAAAAATCAGACCGAATCGCGGGTTCCGGAATTCCCAGGGTGGAAATTCCAGTCAATGCGCCTCCCCCCCCGCAGAAAACCCTGGCCTTTGCCGCTTCAAAATCGAAGCGGTCCGGACGGGCAGTCCCACGAAAGCGCGTGGTGGTCATTCGAAAATGGGGGGGGCACGCAAGGAGCGGCCGGCGGCTTGCACCCAAAAAAGTTGCGGCTCCCAGACGCAAGAAATCGGTCCGGACCCGACCGAAGCGGGCGCGATCGAGGCGGGCTCCCGCCAAAATTCAGGCTCGATCCGCCGTCGCGCCTACGAGACTCCGGCGCCCGATCAAAGGACCGAACCTTCCCCCCCGAGAGATTGTGGCCTCCGTCAAGGTCGATACCTTCGTTCGCCTGGCCCTGAAGGCGAAAAATCGGCGGTCGAAGCCGAAGACCGCCACAGAGCTCTTGAGTCTTCTCCGAACCGATCCGGACGGCGCCGCGGCCTCCCCGAGAAAGAAAAATCCCCGCTCCAGGAAAAAAGCCCGGCTTGCTCCTCTTCTGACTCAGGATGTCCGGTACAGGGGGTATCGATACGCGATTTGGAAGAAAATCGATGAGCGCCTCTACTTCCCGGAGGCCGCTGCCACGGGGAAAGTCCGCGGGAAGGTCGTCGTCCGGTTCGAAGTGACCCGCGACGGCCGGTTGGCAACGCTTAAGCTCCTCCAAAGCTCCGGTTTTCCGCTCTTTGACGAAGAGGCCCTGATGGCTATCCGGAAGTCCGCTCCATTTCCGAAATTTCCACCCATCATCAAGCTGAACCGGCTCGCCATCAAAAGCGAGATCCTGTATGACCCCTGAGACCATCGATCCTTCATGGATGAAGCAAGCGCGGGGTTTCGGCTGAGTCCGACGACGGCGGATGTGGCCATCGAGACCTGGGGCCCCGATGCGAAGGACATCTTCCTGGAAGCGATCCGGGGACTGTTCAGCGTGATGTGCGACCCGGGGACCGTCGAGCCCCGGCGATCGATCCCCTGCCGGGTCAGCGGGGAAAACGCCGAAGACCTCTTTTTTCGCTGGTTGAACGAGGCCATTTACCTTCATGAGATTCACGGATTTCTCGCTTGCGATGTCCGGATCTCCCGATGGACGAACACCCAAGTGGAGGGGCTGTTGATTGGGGAGGCGGTGGACCCCGAGCGCCACGCCCTCGGCCTGGAGGTCAAGGCCGTGACCCTGCACCGGCTGAAGGTGGTCCATGAGCCGGGCGGGTGGCGGGCGTATGTCATTGTGGATGTCTAACCTCGGGTCTCAAGAGAAGGATCAGAAGCCCATGGCCGTGCCCCTCGTCAAGCTTGACGAGCACCGCTACGAAATTCCAAAAGAATACAAGTCCGGTATGAGGGTGCCGGGACTTGTTTACGCGAGTGGACGTTTGCTTCAGGAAATTCTCAAGGATAATTGCCTGGATCAGGTCGCCAACGGCGCCACGTTGCCAGGAATCGTCACGGCCTCCATCGCCATGCCGGACATCCACTTCGGCTACGGCTTGCCCATCGGAGGTGTTGTCGCCACTGATCCCCAACGGGATGGAGTGGTCAGTCCCGGCGGCGTGGGGTTCGACATCAATTGCGGTGTCCGCCTTCTGCGGACCCATCTCCACATCGAGGATGTCGAAGACAAGATCCGGCCGCTGGTCACGGCCCTCTTCCAGCAGGTCCCCTCCGGTGTCGGCTCCCGCGGCGACCTTCGCCTCGCCGACGGAGACAAAGCCCCCCTGCTCACGCAGGGAGCCCGATGGGCCGTCGGACGGGGATTCGGCTCGTCATCTGACCTCCCGAACGTGGAGTCCGGCGGGTCGCTGGCCGGCGCCGCCCCGGACGAAGTCAGCGACAAGGCCTTCGAGCGCGGCCGCCGGCAGATCGGCACCCTCGGCTCCGGCAACCACTTCGTCGAGATCCAGGTCGTGCGGGAAATCTTCGATTCCCGAATCGCCGACGCCTTCGGCTTGTTCCCCGGAGGTATCACCGTGATGATCCACACCGGCTCCCGCGGCCTAGGTCATCAGGTCTGCACGGACTTTCTGGGGGTGATGGAAAATGCGATGGTCCGCTACGGCATCCGGCTTCCGGACCGCCAGTTGGCCTGCGCCCCGCTGGATTCTCCCGAGGGGAGGGCCTACCTGGGCGCCATGCAGGCCGCCGCCAACTTCGCGTGGGCGAACCGCCAATGCATCTGCGGCAAAGTCGAGGAGGTCTTTCTCCGCGTCCTCGGCATCTCGCCCCGGGAACTGGGGATGACCACCCTGTACGACGTCGCCCACAATATCGTAAAACTGGAAGATCACGCGGTGAACGGGAAGAAAAAAAAGGTGGCCGTCCACCGCAAGGGGGCCACCCGGGCGTTTCCGCCCGGCCATGAAGAGGTTCCTGCTGATTACCGGAAGGTCGGCCAGCCGGTCCTGATTCCCGGCGACATGGGACGTCACTCATTCGTCCTGGCGGGAACGGACGGAGCCATGGGCGAGTGCTTCGGCAGCACCTGTCACGGAGCGGGCCGCCGGTTGAGTCGACACGCGGCGAAAAAATCCGCGAGAGGACGAGCGCTTCACCGCGAGATGGAAGACCGCGGCGTTTTCGTCATGGCGGCCGGCCGGGCTACGATGGCCGAGGAGATGCCGGAAGCCTATAAAGACGTGTTGGACGTTGTGGACGTGGTCCATGCGGCGGGCATTGCCAAAAAGGTCGCTCGGCTGAAGCCCATCGGATGCATCAAAGGTTAACAAACCGACCCGGCGAGCGGATCGGAAACCCGAAGAACCCGAGCGGTTTTTTAGGAGATCTCATGACCGGGCGAATTGCGGTGGTCGGCGCCGGGAGTTGGGGAACCACCGTGGCCCACCACTTGGCTCAACAGGGAAACGACGTCAGCCTCTGGGTCTATGAACCCGATGTCCGGGAGGCCATCGAGCAGCGACGCGAGAATCCGGTGTTTCTTCCCGGGGTCCGCTTGAGCCGCCGCATCACACCGACCAATGATCTGAGGGCCTCAGTGGCGGACGCGGCCGCCATCGTATCCGCCGCGCCTTCGCACGTTGTCGGGAAGCTCTGGGAGGCGCTCGCTCCCGCGGTTCCGGCAAACGCGATTGTGATCAGTGTGTCAAAAGGGATCGAAACAGAATCCCTCCGGACCATGACCCGAACGATTCAGGAAGCCGTCGGTCCGGGGCATCGACTCCGGTTGTGCGCCCTGTCGGGTCCGACCTTTGCCGGGGAGGTCAGCATCGGACTTCCGGCGGCGGCCGTGGTCGCGTCGAACGATTCCGAAGCCGCCCATTGGGTGCAGGATCTATTTTCCGGCCCTGCATTCAGGATGTACACGGGAGACGACGTGATCGGCGTGGAGCTTGGGGGCGCTCTCAAGAACGTTATCGCCCTCACGGCGGGTGTCTCCGACGGCCTGGGCCTCGGATACAGCGCCCGCGCGGCCCTGCTCGTCCGGGGGATGGCTGAAATCACCCGCCTTGGGGTGGCGATGGGGGCGGACGCGAAGACCTTCTCCGGTCTCACGGGGTTTGGCGATCTGGTCCTCACCGGGACGGGAGAGTTGAGCCGCAACCGGACCGTTGGACTCCGCCTGGGGGGTGGAGAGAAGCTTTCGGAAATCCTGGACGGAATGAAGATGGTCGCCGAGGGGGTCGAGACGACAAAGGCCGCCAAACATCTCGGCGAGCGGGAAGGGGTCGAGCTTCCGCTCATTGAGCAAACCCATCGTATCCTCTTCGAAGGGCAAAGCCCCCAGGCGGCACTGGAAGAATTGATGAATCGAGAACTCCGCGGAGAATTTGCGTGAGCCTGAAGAGAAGCCGCCCTGACCCCTGCGCATCTCCTGGAGTCCAATCCTTCTCCATTGGACGTTAGATTCGGCCGGACATGCTCTCCCGACTACAAACACTTGACCTGAACCTCTTTCAGTTCGTCAACACAATGAATTGGCCGGAGTGGTTTTCCGTCCTTCTGTCGGCGCTGGGGCAGGCGAATCTTTGGATCGCCCCCATTGCGCTGGCCATCCTGATCCTGGTGATCTTGGGTGGCCCTCGCGCTCGGGTTTATGTTGTGACGGCGCTGCTGGCCCTTCTGCTGACGGAGTTCCTGGTGTCGGATATCATCAAGCCCCTGGTCGCCCGGCTGAGGCCTTGTCATGTTTTGCGGGAGGTCCACCTGCTGGGGGGCTGCACCCGGAGCTTCGCCATGCCGTCCGGACATGCCTCGAACGTGGCCGCCCAGGCGGTCGTTCTCGGTTTGTTCTATGGACGGGCATTTTTCATCTCCTTGCCCGTCGCGGGATTGGTCGGCCTGTCCAGGGTGGTGCACGGAAAACACTATCCCGGCGATGTCCTGGGGGGGGTGCTCCTGGGGCTTGGGGTCGCTCTTCTGATCGTCCGTGTGTTCCGTTTTCGGCTTACGGCCGTTGACCGGCGCGTGGTCGGGTGGTTTTTTCCGCAAGGTCGGATCTCGAGATCCCGGATTCTGGTGATCGGCAATCCGCCCGTCGTTTTCTGGTGCTGTCTCGGTGTCGCCGCATTGGTTCGTCTGGGGTGGGCGGGCTGGGCGGATCTGGCGCCCGGTGAAGCGGCCTTGTGGGATCAAGCCCGAGACATCGGCGGGTGGGGTTGGCTCAGCGCTTCGCCCGCCGAGGCTTTGGCCGCGGCGGGTACGAGCCTGCTCGGCAATTCGGAATGGGGCGTGAGGGTATTTTCCATTGCGGCTTCCATCCTGACGAGCATCATCCTCTACGCGTGGGCTCAGCGGGCCTTTCCCTGGTTCAGGTGGGCGGGTCCGATTGCGGGACTCGGTCTCCTCGCGGCTCCCGTCTTCGGGATCGGCGGCGCGAGTCTGACGGAGACGACGCTCTCCTTCCTGTTCTGGTCAGGAGCGCTGGCGGCCGCCGAGTGGTCTATCGCCCGGGAGGACGAGGCCCAGTGGGGCTGGTGGGTCTGGGGCCTGTGTGTCGCTCTGGCTGTTCGGACTCACCCGTTCTCCGTTCTCCTTGTTCCCCTGGCCGTCTTTCGAGTGGTTCTGACCCGGGCCGGACGCCGACAGCTGACCCGGGTCGCCCCTTACTTGGGGCTGGCCTTTGCGGTCGCCGTTACGTTCACCCCCTGGGCGCTGGGGGCGGAGACCGGGTCGCCGCCTTTGGCCGGGGGGCCGCCTGAGGAAATCGGGGCATTCCTGCTGTGGCCCGTGGTTCAATTATCGGCCCCTTTGGTGATCTTCATTCTGTGGGGGGGGGGCTGGGTTTTTTGTACGGGGTTACGGGAGTGGAACAAGGAATACCTTCATCTTGCGTGGTTCTTCCCGGTCTTGATCGGATGTTTCCTGGTGTGGATCAAAGCGGGCGACGCGCGCGCCGAATGGGCGGCCCCCGCCTGGCTCCCGGCCTGGATGACGGCCGTTGGCGCAACCACTGAGATCCTCCGACGACGAAATGATCAAAGTCTGCACCTTTTGAAAATCTTGGCCCTTGTTTTATTGATGGGGTTGTTCCAGACTGCGATCCTGCTGAATGGAGGACTTCTGCGGAAGTTGGAGTTCAAATGGCTTCCCGAAAGCGTTTTCGCAAATCAGGTGACTGGTTGGAGGCAATTGGGAGAACGGGTGACCCGAAGTCTCAAAGAAATGGGGGAGGAAACGGTGCTCCTGGCCGCCGATTCCGGAACGGCGGCGGCGGTTTCCTTCTACACGAGGCCCGATGGAGTTCCCCTTCAGAAGCCGAGTGTTCGCCGGGTGCGGACCCTGGGCCGGCCGCTGGGCTATCCCAATGGCCCGGAGGGTTGGAGGGCGCTGCTGGTCATGGTGGGGGAGTGGGTTGAGCCGCCCGCGTCCGTCCGACGCGCATTCAAAACCTGGAGTCGCGAAGCCTTCTTTCATGTGAAACGGGGGAAATCCGAAGTCATCCGATCGGTCACCCTCTTTCGGCTTCTGGGGTACACGGGTTCGCCGAAATAACGGCGGGGAATTGGAAGAGGTCACAATGAGCCTGGCCAAGCTGACCGAACCGGCCCGGGACATTGACAAAGAAATGAAAGAAACCTCCCTTGGCCTGTCCGTCGTCATCCCTGTTTACAACGAAAAGGACAACCTCCTCCCCCTGCATGACCAGTTGATCTCCGCCATCGAGCCCATCGGCGTCTCGTACGAAATCATTTACGTGAACGACGGCAGCACGGACGGCAGTGAGGAGATTCTGCAAGACATTCAAGCAGGGAGCCCGGTCACAGCCGTTCTCCATCTGAGACGGAACTTCGGCCAGACGGCGGCGATGTCGGCCGGCTTCGATCGGGCCGGGGGCGAAGTTGTCGTCACCATGGACGCGGACCTTCAAAACGACCCCGCCGATATTCCCAGGCTGTTGGAGACGCTCAAAGACCATGACATTGTCAGCGGCTGGCGGAAAGACCGCAAGGACGCCTTCTGGGCCCGCCGACTTCCTTCCCGGATAGCCAACCGGCTGATCTCGTGGATCACGGGGGTCCACCTCCGGGATTATGGATGCGCGCTCAAGGCGTATCGTAGAGAAGTGGTGGAAAATCTGGAATTGTGGGGCGACCACCATCGGTTTGCTCCCGCCGTCGCTTCCTGGATGGGCGTCCGGGTGTCCGAGATTGAAGTGAATCACCGTCCCCGTGTCCGCGGAGTATCGAAATATTCAACCACCCGGGTTTTTCCGGTCATGATGGACCTTCTGGTCGTCAAGTTCTTTCTGAGCTATTCGGCCAGCCCCATGCGATTCTTCGGAGGCGTGGGGATGATTTCCGTGGCGGCGGGAACGGCGGTCTCGCTCTACCTCACCATCCTCAAGCTGAGCACGGGCGCCGACATCGGCGGCCGCCCCCTGTTGGTCCTGGGCGTTCTGCTGATCGTCGTCGGTCTCCAGCTTCTCTTGATGGGACTCCTCGGCGAGCTGGTCGCCCGTGTTTATTACGGGGCCATGAACAAACCCACCTATGTTGTGCGAGAGCCCCCCAAAGCCGGTAATCCGCCCGGCGCGCCCGAGGGGGAGGGGGACCGACCCCGCCATGGCCAGATGACTTAAGGAGCACCCTTCGTTATTGAAAATCAAGCTGTTGTTCCTGAAACGCTGGAGGGGTGGGCCGTCTTGCACCAAGTCTTCCGCATCAACTGGGCTTCCTGGAACCGCCTCTCGGAACGGGAAAGGAGCCAGGCGACCCTGGAGGCGGTGAACTTTCTGGAGCGCGTCTCCGGCCCGCCCCGCGGCGAAAGCGGGGTCTTCAGCTTACTGGGGCACAAGGGCGACCTTCTCCTGCTTCATTTCCGACCCACCTTCGATGAGTTGAATCAGGTGGAATTGGGTTTCGCGCAACTCGCCCTGGCGGAACATCTGACGGCGTCGGATTCCTACCTCTCGTTTGTCGAGCTCGGTTTGTACGAGTTGACCGCAAAGCTCCACGAGCAATTTCTGGCCGACGGCCTCGAGCCGGACAGCGAGGAATGGAAGGAAAGGTGGAAATCCGAGATGGCCGCGCAAAAGGAGCGCGTGCGCGCCCGCCTGCATCTGCCCATGCCCCGTGACCGATATCTGTGCTTCTATCCCATGGACAAGCGGCGGGGCGAGGTGGTGAACTGGTACCAAGTTCCGATGGATAAGCGCCAGCACATGATGCGCGACCACGGCATGATTGGTAGGAAGTACGCCGGGCGCGTCACGCAGATCATCACTGGCAGCATTGGCTTCGACGATTGGGAATGGGGGGTGTACCTGTTTGCGCCGGACCCGCTGGTGTACAAGAAGCTGATCTACGAAATGCGGTTTGACGAGGCCAGTGCGTTATACGCCGAGTTCGGGCCATTTTGCGTCGGCCTCCGGTTCGCCCCGGAAGAGCTGCCCAAACTTTTCTCGGGCCGTGTTCCGGGCTGGAAATCCGGAGATTGACCCGATTTTCTCACCCGGGGTTGGCCGGGATGCGGCCTCGCGATCAGGCGTCGCTTGCGGATTGGATTTTTCGAAGAAGGTGGCGCTCCGCATGGCGAAAATCGTCGATCGTATCGATGTCAAACCAGGCATCAGACGACGGTACGGCCAGCAAGGGGGTCTTTGCAATCAAGTGCTGAACGCCGGAGGTCAGGCTGTGTTCCCCCTCACGGAACGCCCGCTCCAGAGCCGGGAAGATCCTGCCGTCTAAATAGAAGAGGCCCATGTCCACAGCGGTGAATTTGGAAAGGGCTTTGCTGATCTCCCGTATTCGCCCCTGCTCGTCGACGCTGACTTTGGTCGCGTCGTCCAGGTCGATTGTCGGACCACTCCCGTTGGAAACCGAGAGCGCCGGTTCTCCGCCGGCCTTTGCGGCGAAACTCTCCAGGGTTTCGGGCTCGAACATGTGATCCACCATCAAGACAAAGAAACCCTCCCCCTCGACCCAGTCCTTCGCGGAGTAAAGGGAAGTCCCGTTCCCACGCGCCCAGTCGGTGTTGTCAACTGTGCGGACGATAAAGGGCCAAGGTCCGCTGTGTTTGATCCGCTCGCGCACTGCGTCCGCTTCGCATCCGAGCACGACAATCACTTCATCCAGATGGATGAGTCGGGTCAGACACTGAAGCTGCCTCTCCAGCAAACTGACGCCCAAGACCTTGACCAGTGGTTTGGGTGACGCCCGCCCGCCGACCCGCAGCCGGGTCCCCGAGCCGGCCGCAAGTATGACGGCCTTCTTCGCCGGCGTCCTTCCAGTCCTCCCCACGCCCGTATCGGTTAAATTGGGCTCCTTGACACCCGCCTCCGCGGCGGAATTTCCCGTTTGCCTCGACCGGCTCGTTGTGAAAGCCATGAATTCGCTCAATCGGAGGCCTTTCGCGAACGGGCCCATAGAACTTCCCACGTTTTTCCGTTGTGAAAGGACCCGCACGGATTCCGGGAGCCGCCAGGCGATCAATTCCGCCGGGAGATTATTGCGTGAGGTGTCCGGCAAGGAACCCCCTGGGCCGAAAGTCGGCTCTCAGCCCGGGATGATGAGCGCTGGACCGCCCCCCGCCCCGGCCGGCTCTTCAGTCGGTCTTTCCGCGGCCATTTGGCGGAGTTCGCTTGGGGTGAGGATCAAAGAGGGCTCCTCGCGCCGCGTCCGATCACTGTCCCGAGACTGGAGAACTTCCTCAGCCTCCTCCAGCGGGATCTCCTTCGACAAGAGGGCCAGAACCGATCGGAAGACCATACCGTACAGGAAAGGATGCTCGGCCGGATCTCCGTTGAGTTCCCGCAGGCTCTTTGCAACACCCGCAACCGAACGGGCAAGATCCCGGTGCTCCGATTTCAGGAGCACGTAGGCCGTATCCTCGAGCCGCTTGGCGCACCGCCCCACACGCTCCGCCGGAAAGAGGGCGGTCGTGGTCTTCCGACAGGCCGCCGTCAACTGCTCTCGACGCGCTTCATGACTGACGATGAGTTGACTGTCCAGGAGCGCCTTCACCTCCTCCACATAGGGAGAGGCTTCTTCCTTGCTCAAAACCCAGTTGGAAAACGTGGGTTGGCCGAGGAGCGTTTTCATCTCTTCGGCGGACACCTCTCCCCCGGGGTCCATACGCGCTTCATCCAGCGCCTCCTTCAAACTGGGACGGTTTTCCTCGGCCCCATCGCTGATCTGGCGCTGGTGGATCGGATATTCTTGAGGGATCTCCTCGTTCCGAGACTGTCTCAGCCGGTAGGCTTCATCGATCAAGAAAGAGGCGTATCCGGGCGGAATCTCGGTCACTGGAAATTCGAGCGCCCGGCCGGTGATCTCCCTGATATAGGATCGGAAGGAGGAGAGATTCAGCTCGTAGGCGTTGAAGTCCATCAGTCCTTCGTCATCACTGACGACGGCTTGGAACAGAAGACGACCGCCCCCTTGGAGAGGCTTCGCAAGCCAGACGACCCTCGATCCCGATCCATCGACGACACTCATGAACCCTTGAGGGGGCGTGACAACAGGACGGAAGATCCCCTGGCCGGCCGGCTTTGTCCCGGCGTCTCCCTCCTCAACGGGCAGCCCGCGGGCTTTCAGTCGATACAAAGCGCGGCGTACGACGCGCCCCGTTTCTTTGTCCGTTGTCCCATTGAGATACTCGCGGAGGATCTTGACGGCCCGGGGGTCTTCGAGAATGACCAGGGCTTCCACGGTTTCAGGGGGCGGAAGGTTTTCGCGGCTGCGCAGCAACTCGATAAATTCAAGGGTCGTCCAGGGCGCCACGGAGGCCAGCTCGGTGAGCGCGGCCTTTCGGAGCGTGGGGGGAAGCCGAACAAACTTCACGAATAATGGATTCGACCCGTGGATGGACTCCGGCTTGAGTGCTGGAACTCCTTCGATGATCTGGGCGGCGTTTTTCAGCGATTCCGCCATCCCCACTTCAAGCGGCCTGCCCATTTGCTCCAGGATTTCCGCTGACCGCTGCTTGGCCACAACATCCACAGCGGCTTCAAAGATCAGATACTCCAAATGGGGAACGGCTTCGGGGTTTTCCAGGTGGGAGATTAAATTCAGAAGCGCCAGGCGCTCTTCTCGACCGGCTTCCTCGATTCTGCGCACGAAGGCCGGCAGGTAAGCCCCGGTGTGAATCTCCAACTCAGCGATAAGTTCCTCGGCCTCCTGGAAGCCGCTTTCCCGTTTCAGGGCATCAAGGATTTTTTTGAGAAACTCGTTGAGTTGTCTTCGCTTTGAGCTTGTGGCCGCCGGGGCGGATTTCGTGCGCCGCTTCCCGGATCGCTTCGTCATATCCAGACCGACCGAAAAAGATATGCTTTACCGCCTCCGGCATGCGCACCGGCACGTTGAATTCTCTCTTCTACTCAGTATGGGAGCGGCTTCCCCGGATTGTCAAGGAAGAAGCATGGAGGGCGATATTGCGGGACTCGGTATTCACCGAAGGGGGTGTGTGCGTCAGCGGAGCCGCGTTCTCCGATGATCCGGGATCCGCCCATCAGGCGGTGGAGACGGCGGAGCGTCCAGCTTCTTTCTTCTGCAAAACCCTTTCGACAGCGCGAAGGAGGAAGGGAGCGGTCAATCCGTATTTCTCAAGCAGCTCGGCCGGCTTGCCCGATTCGGCGTACGTGTCTTCCAGCCCCACGAACTCGATGGGGATGGGATGGGATTGCGCCACGGCGAGGCTCACCTGATTGGAGAGTCCTCCCACCAGAAGGTGTTCTTCGGCGACCACCAAGGCCCCGGACACCCGCGCCGCGCGGGTCCCGGTATCGACCTCCAGAGGCGTCACGGTGTGCACATCCAC
>CAYRGS010000017.1:0-344 GCA_964423875.1 uncultured bacterium
TGGCATCCTCGGGGCGGCTGGTCATGACGGCTCGCCGGTGCTTAATTACCTCCCGACCACGCGCCACACGTATCAATCGGAAGTCAATATCACCCAGTTGCCGGATCAGGTCCTGGGTGTGAGACGCACGGATGACGGCCTCATGACGGTTCCTGTGGCGGTCAAGACGGCCAATGGAGACCTTGAGGAGGATGCCATCCCGAAGGTCGCGATTGTCAAGGACGGCAGTTATATTTCCGACGATTATGAAGTTGATCCCAGCCGGGAAGTCGATCTGATTGCCCTCATCGAATACAAACTGGATCATGAGCCGCTGGGAGGATTCATCGTGGAAGGTCTATCGC
>CAYRGS010000017.1:354-26319 GCA_964423875.1 uncultured bacterium
GGCGCGCGAACAGCTCATGCTCAAATCCGTGCGCTGCGGGATGCCGGTGGTTCGCGTCGGTCACGGCAACACAGAAGGGTTCACACCGGGTTACGAATTCTTTGTCAGCGGCTCCAATCTGACTTCCACAAAGGCGCAGCCTGCTGTTGATGGCCTGCCTGATGAAGTTCGGCAGCCTGCCTCCAGCGGCGGACCCCGACGACCCAACCGAGGAAGAATTGGCGGCAATCCGAGAAAAGGTCAAGGCCTATCAAGCCGTCTTCAACACCCATTGAGTCATCAGTTCTCGCCCCGGACGAAGTGTGGCGCTTTCAGGTAGAGATCGCCTCCTTTTCGGAGGGATCCAGGGACTAGCCAGCTATGAAAACGATGCCTTACATCATTGGGGTTGATGTCGGAGGAACCTTCACGGATGTGGTGGTCCTCGATGCGGAGGGGTCAATTACGATTGGAAAGGCCCTGTCGACTCCTCGAGACTTCTCGACCGGGGTGCTCAATTCCATCAACTCGGCGGCCGAGGCCATGGGGATTCGGCTGGAGGAGCTCTTCGGCCAGGCGAACATGCTTCTCCTGGGCACAACGGCTGCGGAGAACGCCATCATCACGGGCCAACTGGCTCGGGTGGGTCTTCTCATGACCAAGGGGTTTGAGGATATCTTGATCCTGGCGCGAGGCGGGTACGGCCGCTGGAGCGGCCTTTCGGACGAAGAAATCCGCCATCCGGTTATGACCAACAAACCACCGCCGATTGTTTCTCGCAACGATATTGAGGGAGTCTGCGAGCGAACGAACAGCGAAGGCGATATTATGGTACCACTGGATGAGGCGGATGCCACAAACGCCTTGAAAGCGCTGATGGACCGGGGCGTTGATTCCCTCGGGGTCTGCTTTCTCTGGTCCTTTGTGAACCCTGAGAACGAACAGAAGATGGCGGAACTCATCCGCAAGCTTTACCCGCAGGTCTCGGTCACCCTTTCCCATGATCTGGCACCGCGGATCGGCGAATACGAGCGGACCTCCACAGTCGCCCTCAACGCCGCCCTGTCGCCCACCCTGTCCCGCTCCTTGCAGAGCCTGAAGACGCGTGTGGCGGAAAATGGATTTCAGAAGAGCCTCCTCGTGATGCAGGGTTACGGGGGTCTCCTTTCCGTGCCTCAGGCCATCGTCCGGGCGGTGGGAATGATCGAATCCGGTCCGGCCGGGGGGATCATCGGGAGCCAGTTCGTGGGCAACTTGGCGGGCATGAAAAATATCATCGGCTGCGATATGGGCGGCACGAGCTTCAAGGTTGGGGTCATCACAGAGGGAGCCTTTGAGTATGCCTGGGAGTCGACGATTCACCGCTACCATTCGCTGATCCCCAAGATTGACGTTGTTTCCATCGGCGCGGGCGGGGGAAGCATCGTCTGGATCGAGCCGCGGACGAACCTCCCCCGAATCGGCCCGCAGAGCGCCGGGTCTTCTCCCGGCCCGGTTTGCTACGACTTGGGCGGGCTCGAGCCGACCCTCACCGATGTGAATTTGATTCTCGGCTATGTGGACCCGGACTACTTCCTGGGTGGAAGGATGAAGCTCAACAGGGAGAAGGCCCTCGAGCAGTTCGAGAAAAAGGTGGCCCAGCCCCTGGGAATGGATGTCGAGGCAGCGGCCAGTTCCGTCTACACACTGGCCAACTCCCAGATGTCTGACCTGGTCCGCCGGGTTACGGTGGAGCGGGGTTTGGACTCCAAGGATTACGTTCTGTTTGCATATGGCGGCGCGGCGGCCATTCATGCCAGCGCGTTTGCCCCGCAAATGGGCGTCCAGAGCGTCGTGATCCCCTCTACAGCCTCCGTGAACGGCGCCTTTGGGATTGTGTCATCCGACGTGACACACGAATATTCGTTGACGAAGCACTTTGGGGTCCCCGCCGACGAGAGAGAAGTCAACGAGGTCTTCTCTGAGCTGGAGCAGAGGGCCTTGAGAGAATTGAAGGAGGAAGGCCTCTCGGAGGAGAGCATCCGATTTCACCGGTCCATCGGGATGCAGTTCGGGCTTCAGGTGCATGAGGTCATCACCCCCGTTCCTGTCAACGGCACGCTAACGCGGAAAGATCTGGAGGATACGTACCTGCGGTTTGAGCGCCTGTACGAACAAAAACACGGTAAGGGTTCAGCCTACAAGGAAGCTGGCATGGAGATGACCGGGTTCCAGTTGAGAGCGGAGGGGAGGTTGACCAAGCCTTCCCTCTCGACTCATGTGCCAGAAGGGCCTAGCGCGGAGACAGCCCTCATTGATCGCAGAGAGGTTTCGTTCGATGGTCAAAGGCAGAGCACGTCCGTTTACGACTTCGATTCGCTGAAAATCGGAAATCAGATATCGGGTCCCGCCATCATATTGACCCCCGTGACAACCATGGTGATTCAGCCTGGCCAGCGGGCTGAGGTGGCTCCCTACAAAAACGTCATCATCCACCTTGAGGGGGGAGACTCATGAGCGTCGATCCGTTCACCTTTGAGATCATCCGCCACAAGTTTATGCGCGTGATCGACGAGGCGGTCATCACGCTGAAGCACATCTCCGGGTCTTCGGCGACGACGGAGGGGCACGACCTGATCATGGCCCTTTATAAGGCGGACGGAAGCCTTTTGATGGGAGTCCTCGGTTACCTGCACGCCCTTCCCGGGGCGGGGGAGGCCTGCCGACACATCATTCGGGAATATTCCGAAAACCCGGGGATCCACGATGGGGACGCCTTCTTTTTAAATGATCCCTACGTTGCCGCCCTGCACAGTTCGGATACCTATGTCCTCTCCCCAATTTTCTACGAGGGGGAGCTCATCGCATGGAGTGCGAACTTCATCCACCTTCGCGACATTGGCGCCATTAATCCCGGGGGCTTCGCCCCGGATTCCCGAGAGATCTACCACGAAGGCATCATGTGTCCCGGGATCAAGTTGATGGAGAAGGGGGTCCTACGGAAGGACGTTTGGAGCACCCTCCTGAATATGGTGAGGACGCCGGAAATCGTTGCCCTGGATCTCCACTCCCAGATCGCCGCCAACATCACAGCCAAAGAGCGACTCATCGAATTGCTCAATAAGTATGGCTCGGAAACCGTGAACGAGGTCGGCCAAGGGATCATAGACCAGTCGGAAACCCTTCTCAGGAGAAGGCTCAAAGAGCTCCCCGACGGGGTTTGGATGGCGCGCCAGTATCTGGAGGCCCTCGGTGAAATCTATACGGTCAATCTGGCGATGGAAAAGAAGGACGACTTGCTCCACTTCGATTTCACGGGTACCAGCGAGCAGGCCCCCGTGGGATTCAATGTGGCCTATTGGGGGGCGTTCGGGGCCCTGATGGCTCCCCTTTTCCCCCTTCTGGGTTTTGACATGATGTGGAACGACGGCATGATGAAGCCCGTTTCGATGAATGCGCCCGAAGGCAGCCTCGTCAACTGCAAGCGACCGGCGCCCAATTGCCTCGCGACCATCACGGGCATCGCGGTGGTGAACAACGTCTCTCTGGAGGCGATTTCCAAGATGCTGGTTGCGAGCGAAACGTATAGAAAGGAAGCCACGGCGGTCTGGCAGGGGGCGCACTGTCCCATCACTGTAGCGGGTTATAAAGGTTCCAGGTACGTGGTGAGTCTGCTGACGCAGGAATTCGGCGGAAGTGGGGGCGCCCGCACGTTTGACGACGGCGTTGACCTGGCCGGGACGATTCCAAACCCCCTGAACCGGACCCCTAACATCGAGTCGGAAGAAAGGAACGCTCCGGTCATTTATCTCTTCTGCCGGTTCCATAGAGATTCTGCCGGGGCGGGGAGGTTTCGCGGGGGGTTGGCGAACGAATACTCCATCACCTCGTGCGCCGCCGGGGGCGCTCCGCTAGACGTTGTAATCTATGGAACGGGAACGGAGTACACGCAATGCCAAGGGTTCTCCGGCGGTTACCCGGGAAGCAACACGGGATTTGTCCTCTACCAGGGGGGCGACATGTTCGAGGTGTTGCGCCAAGGAGGATTTCCCGAGACGGTCGAGCAGATTGGGGGTACCCAGGAGCATGCGGTCTGGGGCACGTACAAGCTCGAACAGGGAGAGATGTTGCACATGTCGATGATGGGGGGCGGCGGTTACGGGGACCCCCTCGAACGCGACCCGGAAAGGGTCAGGAATGACGTGGTTTACCGAATGGTCTCTCCGGAGTGCGCCCGGGACATCTACGGAGTCTCCCTGAATGAAAACTCGGAACTTGACCTGGAAGAGACGCATCGGCTCAGAGAAGAAATGGTCCAGCAAAGGCTCCAGGGCTGGAGGGAAGACAGCGCCGTGATATCCCGGGGAGATCAGACGACCTCGGCGGGAGACGAAGAGGAGGAGCCGGAGCATTACAGCCTGAACGAGAACCTGAGGGCCCTGAAAACGTCGAACGGGGCGGCCATCCACTGTACGAAATGTAATCATCGACTGTCGCAACTGAAGGAGCCCTGGAAGGACCGCGCCACCGTCGTGCGGTCGCCTCTCACCCACTCAGGCCCCAGGCGGTCAGAGAGCGGTCGATTCGAGATGCGGCTGTATCTGTGCCCGCGGTGCGGCCGATCGCTTGATGTGGAAGTCGCATTGCCTGGGGATCCGCCCCTCCACGATTGGGTTGTTCTGGCCTAAGAAGGCTGGAACCAGAGCCGGAACTGTCTCTTTCTCGCACAAGCATCCATCGCGGCAGCCAGGTGGGCCGGATTCCGTCGGCCGCGTCGGGAGGGTAGGACTTAAGCTGGATTTCTCACCAAGAGAATTTTCAACTTCGGATGGGCCGGTGAACGGGTTGCCTTTCAATCCATTGCGCGATGCGAGCGAGTTGTCTGGCTGAAACACCTCGTTCTGTGGGCGGGCGTGTGACGGGCCGGTACGGGGACCGGCCCCTACGGTGGAAGACGCTGTAGACTCGTAGGGGCGGGTCCCCGTACCCACCCGAAAAAACGGTCGTTGCGAGTATCCGCTACACTACGCTGAACAAGTCGGCCGGTGCGATCCCTGCGGCAGGCGGAGCACGAGACCACCGGTTGGTGAGAAATCCAGGTTAAGCTGTGAAGGGTCAATGGGGTCAGGTCTTACATTCCGACATTTTGGGCTATCCTGAATGAATGGCGAGGCCGCTCAGAATCGAGTTTCCAGGACCGCTCTCGCACTTCACCTCCATCCGGCCACTTAAACTGGCCAGCAATAATTCCGGTCTGCCAAGGTGGAAATCCACCTGGGTACGCCAAATGTCCCCCCCCTTAACCCGGCTGCAACCCAAAGGCGCCAAGCCGTCAGTCCAGGAGGGCAATGGCCTCGATTTCCACCAGGTAATCAGGATGAGCCAGGCCGGAGAACTGAACGGTTGTGCTGGGGACGGCCTCGGTTTTGAAATACTCCTGCCTGACCTTCGCAACGGCCCCCAGTTGCTGGCCGATGTCCATCAAATAGACGTTGACCTTCACCACGTTGTCGAAGCTTGCAGCCGACCACTTCTTGAAAATTCGAACCCCCCATCTGGACCCATTTCAGGAGGTGGGGTCAATATGCCGATAGGTGCGGGATTTCCGTTCCATCACGCCTCGGACTTCAGCCCGATGTACCCTTTCGAATACCCTCGAGGACGCGCTCGTGCGTAAAAGGGAGCGTCTTGAGCTGAACGCCGATGGCGTCATATATGGCGTTGGCGATCGCTGCAGCCGTGGGGGCCAGTCCGGGTTCTCCCACACCTTTCGCGCCGAAAGGTCCTTCGGGATGGGGTTCTTCGACGAGAATAGGAACGAACGACGGGACATCAACAGAACAGGGAATCTTATAGTCTATCAGGTTCGGGTTGAGGACTTGACCCCGCTCCAGATGCATCTCTTCCATAAGGGCGGTTCCCAACCCCTGGGTGAGCGCACCAACGATTTGTCCAATGCATCCTTCTGGATTCACTGCCTTTCCCACGTCATGGGCCGCGGTCATCTTGAGGACACAGACCTCTCCGGTTTCTTCATCTACCTCAACCTCGGCGCCTTGCGCTGCAAACATCCAGAACACACCGGGCTTTTTACCTTGGCCTGTCCCGTGATCCAGGAGCGTCCCATCCACTGGGGTGTAGCGACCACGACCTAAAATAGGCCCTCCAACAAGGAGTCCGTCAGGACCGGGGACGCCCATCGCGACATCGCTAAAGGAGATGGAGCGCTCCGGGGCCCATGGGGGAAGATGCGCCCGTCCCGAGTCTCCAGATCCTCGGGAGCGGCCTCAAGGATCACACCCGCCGCGTTCAGCAATTGGTCTTTGGCATCCTGCGCGGCCATGGCAACGGCGTTCCCGTCGAAGAATGTTGTCTTACTGGCTGAGGTCGCCCAACCGTAAGGCGACTGGGCCGTATCGGGATGGCTCACCGAGATCTGCCGGGGGTCGAGTCCTAGGACCTCAGCCGCAATCTGCAGCAGAACCGTGTGCGCCCCCTGACCGTGTTCGACGGCGCTCGTAACCAATACTGCGCTGCCGTCCTCATTGATCTTGATGGCGGAGGCGACATGGGCCCCTGATACCGTATTCTTAGACATACAAGCAATGGCCCGCCCCCGCCGTTTGCCTGGCGCCGACGATGGCCCCTTCTCCCCAAGCGCCTCGTTTGCCCGACGGATGCATTCCTTCAGTCCGATGGCCTTGAGTCCTTGGCCCGTGGAAGTGAGATCGCCCTCCTCCCATCCATTGCGAAGTCTCAATTCAATGGGATCGAACCCAAGCTCGTGCGCGATGCGGTCTATCTGCCCTTCGTAACCAAAACAGGTCTCTGGCACCCCGAATCCGCGAAATGCGCCGGAGACCGGCTTGTTGGTGTAAACGGAATACGAATCGACCCATAGATTCGGGATCCGATAAGGACCCGGGCATGTGTATCCGGCCGTTCGGCAAACCAGGATTTCATAGTCCCCGTAGGCCCCTGAATCGAAAACAAGGCGGACCTGTCTGGCAACGAAGTCCCCATTTCGCTTGACTCCCGTCTTATAAGTGGCTCGGACCGGCTGACGGACGAAAGTGGAGACGAATTCTTCCTCGCGTGTCAGTTCCAGCTTCACGGGCAGATGATCGGTTTGAAGAGCAAGGGCTGAGGCGAGAACCTCCGTGCTTCCGCCGATCTTCCCTCCAAACGCGCCACCCACAAACGTCGAAATGATCCGGACGTCGCTTTGCGGAAGCCTCAGGCCCTTGGCCACCTGCTCTCGCGCGAGGTACGCTCCCTGGGTATTGCTCCAGATGGTGATTTTTCCCTGGGACGAGAGCTGGGCGACACAGGCGTGGGGCTCCATGGGGCAATGCTGGATCATCGGATTGTGAAAGGTGTCCTCGAAGATGAGGTCCGATTCACGAAACCCATGCTCCACGTCTCCCCGGCGCAGCCGAAAATGGTTGCAGATGTTCGTTCCGGGTACGGGGGAAAAGAGCTTATTCATGAATTCGTATCGGCCCATATCAGGATGCAGGAGGATGGCATTTGGCGCCATCGCCTCCTCTGGGTCGAACAACGGGCGCAGTTCCTCGTAGTCGACGTGGATCCGTTCCAGGGCTTCCAGCGCCGCATCCTGGTCGACCGCCGCCACGCCGGCCACGGCTTCTCCCACATAGCGGACTCGGTCATCGGCAAAGATGGGCTGATCGGCCATATGTGTCCCGAAGTTCGATTCTGGATAGTCACGCCCACAAACCACGGCTCTGACGCCTGGGAGTCTTTTCGCCCGCTCCAAATCCACGTGGAGGATTTTGGCATGGGGGAGTGGACTTCGGAGCATTTTTGCGTGGAGCATCCGGGGCGCTGTCACATCTGTTCCGTACACGGCAAGTCCCTTCGCCTTCTCAAAGGCGTCTGTCCGCTCATAGGAGACCCCAATCCAGGTCAGATCCCTCTTGCCATGGTCGGTCATTGACCTTCCTCCCTCAAGCACCATGTTAAGGTCTGGCTCCGAAGATTAACCGACCACCCGGCAAGTCTGCAGCGGGGGGGCGGGGAGGTTGTAGCCCTGCATTTAGCACCCCAGTACGGCGAGGAGAATACGTTCTAAAATAAGGCGCTTTGGCTCATTCTCCCCTTTTCTTTCCGCGGTCTTGAGAACATCCTGAAGAAGTCTCTCCTGGGCGTCGAAGACCAAATGGGTGGTCTCCATCCACCTCTCTTGAAGCTCCAACAACTCCTTTCAGGCATCCCGAAGGGCCTCGCCTGCCTTGGCGGGATCTTGCGCCCCGGCCGAAAGACCTTCGGCGATTTGCCGCTGCCTTTCTTCGAAGTTCGTCACAGCGATGCCAAACACCTTGAGAATCCGCCTTGTTTCCTCCGTCATGTGATTTCTCCCCCAGACTGGAAATCTCGGATACCCCCATCGAAACGAAATACGCCTTCTTTTGAAAGCTAGGCCTCCGAACGCTTTATCAACTCGACAGGTGGAAGACCACGGTCTTCAACTCCGTCATTTCCTCCACGGCGTATCGTGGCCCCTCCTTGCCGAAGCCACTTTCCTTGAGTCCGCCGTAAGGCATCAGGTCCACCCTCCACTGTGGTCCGTAGTTGATGTGGAGGTTGCCGGACTCTACCTCCCGGGCGAACTTCATAGCCCACTCCACATTCTCTGTAAAAATCCCCGCCGCGAGGCCATATCTGGAATCGTTGGCCAAGACGATAGCCTCGTCGATATCATTCACGCGCGTAACGGCCACCGCAGGGCCGAACAACTCGTCCCGGGAGACCCGCATATCGGGATCAACGTCTGCCAAGATGGTTGGCGCGTAGATGGCGCCGGAGCGCTCGCCGCCCGTCACGAGGCGCGCGCCCCCGGACACCGCTTCCTGGATCAATTCCGCGACCCGGACGGCGTCGGGTTCTCTCACCATAGGTCCGACGTGAGTCGATCTATCCAGCGGATCACCGGTCGCCAGGGCCTCCACTTTGACCTTCGTGGTGTCCAGGAAATCGCTGTAGATGGGGTCGGACACCAAAACCCTCTGGGTCGAGATGCACACTTGACCTGCGTTGGCGTACCCGGTAGAGACCACCGCAGCCGCCACCTTTTCCATATCGGCGTCCGGCATCACGATGATGGGAGCATTCGACCCCAACTCCATGGTGATCTTCTTCAATGCGCCGACCTGGCAGATGCGCTCGCCGACGTCCCGGCTGCCGGTGAAGGTGATCTTGCGGACACGGGGGTCAGCGCAGAGGGCCTCGCCCACCTTGCCGCCGGGTCCGGTCAGGCACTGGATCCCTTCGGGCGGAAGCCCGGCCTTCAGCATCAGCTCGGTGAGCTTCAGGGCGGAGAGCGGGGTGTCCGTCGCGGGCTTCACCACAACCGCGTTCCCCGCCGCCAGGGCCGGCCCCACCTTGTGGCAGACCAAGTTCAGGGGGAAGTTAAAAGGACTGATGGCCACCACGATCCCGCAAGGAACCCGGAGTGTAAATCCGATCTTGCCGCTCGTCGCCGGAGCGCCGTCGAAGGGAACGGTCTCCCCGTGCAGCCGCTTGGCCTCCTCCGCCGAAAGCGTCAGGGTCTGGATCCCGCGCCCGACCTCCCCTCTGGATTCGGCCAGAATTTTCCCCTCCTCCAGGGTGATGGTTCTGGCGAACTCCTCCGACCCCTCCGCCAGTAGGTCAGCGGCCTTTTTCAGAATTTCGTATCGCTCGTACCCGGAGAGCTTCGCCATGACCGCGGCCCCCCGGGCGGCGCTCTCCAGTGCGCGATCGACCTCGCCGGCGCCGCATTTGGGCACGGTATCGATGACTTCTCCGTTGAAGGGGTTGCTGACTTCAATGGTCTCGCCCGTCTCGATCCACTCTGTCGCAACGTAGTTTTTCATGGACAGGAATCCTCCTTCAGCCAAGCCTGAACAACCGGTGGGGGTTCAACGACATACCTTTTCAATATATATTAACTCAACGAGAATTATAGACTTATTACGGGGAGCGATAAATACTTGACTGCTTTTGTCACCCTGAGCGACGGGCGAACCACGTCCGGAAAGGAATGCCGGAAGACGCATCGCAGCGAAGGGTCTCGCCGTGGCCCTTCCCGTAGAGTGATCCGACAACCGGTACAACAGCAATGCGCGATTCTTCGCGCCGCTCAGAATGACATGTCAACTATAAAGTGACCCCCTTAGTATAAGGTGGGAAAAGGGGTAACGGCGCGTATTTGGGGGTATAGGGACGGGGTCAACTGGTTTGTACAAGGCGAAAATGCAGAAAGGCTATCTGATCCCTGGCGTTCCAATCAGTCTTGTGCTGAACTCTCCATACACCCCGGCCTCCTAGGAAAAACTGTGAAACTTGTCCTCATCCCATCAGCGCCTAGACTATGTAACCTCTAGAAGTGAAATGGATTATCCATGCCCGGTGTGAACACGGGGGATGAGCCGCTCAAGCGCCCTGGTGTTTCTCTCCTCCTGGACGCGAGAAGGCCTTCCGGCGAATGGTCGAAACAGGTTTCGATGTTCCTCCTCGGCCCAGATAAGGGTAAGACGACGTGCTGAACATCCGTCGGCTCGGTCACTACGCCCTCAAGTTCACCGACTTCGAGCGGTCCCAATTGTGTTCCAAGTAGGCTCTCAATCTCCTCCTCCTTCCAAAACCTTCTCCCCGCGCCCTCCTCATGAGGTTCAGCATATCATCCATAACGCCTATAAATTCAATCAGTTAAATACCAACCACAAGAACATACCCGAAACGATCCGCATGATTCGGTCGCGTTCCAAAAAGTGGTTTGAACCCGAGCTCGTTGAGATCGTCCGAGCCCTGCACGCGGAGGGTGCGTTCGAAACCGTTTTCACCTCAGATGACCTTCGGGAGGAGGTGATAGCCCTCGAACCAGAAGTGCATCGGCTCTCAGCCGATCCCGACCGAGTGGACGATATCGCCCACGCCTTTGCGGAGGTGATCGACGCCAAATCGCACTACACACACAGTCATTCAGAGCGGGTCATGCGGGTGGGGGAGGTGATTGCCCAGGGCCTGAATCTACCCTTGGAGGACAGGCAGGTCATCCGTCGGGCGGCCCTGCTTCATGACATCGGAAAATTGAGCGTACCCAATTCAATCCTCGACAAGCAGGGGAGACTGACGTCAAGCGAGTGGGAGACCATCCGGCTTCACCCCTACTTTTCAGAAAGGATTCTGGAAAGGATTGTGGGTTTCGAGGAAGTGGCCTTTCTGGCCGGAGCGCACCACGAGCGGCGGGACGGAAAGGGCTACTTCCGGAACCTGAAAACCGGTCAAATCCCGATGAAGGCCCGCCTCCTGGGCGTCGCGGATGTGTACGAGGCGCTGACGGCCGAGCGGCCGTATCATCCTAGCCGGGGACATGAGGAGGCGATGAAGATTCTGAAGGACGATGCGCAAAGCAACCGTCTCTGCCCCCAGTGCGTGGAAGTGCTCGCATCAACGACCGAGCTGCAATGCGCCGGCGCGGCCTAGCGTCCTGATTGATTCATTCTTTGAATAAATCAACGACGTTCTTTCACAGCATTCAGCCAGGCTGGGGGGTCCACCGACCCGGGGGGCAACCGACCCAGGGTCAACCGACCCGCGCCCGGTCTACCCGCCGGTGGGATCCGCCGTCTACCGGTAGGGGGGGCATCGCATTAATCATTACCGACTTCTTACGCGAATTTCTCAAACAGGACACGTGCGCCTTGTCCCGTTGGGACGCCCCAGAAATCTTTGATGCGTTTTGTTGTTCCGGTCCCCTGATGGAGTTGCACCCGTTTTCGTGAACACCTCCTTTATCAGGTGTCCACGAAAACGGGTCAGCTTCAGTCAAGCATGTAAGAAAGTGAAAAGGGTTCAAAATCCGAGTCAAGGGAATAAAGTCACAAATTTATCATCGAAACACTTGACCCCCACGCCTTGACGCCGTCATGAGGAATGAATCGGTCTCTGAATGCCGGCGCGATTAATCCATCTGGAGATTTCGGAGGCCGAAATACACCTTCTCCGAGGTGACCGGTGCGTCTTTGATTCGGACCCCGGTGGCGTCATGGGCGGCGTTGGAGACAGCCGCGGCAACGCCCACCAGCGCCATCTCCCCGAGTCCTTTGGCGCCGAACGGACCATAGGGGTCGTTGGACTCCACCAGGATGGCGTCGACCGGGGGCATGTCGATGGAAGCGGGCATTTTGTAATCCACAAGGGTTGCGTTGACAGGAAGACCGTTTTCCCAAACGCATTCCTCCGACAGGGCGAATCCCAACCCCATCTGGGCGCTCCCCTCAATTTGCCCTTCGGCCCCCTTCGGGTTGATCGCTTTTCCCAAATCCACCGAAGAAATCAACCTTTGGACCTCTACAAAACCCGTTTCGGGGTTGACCTCCACTTCCACAAACTTAGCCGTGAAAGACCAAGCCTGAGAATAATTCCCCCGTCCGGTTTCCTCGTCCAGACATTCCGAGACCGCGTCGTATTGGGCCTTCGTGATGAGCTCCTGACCATTACGCCGCAGGACGGTCGACATGACCGCGTCTGCCAGGTCCACGCCCTGGCCGGGAGATCCCGGCACGAAAACCTTCTTGTTGCGGAACACGAGACTCTCCGGGTTGACTTCCAGCTTTTCCGCGACGGTCTCCGCCACCAGCCCCCTGACTTCCTCCGCCGCCATCTGGGTCGCTTTTCCGGCCATCGTCGTGACCCGGCTCCCCCAGATCCCGAGGCAGAAGGGCGTGGTTTCCGTGTCCCCACGGATGATTTCGATCTCCTCCGGAGGAACGCCCAGTATCTCCGCCGCGATTTGGCCCAACAAGGTGTCCGACCCGGTCCCCATTTCGGACGTACCCGCAATCAGAATGAGACTGCCGTCCAGGTTCATCTTCAGCGTGACGGCCGAACAATCCAGCGCGGTTTCCCGGCTGCTGGTGAAGTGAACGCCGCAGGCCACCCCGATCCCCCGATTGGGTTTCGGGTTCTTACGCTTCTCGGCCCAACCGAACCGCTCCGCCGCTTTTTGAATGCACTCTTTTAAACCACAGCTTTTCAGGACGGCGCCGGAGGCGGTTTCATCCCCCGTTTCAACGGCGTTGCGCAAACGGATCTCGACAGGGTCCAGTCCCAATTCCGCGGCCAGGAGGTCCATCTGCTGTTCCTGGGCGAACGTGATTTGTGGATTGCCGAAGCCGCGCATCGCACCGCAGGGAGGATGGTGCGTATAAACGAGAACGCTCTCGGCCAGATAATTGGGCAGGCGGTACAGCGATCCGCCCAGTGTGGACGCCGCCCGTGAAACGGCGGTCCCGAGGCTGGTGTACGCGCCGTTGTCGATGATCACTTTGTAATGAACGGCTGTCAGAGAACCATCCTTTTTCGCGCCGTGGCGCGCATGGATGATGAACGGGTGACGGAGCCGCGTGAGAAACTCGTCTTCCCGGGTGTGGGTGACCTTGACGGGCCGGCCGCACTTCATCGCCAACAACGTCGCCCCCGCGTCCAGGGCCAATGGCTCCTCCTTGCTTCCGAAGGCCCCGCCTACGAAGGAGCTCACAACGCGGATCTTGCTTTGGGGAATTCCCAAGGCTTCCGAGAGCAGCGCGCGCTCGCCGTAAACCGACTGCGAGGATTTCTCGACGGTGAGCTTACCGCCCAATTCATACGAAGCCAGGGTGGACCGGGGCTCCAAGGCGATATGGGCCACCCGTCCGGTGGTGTACCGGTTCTCCACGATGATATCGGCATCCTGAAACCCCCGCTCCACATCACCGAATGTCACGCGGAACTTGTCAATGGCATTCTCCTTGTCTTCGTGAACACGCGGCGCATCTTCGGCCATGGCGGATTCGGGATCGAAAACGGCCGGCAACTCTTCATACTCGACACGGATGAGAGAAAGGGCGTCCTCGGCAATATCTTCGGAAACGGCCCCAACGACCGCAACCCCCTCGCCCCGGTAACGGACGCGATCCGTGGCCAAAAGGGGCTCATCTTGAAGAAACATCCCGACGGGTTTTGCGAGAGGTTTCCCCGTAACAACACCCTTCACCCCAGGAAGCCTTTCCGCGGCCGAGGTGTCGATGTCCAGAATTTTGGCATGTGGGTAAGGGCTTCGCAGGACACGCCCAAAGAGCATGTCGTTCTTATAGTGGTCGGACCCGAATTTTGCTCGGCCGGTCACTTTCAAAGGGGCGTCGGATCGCGCAAGCCCCAGACCGATATAGACAGCGTTGGACATGTCTCCTCCCGCGGCATGTGGGTCGAGCGAAAGGTTTCTCCCGCTCTTCGCTACGGCTCATCCGGCGGCTTCAACATTGCTCTTCGGAAGAGCGTTTTTTCATCTTCGGTTCCCTCTTGCCCCGAATCAGTTCGTTTAATCTCGCCGGCGTGACGGGAGATTCCCGAATCTCGATCCCCAGGGGCGCCAGAGCATCTTCGACGGCTGAAACGATGGCGGCCACCGCGGCGATTGTACCGCTCTCACCCGCCCCCTTGACCCCGACAAGGTTATCGGGGCAGGGGGTTTCCATATAAAGGGTTTCAATCGCGGGGACGTCTGAGGCAAGAGGGAGAAGATAATCCAAAAAGGTGGAGGCCAACGGCTGGCCGTTGTCATCGAACGCCACTTCCTCGATAAGGACGTCTCCCACCCCATGAACCACGCCGCCGCGTATCTGCCCCTCCACCAGAAGGGGGTTAATTACCTTCCCGCAGTCGTGTCCCGCGACATACCGAAGGACTTTGACGAAACCGGTTTCGGGATCGACCTCGACCACAGCCACGTGAGCGCCGGCGGAGTAGGCGGCCTTTTCTGGCGCAAAATACTCTTCCGCCTCTAATCCGGGCTTCATTCCCGGCGGGAGGATGATTCCCGGCGAAGCGCCCAAAGAGAAAACGGCAAGCTCTCCCAAAGTCACCGAGCGATCCGGCGCCGCTTTGACGAAAACCCGCCCTTCCCTCATGTCCAGGTCATCCCCGCCGGCCTCGAAATATTCCCTGGCCAGCGCAATCGCCTTTTCGCGGAGCGCCCCGGCCGCCAGCACAATGGCGGAGGACACCGTGACCGAACTCCGGCTCGCCAGCGTTCCAATCCCGTACGAGATGTGTCGGGTGTCTCCTTCAACGATGGTGATGTTTTCCGGGGAAACGTCAAGGGCGTCGGCCGCAACCTGTGAAAAGATGGTCTCGTGGCCCTGCCCTTGAGAGCAGGCCCCGGTTGAAACCACGACTCGTCCGTCCGGCTCAACGCGTATCCGGGCGCCTTCAAAAGGGCCCGCCCCCGTCTCCTCAATGTTGAAGGAGATTCCGACTCCAAGGAGTTTCCCCGAACGGCCCTCCCCCTTTGCGGAATGGTTTTTCTTGTTTTTCAGGGCCGCATAGTCGGCCTGAGCCAGGACGCGCCGGAGAAGTTCCGGGTAATCGCCGCTGTCATAAGTCATTACGCCTTCGCGGGTCGGAAGGCCGACCACATAGGGGAACTCCTCGGGTTGCACGAAATTCCTGAACCTCACCTCCGTCCGGTCGAGACCCAGCTTCCGGGCCAAATGATCCATGGTGCGCTCGATGACGAAGGTCGCCTGGGGCCGTCCCGCGCCCCTGACGGGCGCAACCGCGACGCGGTGGGTGTAGGCGACGTCCATCTCGCCCAAAAAGTGCTTGAACTTGTAGGGGCCGGGGATGGACATCAACGTCAAAATTGGCACGACGATCCCCCATGCCGGATAGGCCCCCAGGTCCACGACAGCTTTGACCTTCAACGCCAGGATTCGTCCTTCACCGTCAAAACCTACGGTGACATCGTGCCTTTGCTCCCGCTCCTGAATGCCGGTCTGTATGTATTCCAGCCGGTCCTCGGTCCACTTGACGGAACGCTCCAACCGGATCGCCAGCCAGGGGACGACGAATTCTTCCGGGTAAACCGTCGCCTTGGGTCCAAACCCCCCTCCCACATCCGTGGCGACAACGTCTATGGATTCCTCGGGCCGTTGGAGAAGAACGGAGAGCGTCTGGCGAACAAAGTGGGGAATCTGCGTGGAGGAGTGAAGGAGAAGCTTGTCATAAAGGGGATCATATTGTGCCAGGACTCCACGGCATTCTATCGAGCCGCCGCCGCCCCGCTGAATGTTCAGTTGGAGGTTTTCGACATGGGGAGAATCGGCCAACGCCTTTTCCACGTCTCCGATCTTGGCCTCCAGGTGAATGGCCAGGTTGTCTCCGAGCTCGTCATGGACGAGCGGCGCCCCAGGTTCAAGCGCCTGGACAGGGTGACTTGCGGCGGGGAGGACTTCATACCTCGCCTGAACGGCGTCCAGGGCGTCTTCCGCCGCGGCCCGCGATTCGGCCACGGCCACGGCGACCGGCTCCCCGACGAATTTGACTTTGTCCTTGGCCAGGGGAACCCAGTTCCTCCCCCGCAAATCGGGATGGGAAACCGGAGTGGGGAAAGGCCGCCAGAGCGCTCCCAGGTCTTCCGCCTTGTACGCGGCAACGGCGCCCGCGGCCTGACAGCCGGAGAGATCGAGGTCGATAATCCGGGCGTGGGCGTAGGGAGATCTCAAAAACGCCGCATGCAAAACGCCCGGGCAAGGGATGTCATCGACATACCGGCCCCGGCCAGTGAGGAAGCGGCGGTCCTCTTTTCTTTCCATCCTGGAGCCAAACCATGGCGGTTGACCGGAATCCACAGTTTATGACCCCACCAACGAATGATGTGAATCGGCCGTTTCGAGGAGTCCATTCTCTGCGGACACCGCTTGGGACGGCGTCTTTCCCTTCGTCCGTTTCTTCAGATAGGGGATATTGATCGCGGCGGGATATTCCGCCTTGCCGGCGCCCCCGACCAAAACCACAATCGTCAGGACATAAGGGATCATCAACAGGAAATCGTGCGGAACCGGGACATTCAGGGCCTGAAGCCGCAATTGAAGACCTTCCGCAAAACCGAAAAGCAGGCACGCACCCAAGACTTTCCAGGGATTCCACCCGCCGAACACGACCACGGCCAAGGCGATGAACCCCCGGCCGGACGTCATGTTATCCATAAAGATGTTCAACTGGCCGATGGAGAGCGTCGCCCCGCCGAGGGCCGCCATCGCGCCTCCCATGCCGACGGCCAAATATCGGACGCGCCACACGTTGACCCCAGCCGTGTCGGCCGCCTCGGGGTGTTCGCCCACGGCGCGAAGTTTCAACCCCCAGGACACCTTGAAGATCAGGACCCAAAACAGCGGAACCAGAATTAACGCGAGATAGACCAAAGGAATATGCCGGAAGAGGATCGGCCCGATAAAATCGAGATCGCCCAAGAAAGGAACCTGAAAAGGCAGGAACGATTCGACCTCCGGAAGATCCGTCATCTTTTCGAAGGTTTTTTTGTACGTCAAACTGGTGATGCCCAGGCAGAAGATATTAATGATGATGCCCGTGATGATCTGGTCGGCGCCGCGGCCGATGCATAGCCATCCGGCCAGAAGACCGATTAGGAATCCGATCACCACGCCTGTCAGCACGCCCATCCAGATCCCGCCGAAGAAATAGGCGCCCATGAATCCGCCCCAGGCGCCCATCGTCATCATCCCCTCGATACCGATGTTCAGGAAACCGGCGTCTTCCGCGATGATTTCGCCCAGGGCGGCGAAAAGGATGGGCGTGGCGATTCGGATGGTGGCCGCGCCGATCGAGACCCAAAAGAAATAATCCCAAAGGATATCCAACCTTTGGCTCCTCTTACCGATCGCCTATCAAGAAGATGTGTCCTTGGTCAGGAGACGACTCGCCAGAATACAGATCACGATCAATCCCTGAAGGACCCAGACCATGGAAACCGGGATTCCGACCACCCGCTGCATGGACTCCGCCCCCACCAGGAGAGCGGAAAAAAACAGGGAGGACAGAATGATCCACAGGGGATGAAGCCCCCCGAGGAGGGCCACAACTATGCCGATGAAGCCAAAGCCCGGGGAGATCCCATCAGGCATGTTTCCATGAATCCCCGCCACTTCACCCAGTCCCGCCAGGCCGGCGACGCCGCCCCCGATGGCCAGGGTCAGCATCATCCGCCTGCCGACGGGGATGCCCGCATACCGCGCCGCGTCAGGGTTGTTCCCAATCGCCCGAATCTGGTAACCCAAAACCGTCCGGTACATCAGAAACACCAGAAGGATCGCCATGACCAGGCCGATCACGAATCCGCCGTGCAACCGGGTTCCGGGTATCAGGACGGGGAAGCGGGCCGCCGGTTCGATGGATTTGGTCACGGGGGTAAAACCGGACGCCCACGGGCCGCTGATCAGGTAGGTTGAGAAAATGATGGCGATGTAGTTCATCATGATGGTCACAATGACTTCATTGGCGCCGAAGCGGACTTTCAACCATCCGGGCAGCAATCCCCAGAGCCCACCCGCGATGAAGGACCCCAGGATACATACCGGGATGAGCGTGTAACCCGGGAGTCCCAGGGAGTTCATTCCCAGACCGACCGTCGCGATGGCCCCGATGTAGAGCTGGCCCTCAACCCCTACATTCCAGACGCCGCATTGAAAACAGATGGCCACCCCCAACCCCGTGAGCAGGAGGGGGGAGGTTTGAACCAGCGTCTCGGCGAAATTGTTCAGGGTCCCAAATGCGCCGGTAAACAGGAGGATGTAAGCCTTGATGGGATTGACGCCGAAAAAAACGAGCAAGATTCCGCTTATCACGAACGCGACCGAAATCGCTCCCAGGCCGATCAGAAAATCCCGGAACCGGGAAGTCGGCTTATCTTCGAAACGGCCTCGGACGAGCTTGAATACGGCCTCTTGGAGATTCACTGCGCTACACGCCCGCGCAGGTTCCGTTTTCCCGCCATCATGAATCCCACGTCTTCAACGGAAACCCGGTCAGGGTTGACCACGCCCATGAACTCGCCCTTGTAGATGACGGCCAGGGTGTCACTCAAGGCGAAGAGCTCCTCCAGCTCCGTTGAGATCAGAAGGATGGCGACCCCCTCGTCCCGCTGTCGCAACAGTTGGCCGTGAACGAACTCGATGGCCCCGACATCCAGCCCCCGCGTGGGTTGCGCCGCGACGAGAAGCTTGGGGTTTCTTGAGATCTCGCGACCCAAGACAAGCTTCTGTTGATTCCCGCCCGACAGGGCGCCGGCCCGGAGCTCCCGGCTGCCGGTTCGCACGTCGAAGGTCTTGATGACGCCCTCGGTGAATTCCCTGATTCGCTGCCGCTGAAGGACGCCGTTGCGGGAAAAAGGCGGAAATTGATGGCTGATCAAGACGGCGTTTTCCTCAAGGGTGAATCGCAGGATCAGTCCGCTTTTCTGACGGTCTTCGGGGATGTGCCCCAACCCCATGTCAAGGAGGTTCTTCGGTGAAGCGCCCGTCACGTCACGCCCGTTCATCGAAGTCGCTCCGCCCTCAATTCGCCTCAAGCCAACGATGGCCTCCACAAGCTCCCGCTGCCCGTTTCCATCCACCCCCGCGACACCGAAGATTTCTCCGGCATGGACCTGGAAACTCACTTTTCGAACCGCGGGAAGTTTTCGGTCATCCGAGATTTCCAGATCATCGACGCGGAGAACCACCTCCCCTTGGCGCATCTCCTTTTTGTTCAGCCTGAACATCACCTCGCGCCCCACCATCATCCGGACGAGATCCTCGGCGTTCGTTTCGGCCGTCTCCACCGCGCCCACAACCTTCCCGAGACGCATGACCACAACGCGCCCGCTGATCTCCATGACCTCGTCCAGTTTATGGGAGATGAAGATGACGGAATGGCCCTCCTCGGTCAGGGCCCGCAGTGTCAAGAATAGTTCCTTAACTTCCTGTGGCGTCAGGACCGCTGTAGGCTCATCGAGAATCAGGATCTCCGTTCCCCGATAAATCGCCTTGATGATCTCAACCCGCTGCTGTTCACCGACGGAAAGCTGCCAGATCTTCGCCCGGGGATCGACCTCGAGGCTGTACTGGGCGGAGATCTCGAGGATTCGTTTTTCGGCCGCCTTGAGGTTGGTGAAGGGCTCCCGATTGGACGGAAGGCCGAGCGCGATGTTTTCAACCACGGTCAGCGTGGGGACCAGCATGAAATGCTGGTGAACCATCCCAATCCCGGCTCGGATGGCGTCTTTTGGAGATTCCAGGACAAGGTCTTGCCCCCGAAGGTTGATCTGTCCCCCATCGGGGGGCTCCAGACCGTAAAGCAGCTTCATCAGGGTGCTTTTTCCCGCGCCGTTTTCTCCAAGCAGAGCCAGGATTTCCCCGCCTCTCAAATCGAGCGAAACGCGGTCATTGGCAACGACACCGGGATAGCGCTTCGTCATGTCGCGCATTTGCAAAAGCGGCTTCATCCCCACCCTTTCAGACTGGAACGGACTGCCATCCTATCGCACAAGCGGTGAGCCCGGCGGCATCCATCAAACCGAACCCGATCCGAGAAAGCCCCCGCGTCCATTCCTGAGTCCTCTGAAATAGCGGCGTTTCGTTCCAGCCTGGTTCCGATCGGACGTAGAGCGGGGAGGACTCTCCCCGCTCTACGAATGCTTTGGACGGCTCGATGATATTGGCCTGGGGGTGACGAGAGGCTGGAGGTGACGAGAGGCCGGAGGGGCGTCGGGTGAGCTAACCCAGGGTCTTAAGCTGCTTCGGACCCCGCATGTACTGCTCCGCCCACCAGCGGAAAAAGCAAAATCGGACGATTTCCTCTTCGGTGAAATCGTAGAAATCGGGATCGCTTTTCAATTCTTCCAGAAGTCGGGCCTCCCGGGCGTCCAGCTCAACCTCGACGGAAATCCGCTCTTTCACCGCTTCCAGCCAAGGCCATTGGGCGACATAGTCGGTGACCGGCGTCAACTCACGGTCCGCTTTGATCTTCTGGACCGCAAAAAGATCCACCGCCCGCTGATGATCGTAGTTTTGCTCGAGGAGCTTTTGGTGATCTTCGTCGCTTCCCTCGAAAATCTGGACCTTGAGACCTTTCAATTCGTAATTGCTGGTCGCGAAGACGTCCGCCCCGCAGCAGATGGGTACAGCCAGTGCGTCGATCTGCGCCAACAGCTCGATGTGGTCGCCTTCCCGGGCCAGCATCCGGTCGATGAACAGTTCCCCGTTCGCCCGGACGCCCGTGTGCATCCACCCATTGAAGGAATCGTGAACGTCATCCGGCGTCAAACCCCATTTGCGGATGGTCTCGGCGAAGATGTCGTGGCAGTTGCTGTGGGCGGGATAGCCGTCGTAGCCGAACTGGTACTCATACAGGAACCCGCTGCACCGGGGATAATTCACGTCATTGGTGCCGACAGTGTCCTCGGTGATGGAGAACATAATCCGGTCCCGAGGCGGGGCCGACCACAGATGGTCCCCCTTGGAGGGATGGAGCCCGTGCATGTGCCGGGTCCGCCCGCAGTGGAACTGCTCTTTATAGTCGGTGAGGTTATAGGCGTTGAAGTCGAGGCACTGCCCCTTGCCGATTTGTTCGATACGGAGGAGTTGGCCACGTTTGATTGGAACCGCGCGACCCGTTGTCGGCTCCATGACAAACTCTTCTACGAGCTTACGATCACCCATGACTGAATCCCTCTTCGTTGGGTCGGAGAAATCAGGTTCTCCAACCGAAGGGTTGATTTGGTTTGGTCATGCGAACCTTCGGCTCAAACCGGCTAGGGACGGGACAACCTTTTTTTCTTGCCCCATTCGGCAAAGGCCTTGCGCACGATTTCACCGTCCGTCTTTCCGTGCTCTCCTTTCACTCGGAGCTCTCTGATCAATCGGTATTGTTGTCCGTTGACCTGGATGGTAATCTTTTTGGACTTCGACACGGTTGGACTCCTCTATTCTCTCAATCCGGAACAGATTGAGTGGTCCCCGCCTTAGCGCGGGCTGGGTTCCCAAATCTCAAGTCTGAGATCGGTCGGGTTTCCCGCGTTGCATGGGGTCAGATCCTGGGGGCAAGCGGAAATGGCTACCAGACAGTCCATTTCCGCGTGGAGATCCACAAAGTCGCCCGGCTTGGACGTCGGCTCGTTACAGATTAACTCCCCGTCGGAACCGATGGAAGAGCTCATGAAAACGTTGAAAACGGGCGGAAGCTGGTGGGGACGTATCCCGTGCGGGGCCAGCGCCTGATTCAGGTTCTCCCGGCAGCTCGGATGATCCGGCGCGTCGTAGAGAATACGGTAATCGTGAGGCCCGCAGGGAGAATACAAAATGTCGTGCAACCCAACCCGGTCCTCTCCGATGGTGAACATCGAGTTGCACAGGTTGGAGCAGAGCTTTCGGCCGGTGGAGATCTGGATGGACCGGTTGATCTTTCGGGTCTGGGACTGGGAAAAATACTCGGTGAAATCGTCCAACTTGAAACAGACAAAATCCCCGACTTGTTGTCCCTCGACATCGATGACGCGAAAGACCTGTCCCTTCCGAACCTCGAAAGCCGCCCCGGTCCGGGCTCTGAGCAAGCGTTCTTGCACAACGGTTTTCAATCCGGTCATTGATCTCGGCAAACCAGCAACTCAAAGGACGCCAAGTGTAGCGGCCGGACCCGCCCCTCCATGGAGGCGGATCCGGCCCTTGACCTGCTCTTTAAGGGTCAGGGCTACATCCCCTTGAGGACTTTTCGGGGATCGTACTTGTCGGATTCCCCGGCTTTGCCGTATTCGGGGATTTTCAGTTTGCCGCTCTTGATGTCTTTCTTGAGCTGGTCCACCTTGGCCTTGACGGCCGCGGGGATCACCTTGTCCATCTTGTAATACGGGGCGAGGGCTCCGATCCCTTCGGCCATCCCCATCTTGTAAACCTTCCCTTCCAAGCTCCCATCCTGCCACTTGATAACCATCTTTTTGATCAACAGCGGGAGGTCGTACAAGACGCTTGTGAGGATCGTATTGGGCGCCAGGGAGGCTTGGTCCGCGTAACTGGCGACGGCGAAGACCTTGCGGGCTTTGGCCGCGCTGAAGGCGCCGCGAGCGGCCTGATCCGTGGCCGCGAAGATCACGTCCGCCCCGTTGTCGATTTGCGCCAAGGCGGCTTCTTTCGCCTTGGCCGCGTCTTCCCAACTGTTGATGTATGTGTGAAAGGCCTTCATCTTCGGGTTGGCGTACCGGGCGCCGAACCGGAAAGCCTCGACCTGACGGGCCAGGATGGGCCAATTGAAACCACCGATGGCGCCAACGCGGCCGTTCTTCGACATGAGTCCCGCCAAGTACCCGACGACAAAGGACCCTTCATGTTGGGCCGGATCGTACACAGCGACGTTTTTGGCCGACTTGGTCGCCGCCGCCAGAAGGAACCAGGTTTTAGGGTGATCCTTGGCCGCGCGAAGGGCCGCCTCCACATACGGGCCGCAATGGAGAATGATGGGGTTGTATCCACGCGATGCGTAATCTCGCGCCGCGGCCTCAACCTTAACGACTGGAACACTTTCCGTGTAGTCCAATTTGACCTTGTACCCCTTGGACTCCAGAAAAGCTTTGCTTTGCTTGGCCCCGATGTAGCCCGCTTCACTCCAAGATTTATCATTTACACGACCGCACGGAATGTAGGCGATTTTGACTTCCTTCGCCTCGGCCCAAGCCGTGAAGGCCAATATGCCGGCCAACAAAAGGGCGAGAACAGAAAGCTTTTTCATGGACGACCCTCCATTTTGTTCTGGTCCGGACTCAGGGTTCCAGGTGTCCGCCCTGGAATACACTTGACCCCTTTACCGGTCCTCGGGAAACGGCGCGTTCCAACTGAATTCCATTTTTCAAAAAGAAGAGAGAGATTCGAGCGTTATTCTAGCAAAAAGACGGGTCCGGTCAAGCAGGTGTATGGGTTCAAGATATATGAAACACGGGGGCCGTTTTTTTGAATGTCTCCAGGCTTGGCGGGTGTAAGCCATTTCCTTCCGATTTGGACGCCATTGTGTGAGATCAAGAATCTCACGGTTGTTGAAATTTTCCCCGGGCTCTTCTCCCCGGTCACAAAAATTGGGGACCCTCCGCCGGTGAACAGCCACCCTTCGCCGGCCGGGCTTACGGGAGGTAAGCCCAAAGGTCCAACATCATCGTCGCTCCCGGAACCGGCAGGGGAGTGTTCGCCTCTTCGATGGTCGTGCTCGCCGGCGCATCGTGGTCATATTTGGACATCCACACGCCCCAAGTAAGAATAAACTCATCGTAGTCGGTGTGGAAACACTGTCGGCGCACGATGTTGTCAAAGCCCCGACCGCCGGCCGCCTGGACAATTTTCTCGGCGTTGCCGAGGATGTATTCCATCTGTTGAATGATGGGCTTCTCGTACTTCTCATACCATGGATAATTGGGATTAACCTTGAGTTCTTCGGGAAAATGACCCTTGTTGTCGGTTGCCAACGCGGAAGAGAGAAACAGCAGGTTGCCCGCCTGCATTGCGTGGGGTTCGTGAAGCGGCCATTTGGGAACACCCCGCGCATGGACCGCCTTGGGCTTGATGCCGCCATCTTTGGTGACGGCGACAAGGTTGATTTCAATCATGCAATCCTTAACCCCGATTCCATCGGCGGGAATGAGGGTGCGCGCCGGCGGGTTTTTCGGGAAATACTCTTTCCACACCTCTTCAAGCTTATAAATCTGCTTCATGCCTTCCGCTGTGAGGTACACCTGGGCCTTGGCGGTCAGGCCCAGATCCGATCCCGCGTCCTCAAGGATGGCACCCAAACGGTCGAGGACGAAACGCGCTTGCCTGTCCATGTCGTTGCCGAACCAGAAATTCTTGTTCCTCACGGTGGACGGATCCACGCCATGGTCCCAATCACTCGCAAGGTCGCCGGAGCAGAAAACATAGGGGCCCACCTTGACGGCATGGCTATAACCGCCGGTGGGTGTACCTGCGCGGCTAGAGTGAATGGCTTCCTTTTTCCAGCCGCTGGCGTTGGTGACCGCGACAAAGTCGATTTCGAGGACGGTGGGCTTACACAACAAATGGCTACAGCGAATTCCGGTTGAAGTCGGCCGGCCTTTTGAAGCCGGGAACACTTCATTGCGTACGCTTAGATAATCTTCAATCGAGGCCATGTGACCGTCGGGGGTGTCTTCAAGAACAAAAAACTGGTCGAGGCGAATAATCTGGTCCAGTGAGGAACCGCCCGCATCGACGACCTTCTTGAGATTCTTGTAGATGTAACGAGCCTGCAACCCAAGCTCGCTGGGCTGCAAATCGGGGCATAGTGGATCCCGGGTGGCTTCCCGGGCCACACCATTGGCAGAAAAGTCTGATGCAAATTGCCCGGAGGGAAATATCCAAGGTCCTGCCAGGATACCCGGGGAATAACGCATTTTCGGCATCGGCAATCCCTTGGGAATGATCGCTTTACGCACTCGCTTGGCCAATTCCCTCATCCCCCTTAGACCTTGTCCGATGAGCAAAGAACTAATTTTCGACCACTCAGGCCCTCAGTCCCCATCGGAATTGGGTTAGACTTTCTCCTGACACAATGTCTGAAGGAGGCCACCGGTCGGCTGTCAATCCAAAAATCTCTCATGATATCTCCAAAATACCACAAAAATGAAAGTCCCACTGTCAATGATTTGGTTGCCCTGCCCCTCCCTCCAATCGGTCCAATTGAAAGTTGAAAATCCCAATTCCAATACAAGGTTAAACGGATTTCCCTGCGAAAATTCCAACTCTCAAACCGGACCGGTTTCAGGGGCCCAGATTAATGTAGCCTCCGCCGATGGCGACGGCGCCATCGGAAAAGATCCGTCGCTCGAATGACGGTTGCGCCCTCAATCAGCAAATCGGCGGATTTCGTCGTGGCCGTCATGAGGCATCCCGTGTCAAGCGTTTCATTGCGATTCGGTTAATTATCTCCAATTCAACTATGAGAAGCCGGAGAGAAGCGGTCAGCGAATCGCGAAAGAAATCCGTACGTTGTGATGTTTGAGGCTGGGTTGTAGCGCGGCCGGCCGGAGCCGCGATCGGCCCACGGCCGGGTTGGATTCCGGATGGGCCTATGGTAGAAAGGAATTGACTCCGCAAGGGTGGACAACGGTTTCGAAGCGCGGGGTTCTCCGGG
>CAYRGS010000017.1:26329-28937 GCA_964423875.1 uncultured bacterium
GGGTTCCCATTTATTGGCTCAAGGGGACCGAGAGGACCTTTTCTTCCCGAAAGCCGACAACCCTTCATGGGGGTCCTGAGACCCGATCATTTCAAGGAGCAGTGCAGGGGGAGAGGGACGAAACCGTGATGACTCCAATGAAGTGCTATTTCCTCAAGAAAAAACGGGACATGCCGGAAGTGTTTTCCGACTGGGTGGACCCTTCCCAATGCGCCGTCGTGAGCATCGACATGCATCGGGGGCATCTTGGAGACGGACCCGATGTCACCTGTCCCGCTCCGCGGGGGCGGGCCATCATCGAGCGGCACAACTGGTTCGCCCGGGCGGCGCGCCAGTGCGGCGTTCCCATGATCCACGTCCAGCTCTGGCTGCGGGCCGACGGAATCGACGATGTAAACGGGATCAGCCCATCCAACTGGCGGTCCTTGTATGAGGCCTACATCGGCCCCAATGAGAACCAGAAAAATCACAGTTTGGAGGGGACCCAATGGGTGGACCTCAGCATCGAGGAGGTCCCCGGCGACTATTACGTCCGGACGAAAAAGCGGCTGAGCGCCTTCTACCCGACCGACCTGGAATACCTCCTCCGAAACCTAGACAAGAAGACGGTGGTCATCATCGGGGCCTACACGGATTGCTGTGATTTGTGCACCGCGTTCGATGCGGCCAACAGGATGTTCCGGGTCGTCGTCCCGCAGGATGTCACGGCGGGCTATTCGGAAGAGGCGGAAGAGGCGGCGCTTTTCCTGATCTCGTTGCACACCGGGGTGGTGGTCGACTCCGAGGATCTGGTCGCGGAGTGGTATGCCCGGTGCGGGATTCAGGAGCCGGCGCGGTTCGAAACCGCATAAGCATTTTCGAACAAAAAGCTGAAACACGCCGGCGAACGACTCATCCGGAGGGCGCCCCCCCCCTCCCCCCCCCCCAAACCGTCGTTCCAAACAGGAGTCGCCCGACGCGCGTGAGAAATTCGCTCAAGCTCGAAAATCATATCTCCCCAACCCGCTAAGGAACCGATGGACACCGGAGGTCGGCCGCGGCCTACCGCGCTTCATTTCCCGGCGGGATCAAGGCGCGCCTACAGAGAGGGATTTCGTTGCGAAGCGATGGTCATGTTCACGTCGGGGAGGTCCCGAATCACATCCCGCTCTGGTGGGGGCGGGAGCTTTATCGCCCCTGGAAGTATACGTACGACCCGGACGGAACCCGCCGGGAGCGGCCCGCCACCCGGGAGCCGGTCAGCCCCGAAACCCTGCTGCGCGACATGGAGGAAGCCGGGCTGGACTTTGCGTGCATCATGGCCTACGACTTCCGGCGCACCTCCCCCCATCCCGAAAAGCCGAACCCCCACGTCCCCAACGATTACGTCGCGGGCCTCGCCCGAAAGCATCCGGACAAGTTCATCGCCGTGGCGGGCATCGACCCCATGCGCGGCATCAGCGAAGCCCTGGACGAGCTCGACCGCTGCATCAACGAACTGGGCATGAAGGCCCTGAAGCTCATGCCCACGTACAACCACTTCGATCCCGGCGACCCGACCCTGTATCCGCTGTACGAGCGGGCCATCGGTTACGGAATCTACGTCCAGTTCCACATGGGCTGGACACCCAGCGTGAACGCCCCGATGAAATTTCAACCCCCTCACCTGCTGGACCCGGTAGGCATCCGTTACCCCGAGCTCAAAGTGATTGTCGCCCACACCGGATGGCCCTGGTGGGAGGAAGGGGTGTGCCTGGTCGCCAAGCATCCGAATTTTCATGCGGAGATGGCCTACTGGTGCACCCTCCCCCCCGAGACGCTCCTCCGGGCGCTTTTGATGTGTCAGGACCTCGTGGGACTGGACCGGGTGTTATACGGCAGTGAGTACCGCCTTTGCATACCGAAGAATTTCATGGCGACTTACGAACAGATCAACCAGGTCTCGAAGCGGCTCGATTTGCCGGAGATCCCCCGGGAAGCGATCGCAAACATTCTCGGGAATAACGCGGCCCGCCTCCTGGGTCTGATGTGAATGCCCCTCCTTTCCTTCCAAAAAGTTATCGAGCCTTGTTTTATTAATGGCCTATCTGTGTTCGGCGAGAAGTGTCGGGAAAACCTCCGGATATTTTCGTGAGTTGTTATGTGTAGGACATGATTTATGCCATCCTCAATAGCCGGGATTTCTCACCAACTTCTGGACTGGAAGGAGAAGCCTTGCCATGTCCGAGCGTGAATTGACGAACATTCAGACGGGCCTCCCGCTGAATTCCGCCTGTTCAATCATCGACGCCGCGTTGGCGGCGGGACGAGAGGCGGGGCTTTTGCCTCTGACGGTGGCAGTACTCGACGCCGGGGGGAACCTCATCGCCCTCAAGCGGGAGGATGGATCGGGCATCCTGCGCGTGGACATCGCCGTCGGAAAGGCCTGGGCCTCCTTGGGAATGGGCATGCCCAGCCGCACCATCAGAGACCGCCTCAAGGAGCGTCCGGCGTTTTAAGGCGCGCTGGCGGCGGCGTCCGCCGGCCGCTTCATCCCCGTTCCCGGCGGCGTTTTGATTCTCGACCCCTCCCCCTCCTCCCAGAATTCCCCAGAAATACTTCATCATGGAGACAACACGCATTTACGCAT
>CAYRGS010000017.1:28947-48466 GCA_964423875.1 uncultured bacterium
GACGCCTCGTGGATCAAGAAAAAGTCCGCGCGGCGCCTGTCCACGGCCAGCCCGCCGCCTCCTCCCCGTCCCCGGCGGCGTTTTGCTTCTCGCCCCCCCCGGCGGCGCGGTGGGCGCGGTCGGCATCAGCGGCGACTCCTCCGACAAAGATGAGTGTTGCGCCATCGCCGGCGTCAAGGCCGCGGGGTATACCCCGCGCCGGAAGCGCCTGTGTCGGACTGGAATGCAGCGGGATTGTGATCCGGGTTTTTCAACATTTATCCGCAGGCCCCGTCCGAAATTTCGACGGCGAGGCGTTCTGGAAGTCCGTCGTGGCGGTTACCAGATTAGGCGTTTTTCCGGACTCTGCTAAAAAGCGGGTGTCGGCTCGGGGGAACGGCCTTGCGGTTTGAGGTCCGAATTGCCCCTTCTCCGGCCGAGGGTTCGCATGCCGGCCGGGCATCAACGCTCCCGGCACGTCACCCGGCCCCATCCCCAGGTGTCCACGCCGCCCAGGACCCGAAACAGGTCGTCCACCTGGATGGCCTCCCCGGCCGGCACCTCGGGGGCGGTGGCGGCGAAGTCCCAATGCAGGGTCTCTCGGCCCCCCGCCACCCGCTCGACGGGGGCCGTGCAAAGGGCCACGTTCTTGTTGCCGGTGCTCACGATGGCGTCGGCCTCAGGGACAGAGAAGATGAACGACGGGTCCACTCCCCGGACGCCCGGCTGCTCGTAGGTCAGAAGGACCGTCCGGACCCCCGCCCGCTCGCAGGCCTGAACGGACAGCATGGTGTCGATGAAGGCGTTCCCGGCGCTGAGCCAGGCCACGATGGCACCGTCGGCGCCGAGCCGTCGGGCCAGCTTGGCCGCCTGATTCGCCGCCATCTGCTTGGCCCCGTGGGTATCGAACCCGATGCGGTGCACGACGACGCCGAGGAAGTTCAACTCGTGCCCGTGGGCCCGGTAAAGCTCCTCCACCACCGAGTGGTTCCCCCACTCCCAGGTGGACGGCGAGTGCCCCGAGATCCCCGTGGCCCGGGCCGTGAAGGCCCCATCCAGCAACTCGTTCGGGTGGAGAAAGAACGGAAAGACGGCGCGGATCGGCTGGCCGTAGAAGGCGTACCAGGGGTGAGGCTCGTGGGCCACGGTGATGACCCCCTGAATGAGCGCAACCTTGGGGAGCGCCGGGTCCATCTCTTCGATGTCGTAGGTCGCCACCTCGGCGGGGGTGAGGCCGGCCGTGGCCTCCGCCAGATGACGTCCGACCCGCATCTCGGCCATCTGGACGGCGGCATGGTAGTCCAGCTCCCCGTGGCCGGGCTCGAACTCGAGGAGCAGGACGAAGTTCAAGGTATGGCTCAGGGGCCCGAGGTTGCCCGGCGCCGCCATGTCCAAAAATGCCCCGCGGCTCGCCCCCGTACCCAGGGTGGGAAGGGGGATCACGCCCGAGGCCACCACGGCCATCCCGTCCAGGCGGTGGGTGCGCCCCGAACCCACCGTCTCCACCCCGCCCAGGATGCCGGGAAAGACGCACCCCGGACCGCTAACCTTGACGCGCGGCTCCACGGCGTCCAGGACGTAAGGGACCCTCACGGATTCCCCGGGGACCACCACCTCGCACACCGCATCTGTTATCTGAGGGCTCTCCCGGGCCAACCGTGTAATTTCGTCGGCATCCACCGTCAGCCTGCCTTCGGCATATCCGGTGCTCCGGCCCAGGACGATCTCCCGGACCGGGAACACGCCCATCTCCAACCTCACCGCCCTGTCTCCCTTCCGGACCGGCGGCCGTCCATCGTCCGCGCAAGACCCCCATGGGAGCCTGACGGCTGAAGGCTCATGGCCGACCGCTTCCTAATACGTGATTGAAGAAATGGTCTTCAGGACCTCCGGCTCGAAGATCGTGGGCCCCTGGACCTCGGTCTCCAGGGCCTTCAGCGCGTCATGGACCAGGGCCTTCCGCACGCGAAAATCTTCCGCCTCCGGCAGGCTCGGGTCGCCGCACGGATAAGGGATCGCCAAGCCCAGGACAATCCGGTTCGCGCTCAACATTTTCGCCATGGGAGCCATGGCCGTGATCAGGACCGCGGGAATTTGCGCCCTGTCGAATTCCTTGCTCATCGATGACCCGCATCGAGTGCACGTTCCTCACGTGGCCACCTGAAGCACGCCCTCCACTCGATCCTCCCGCATCTCTTTCGCCATCTCGGCGGCCATTCGGTGGGCGTCGCTGACCTGCACCTGGTTTCCCGGAACGACGTAATAGTAGGGAAGGAGCGAGCCGAACACGCCTTCCCGCTCCAACGCCCGCAGGGCGTCCAGCGGGACGCCGAAGTGGGGATTCCCGGTCATGAATTCGGTGTTGTAACCGCCGTGGACCGTCTCCCAAACGCCGGTTTCCAAGCGTTCCATCCCGTCGATGGGGTATTTGGCCCAGCGATCGTTCACATGCGTCTTGAACCAATCGGGATTGCCCTTCGGGACAACCCCGCTGCTAGTCACCAGGGCGATGCGGCTTCCGACCAGGCGCTTCAACGGCGGGGCGGGCGGGACAACCGGGTACGCCCCCAGCGGGACCTCGGTGCGGACCTCGAACCCCTTGACCTTGGCAACCACCATCTCGACGGCACGGCGGGCGCCCGTCTTCTCCGTCCGGACGGAAACACGCACGCCCCGCGGCAGATACCCCTCCTCCTCGGGGAACCCGATCGGCTCTCCCGAGGCGGCGCGCAGGGCGAGGCGGGCCATATGCGACAGGGCCTCGGCCATGCCCCGGACCGTCTTCGCCGTCGGCACGACGTACATCCGCTCGGGCTTCCGGGCGCGGTACACCTCCACCCCCGGGTTTTCGGGGAACATCCCGGTCACCGCCGCCACCCCGGCCGCATCCGCCGCCCGGGCGCACACCGTCGCGCAGGCGAATCCGTATCGGCCCGCGTCGAACGCCGGCCCGGCCACCAGGAGCCCGGCCTCCTCTTCACGAACCACCTCGGCCACGTGCGCGGCGACCTCCTCGGCGTGTTGCTGGAAGTGGTTATCTCCGCAGCAAACCGTCGCGACGATCCGAGCCTTTCCCTCCCAATGGGCCTCCAGCGGCGCGCCGGGTCCCACGGCCCCCGGCCGGACTCCGACCGGCGCGTCCGTCTTGTCCTCGCCGCCGACGCCGGCGAAGAAGTGGTTCAGGAAATGGACGACCTTGAGTTGTTCCATGAATCCCGACCTTTCCATCGATCCCGTCCCATCTCCTTGACCGAGCGCTGGGACGTGGGTTGAACTGAAATCAGCATGCCTACAGCCGATTGACGTGGCCTCGGGTAACGAACATTTCCGCCGCGAAATCGCCTTGAAAAATACGGGTTACGAGGCCCGCGCCTGAATCGCATCATGGATCCGGCCGACAAAGAGCCGCTGAAGCATGGGCGCGTACGGTCGATGTTCTTCCGGAACCGGCTGGCGGTCGATGAACGTGATGTTCTCGGCCGCCGCCTCCCGGCTCATCCCGGCCTGAATGGCTGAGCGCACTTCCCGGATGGCGTCTTCCACAACCTGCCTCATCTCATCGAACACTTCGGGCCCCGCTTCGATTCCGTGCCCCGGCACAACCACCTCAACGTCCATCTTCTTGAACGAATCCAGCGACTCAAGCCATTCGAACGGGAGGGCCTCATGGTACCAGGGCATTTTGTCATGAAAGACGTTGTCGCTCGTAAAAAGCGTCCTGTCTTCCCGGACATAGACAGCGGTCTCCGCCGCGATGTGGCCGGGCCGGGCGAAGAGGTCAAGGGTCACGTCCCCCAGGAACAGCGTCAGGCGGCCGTCAAAGGAGATTTCCGGCTCCCGGGCCTGGTATCGGCCGGCCAAATCCACCCCTTGGGGATCGCACTTTTCGACGTACGGGCGCGGGTCCTTCAACGGACATCCCCCGAGAACGTTGTCCTCCCAAAATTTCTCCCGGATCCCTTGATGGGCAAGAACAACGCCGGGGAGAAAGGCGTTGCCGAAGGTGTGGTCGATGTGGTGCTCGGTGTTGATCAGGTAGCGAACCTCGCCCAGCGTTTCGACTTCATCCCGCCACCTCAGTGCCCGCGTCGGTTTGTGGGGAGAGTCGACCAGGACCACCCCCACGGACGTCCGGATGGCCCCGACCGTGCAGCCCCCGCCGTCCGGATCGATATAGACATGCGGACTGACTTGACGCATCACACCCTCCCTACTTTCGGCCTAACCGCCTTGGATGATGGGAACGAGGGTTCTCCCGCCTTGGGCGGAAGACACCTGGGACATCACGCGGGACGCGCCTCAGACAGGGCCTTCAAGACGGTTTCAGGCCGGATCGGCAGGGCGGTCAGCCGCACGCCCACCGCGTCATAGACGGCGTTCGCTAGGGCGGCGCCGCAGGGGACAAGGGCGCACTCTGAGCACCCCTTGGCTCCGAAAGGACCGTTGGGATCGAGCGACTCGACAAAGATCGAGGTCATCTCCGGAAGCGAGCCCGCGTTCGGCACGGTGTAGTCGGCCAGGTTGCCCCCCGCGAACCCCCCGTCATCCAGAACGGCGTTCTCGAACATCGCGTAACCCATTCCCTGCGCAAGCTCGCCCTGCACCTGACCCTCGACGGTCAGCGGATTGATCGCCCGGCCCAGGTCGTCGGCGGCCACGATGCGCTTCAAATGGACCTGGCCGGTCTCGGTGTCCACCTCCACCTCGACAATCACGCACGCGAACGAGCAGGCGACCGTCGACCGGCCGTAGTGGTTCTCCTCGTCGGGCATCACCGTCGGCGCGTCCCAGGTGGCCTGGCTGTAGACGATATCTCCGTCGGCGCGAAGCAGGTTCGCCGCGACGGCCTCGCCCACACCCATCCTCCTGTCCGGGGCGGCCGTGACGAAGATCGCCCCTTCCCCGAGGGACAGGTCTCCCGGCGAGACTTCCAGCTCCTCGGCGGCGATGTGGAGCAGCTTTTCCGCGCAGGATTCGGCCGCCTTTTGCACGGCGTTGCCCGCCATCAGCGTCAGCCGGCTGCCGTAGCCCCCGAAGCAGAGCGGCGTGTTCTCGGTGTCGGCCGCGGAGACCCGGATGTCCTCGACCTCGAGGCCCAGCCCTTCGGCGGCGATCTGCGCGATGACCGTCTGGGCGCCCTGCCCCAGGTCCCCCTCGCCGCAAACGACCTGGGCCTTGCCGTCGTCGTCGACCTTGACCACCGCCGTCGAGCCGTCCCAGTTGGAAAGCTGCCGGCTGGAGGTCGAATGAACGGCGCACCCGAGACCGATTCCCGTCCGGACGGCTCCGTTCCCGGAGACCGCGCGCACCGCTTTCCATCCGACCGCCGCGGTCGCTTTCTCGATGCACTCCTCGATACCGCAGCTTCCCATCTCCCAGCCGTGGATGCTCGTGTCCCCTTGATGGACCACGTTCCGGAGGCGGAGCTCCGCGGGGTCCATCCCCAGCTTCTCGGCCAGAACATCCATATGGGATTCCATGGCGAAGGACATCTGGGGATTGCCGAACCCCCGGAACGCGCCCGCCGGGATCAGGTTTGTGTAAACGAGAAAGGCGTCGGTCTTGAGGTTCTGTTGGCGGTACAGGTTGTCCATCCGGGTGGCCGTCACCTGGATCACCTCGTAGGAGAAACCGGAATAGGCGCCGTTGTTCCCGACGATTCGGCTCTCCTTGGCGGCGAGGATCCCGTCGTCCCGGACCCCCATTTTGAGGTGAACGGCCGCGGGCATCCGAGGCCTCGATCCCTGAAACTCGTCCAGCCGGTTGTTGAGGAGGCGGACCGGACGGCCGGTCTTTTGGGCGAGAACCGCGGCGATGTGGCCGATGGGGTCCTCGCCGAGCTTCCCGCCGAAGGCCCCGCCCACGTGCGTCTGGATCACCCGGATCTTCGTCGAGGGCAGGTCCAGGGCCCCCGCGACGAGCCGTCGCGTGAAATAAATCGATTGGGTGGGGACATAGAGCGTGATGCGCCCCTGACCGTCGATGTCGGCCAGGGCTCCCAGGGGCTCCATGTAAGTCTGGAACTGGTGAGGCGTCGTGTAGGTCTCCTCGTGGATGACCGCCGATTCCCGGAAGCCTTGATCGACGTCCCCGTGGCGGATGCGGATTTCCCTGGCGATGTTCCCCGTCCCCTCGTGGACCTCCGGAGCGCCGGGGGCGAGGGCCCCCTCGGCGTCGAACACCGGCTTCAGAACCTCATACTCGACCTCGATCCGCTCAACGGCATCTTGGGCGGCGGCCTCGTGGCTCGCCGCCACCGCCGCGATCTCCTCCCCCAAATGCCGGACCTTCCCTACGGCCAGGATCTGCTGGTCGCTCTTGACTGGCCCCCAGGGCTTTTTCGGCGTGTCCTCCGAGGTGACGACGGCCGCCACACCGGGCACTTTCAAGGCCCGGTCCGTCCGCACGCTCAGGATTCGCGCATGGGGGTGGGGGCTTCGCAGGAGCTTGGCGTGGAGCATGCGTGGAAATTCCATGTCCCCCACGTACCGGGCCGACCCGTGGACCTTCTCGGGCGCGTTGATCTGAGGGACCGGCTTGCCGACCACCCGCAGACTGTCCATCAATTGCCTCCAGTTCACATGCGTTCGACAACCTGCTCGACCTGAAAGGGTTTCTCCAGGCGGGCGATTTCAGGCCGCGTCGATGAAACGCCGTCTGCGCGGACCCGCGAGTCTCAAGGGCCAGCCGTGATTCCCCGCTGGCGCGCCAGGGTCAACAGGTCGGGGACGTACTCGACGCCGGGGACCTCCGGCACATCCGGGAATTCCTGCCCGAAGGGGCGCGTGGCATCGATCCCCATCATGGCCGAGAGGTTCGGCTCGGGCGCCGAGGGGTCGAGGGGGCCACCTCCGGCGGCAGGCACGATGATCACGTCCCGGTCCGCCTGCATCCGCGTGCTGACCGCCCAGAGAACCTTCACGTCATCGAAGATGTCGATGTCCTCGTCCACCACAACCACCAGCTTCGGCCGCTTGGCGCTCCCCAGGGCGGCGAGGATGACGTTTCGGGGCTGTCCCTTGTAACGCGGCGCCATCGAGATGTAGCAGTGGTACTCGCTGCATCCCGACGCCGGAAAGTGAACCGCCTTGACCTCGGGGAACTTGGCGCTGAGGTCCCGTAAAACGGTGACCTCGTTGGGGATCTGCTTCAGGAAGTGGTTCTCCGTCATCGGGACGCCCGTCAATCCCGCGTGGAAGATCGGTGAGCGCCGGTGCGTGACGGCGCTCACCTCAACCACGGGCCGCTGACCCCCGGGACCATAGTACCCGGAGAACTCGCCGAAGGGACCTTCGGCCTCCCGGTGGTTCGGCGGCATCCGTCCCTCGATCACGATCTCGCTCATCGCCGGAACTTCGAGGTCCACGGTCCGGCATTTCACCACTGGGACCGCCTCCCCCCGGAGACCTCCGGCGACGCTCAGTTCGTCCGTTCCGTACGGGGCCTTGACCTGCGTCCCCAGCATGACGGCCGGGTCCACCCCGAGGGCCACGGCGATTTCCAGGGCCTCTCCCTTCTTCTCCGCCTTGGCGTAGTGGATGTAACAGTGTTGCTGGACGTTGGCGAAAATCCCGAGCCGGTTCCGGCCCTGAAGCTGCATGCGGTAGATGCCCGCGTTCTTCTCCCCGGTTTCCGGGTCCTTGGAGATCTCGATCCCGTGGGTGATGAAGGCCCCCCCGTCCTGGGGACTGTAGGTGGGGATGGGGAGTCGGGTCAGGTCGACCTCATCCCCCTCGTAAACCACCTCCTGGCAGGGACCCTCGTCGACGAGGACGGGGGCGATGGGATGGTCGGCCGCTTGGCGGAATCGCTCGACGGCCTCCTCGGACTTGAACCCCAGGGCCCGCAACGCCCTGCGGCGCGCGGCGAAAATCCCCCCGACGACGGGGATGTCGTGCCCCTTGACCTGCTCGAAGAGGACCGCCGGCCCCTGCTGGTCCGAGGTCTTCCGGATGTACGCCGAGATTTCGAAGCGAGCGTCCACCGGCTCGGAGATCCGGATCAGGTCCCCTTCCTCTTCCAGACGCGCCAGAAAATCCCTTGGGTCATCGAATGGCATGGGCGGATCCTCCAGACCTCAGGCCCCCGTCGGCTCCCGCATCCGTTCGCCGGCTCACTCCTCTACGATGGCGTATACTCGCGCGGGTGCCCCCTCCACCCCTTTGAACAAAACCGGAGCCGCCGAGAGCCAAACCTTCTTGCCCGCAACCCGGTCCAGACCCGTAATGTACTCAATATTGTAGAGTGAGTTCCCCAGGATGATGCGGTGGATGGGTCCCAGGGCGTTGGGGTCCTGCTGTTCCTGGGGGATGTCCTGCATGAAGTCGAACCCCACGGCGGAAAATCCCTGATCGACGATCCACTGGGCCGCCTTTTCGGTCACGTAGGGCGAAAACTTCCAGTAATCCAGGCTCCCCCAGTGCCTCTCATGATGTCCCGTGCAGATGAGGACCATGTCCCCCTCCTTGTGCTCCATCCCCTCCCGGCGAAGCTTCTCCACCGCCTCCTCCAGGTCCGCCTTCTCGATCGGCACGACCCCCTGCTTGTGGAGCAGGTCGAGGGCGAGGGCGTCGCCGACGAGCCGGTCCAAGGGGATTTGATCAATCGTGTCTCCGTCCCGGATGAAGTGGAGGGGGGCGTCGACATGCGTGCCGACATGCAGGTACATCTCCACAACGGTTCCGTGCGCCGGTCCGGAGTCATGCGTCTTCACCACGTCCAGGACGAAAGCCTTATCCCTTTCCGTGAGGAACGGCATCAGGATGCCTTCTTCCACGATGAGGCTCAAATCGATGATCTTCCGCACGAGACAAACCCCTAGAACTTGTGAACTCGATGGAAAGGGTCCGGCGCCCGAGACCTCTGCGCGTCGACCGCCGCCGAATGGCTTGATCCTCCTTATACATCGGATAACCGGAAGCAACAAATCATATTCGGACGATTCCGGAGTTGACCCGGTCTCGTGGACACCCGACACCGTAAGAGACAAAAGAGGCGTCCACAAAACCGGGGACGGTCCTGATTCCGGCTGACGATTTTCAAATCAGGCTGCACCTCCCCTCCCCCCCCCGCGTGCAGTCCTTGACACCTTTTTCCCCGGTTTGCTAGCGTGATGTATCGGATCTTCGGGTCCTTACCATTCAATCATCGGCCGAATTGAAGCGTGGGGGACTTGCGCCATCCCTTGCCGGACCGGTTGAGAAACACCGGGCGGCTTTACGGACCATCGCCCGGAACGAACGGGGGGCATCGAGTGAGTCACAAGCGAACCCTTCAAGTCGCGCTCATCCAAAGAGGCCCCGCCGAAATGGACCTCGACGCCAATCTCGCCGAGAACCTCCGGCTGATCGACGAGGCCACCGCCGGCTCTCCCGACTTCATCTGCCTCAACGAGCTGTCCACGACCCCGTACTTTCCCCGAAACCCCGCCGTGGACCATGTCCCGTGGGCCCTGTCGCTGGAATCCAAGGCCATCGGGGAGGTCGCCGAACGGGCGCACCGACACAATTGCCACATCGTCTACCCCTTTTACGAAATCATCCCCGAAACGGGAGAGCGGCTGAACAGCGTGGTCCTGTTCGGACCCGGCGGCGGACCGGTGGAAGGCGTCCTTCCGAGAGGCCGGCCGGCCCTCCGGTTCGCCAAGACCCACCTCGCGTCAACCCCGAAGACCGGCGTGGACGAGCACCGATTCTTTTCGGCGGGGGAAGGGTTCCCGGTCTTCGACACCCCCAAGGCGCGTGTGGGACTCCTCGTCTGTTACGACCGGAGATTCCCCGAGGGCTGGCGGATGCTCGCCCTTCAGGGGGCCGAGGTCGTCTTCATGGTCGCCGACGTTCCGGCCTGGGCCCCCTCGCCTTCGGCGACCGCAGAGGAAATGTTCCATATCGAGCTCCGGACGCGGGCGCTGGAGAACCTGTTCTTCGTCGCAGCGTGCAACAAGGCGGGGGTCGAGCGGCTGGGGGACGTAGAAACCCGGTTCTTCGGACGGAGCTGCGTGGTCAATCCGTTGGGCGGACTGTCGGCCGAGGCGCCCCCGGACGAACCCATGATTCTGAGAGCCGCCCTCGACCTCTCGCAAATCGTCGAGGGCCGGAGCACGCTTCCTTATTTCGAGGAGCGGCGGCCCGAGCTCTACGGCCTGATTGCCGAGAAGACACCCGAGCCGGCCTGAGGCCGCCGTACGCCCCCGGCTCAACGGAGGATCCTCCCGTGACCAACCGCCCAACGCCCCATTTCGGACTCCTGCTGCCCAACGACGGCTACCCGGTCGTGGACTTCGACCATCTGCGCACCCTGGCCCGTGAAGCTGAAACGCTTGACTTCGACTCCGCCTGGGTGGCGGACCACTTTCTCGCCCCCCCCGGCCTCAGCGCCGCCTTCGGGACGAAGGGAATCTTCGAGGCCACCCTGGTCCTGGCGGCCCTCAGCTCCATCACCGAGCGGATCGCCCTCGGGACGTCGGTCCTACTCTTTCCCATGCGCCACCCCATCCACTTGGCGAACCTCATCTCGACGCTCGATCACGCCACGAAGGGGCGGCTCATTCTGGGGTTCGGGGTCGGCGGGTACCGGCCTGAGTTCGACGCCTGCGGCGTTCCCTACGCCAAGCGCGGGGGCATGACCAACGAAGCACTCGAGATTCTAAGCGCCCTCTTCACGCAGGAAAACGCCAGCTACGAGGGCAAACACTACCAGTTTGAAAACGTGTCGTTCGAACCGAAGCCCTACACGCCGGGGGGGCCGCCCATCGTATCGGGCGGAGACGTGGGGAAGACGCTGGAACGGGTCGCGAAGCACGCCCGGGGTTGGATGCCCTGGGGCGGCCGGATCGATCAGATGACCGAGGGCATGGCCGCCGTCAAGGCCCGCGCGGCCGAGTTGGGGCGAGACCCGGAGGAGATGCTCTGGGGCGTCGGCTTTTACGGATGCTGTACACGGGACAAAGACGTGATCCAGCGCGAGCTCGACAAAGTCGCGCCGTATTTCACCCTCCACCACGACGAGGACCTCAGCCCGGAAGAGCTCGCAGACAAAACCCTCATCGGCACGCCCGAGGACATCGTCCGGCGCCTGGAGCGCTTCCTCGACATCGGCGTCAACCACTTCATCGTCAAACACCTTCCGTTCAATGGGGAAGACGAGAGCGTGCGGCTGTTCGGCCGGGAAGTGATCCCGGCGCTTCGGGCTTGAGCTGAACTTTCAACAAGCCATTTTTTTGCCGTAGGAGGCGGACCATGAGCTACGACCTCGTCATCCGGGGCGGAACCCTGGTTCATCCTTGGGGAAGAGTCGAAGCGGACCTCGGCGTCCGGGGCGAGACGATCGCGGCCATCGCAACGCCCGGCGAAACACTCGCCGGAAAAAGGGAGATCGACGCCCGGGGCCAGTACGTCCTGCCGGGCCGGATCGACCCCCACGTCCACATGCACTGGCCCGACTGGCCCATGGAGGAGGCCATCCCCATTTCCAGCCGAGCCGCCCTCGCGGGCGGCACGACGACACTCATCCATTTCATCCTCTCCACCGGGAGCCTCCTCGAACACTTCGCCGAGATGAAAACCCTGTTCGACGCCAACGCGCATTCCGACGGGACTTTCCACGGCGGCATCGTAAGCGAAGAGCACATCAGGGAAATCCCCGAGCTGGCCCGACAAGGGGTCACCTCGTTCAAGTTCTGGATGTCCTACCGGGGCGAGGAGGCAAAGCCGCCCCTTCAGGGCATCGATGACGGCATCCTATTCCGGGGCTTCCGCGAGGTGGGCTGGCTCGGCCCGGGGGCCGTCGCCCTGGTCCACGCCGAGAACATCGAGGTCTTCTTCGGCCTGCGGGACGAGCTCAAGGCGAGCGGCCGGAGCGACATCGCCTGGACGGAGACCCGCCCCCCCTTCTGCGAAGAGGAGGCCATGAACCGGGCCATCGTCCTGGCCGACGCCGCCGGGTGTCCCCTCTACATCGTCCACATCACCATCCGGGAGGGCGTGCGGATCGTCCGGGAGGCCCGGGCCCGCGGGAAACGCGTCATCGGGGAAACCTGTCCCCAGTACCTGACGCTGACGAAGGATTTCGACCCCGTGATCGGGAAGATCAACCCGCCGCTGCGGGAGTCGGCGGACTCCGACGCCCTTTGGGACGGGCTTTCGGGGGGCGTCCTCTCCACCGTCGGTTCCGACCACGCGCCGACTTCCCTCCGCCACAAGGAAGACCTGTGGTCCGCCATCGTGGGGATGCCGGGAATCGAAACTTCGCTCCCGGCCCTCCTGAGCGAAGGGGTGAACAAGGGCCGCCTGTCCCTGGAGCGGGTCGTCGACGTGACCGCCCATCAGCCCGCCCGCGTCTTCGGCCTCTATCCGAAGAAGGGGACCCTTCAGGCCGGCTCGGACGCGGACCTCGTCGTCGTGGACCTGGAAGAGGCCCGGGTCGTGGACGCGAACAAGAACCTCCACCAGGGATCGGATTTCAGCCCCTTCGACGGCCGGACCCTCACGGGCTGGCCCGTCCTGACCGTCCTGCGGGGACAGGTCGTCATGGAAGGGGGCGAGGTCACCGCCGCGCCGGGAACGGGACGGTTCGTCCCGCGCGTCCTGGGATAACGGCGCAATGGAATCCGTCCGGATCATCTCCCCGCAAGAGGTTCCCGCCCATCTGGACGCCGGGGGCCGCCGGACGCGCGTCCTCCTCGACCCGGAAACCGGTCATCCGGGCCTCGAGCTTTACCACGTAGAGCTGGCGCCGAGCGCCTCCTCGGAGGTCCATACGCGGGACCACGCCGAGGCCCTCATCGTTCTCGACGGCGTCGCGGGCGTGAAGACGGGAGAGACCCTCCACCGGGCGGAAGCGGGGGAAGTCATTCTGATCCCGGCCGGCGTCGAGCACCAACACGTCAACGCGGGCGATGAGACCGCCAGGTTCCTCGGCATCTTCGCCCCCCCGACCGGCAACGCCGCCGACGTGCGGTCGAGACCGCTGGCCGAAGATTGAAGTCCGCGCGGTCCCCAACCGAGGGCGCTGATACACTGATCGAACGACTCTCCGAAGGCGCATGTAGTGCGGGGGCGCGGGTCGGTTGACCCTTAGCCTCCGCCTATGTGCTTTTTCTCCTATCGCGACGCTTGGCGGGGGTTATTGAGGATGGCATAAATAATGTCCTACAGGGAGCGGCTCAACAAAAAGTCCGGAGGATTCCCCGATACTTCCTGGGCGGGTACGGAGCCCCGCCCCTACGCACGATTCTGCAATGGACATGTAGGGGCCGGGCTCTGTACCGGCCCCCACCACGCGATACGCAGTTAGGTCATTAATAATACAGGAATTAATAAAGCCCCCGCGCTACACCAACATTGAATCAGGGTGCCACTGGCAGCTTGCCTGCCAGTGCCGCCACCGGTTTTATGTTCTTCAAAACACCCACCCATTTAACCGATACTGAGTCCCGAATGCGCCCATCGGTGCAACGACCATTGACACGGCCAGATTATTTATAATATATTTTATAAAGAATTGACGAGAGATTGCCGCATGGCCGCCAAAACCAGAGACCTGAGCCGGCAGGTGTACACCCGCCTCCGGGAGGCCATCCTGTCCTCCGAGCTCCTCCCCGGCCACAAGCTCTCCCACCAGGCCCTGGCCGAACGGCTCGGCGTCAGCCACACACCTTTGCGCGAGGCCTTCGGCAAGCTCTCCCAGGAAGGCTACGTCCGGCACGTCCAGAACCGGGGCTACTTCGTCTCGGACTTCTCCCGGAAGGAAGTCGAGGACCTCCTCGAGATCCGCGAGGCCCTGGAGGTTCACACCCTACGGCGAAACGTCGAGGGCCTGGATGGCGCCGCCCTCCGCGCCCTCCGCAACTGCCAGGCCGCTTATCGCCGGGCCGTCACCCGGGGAAGCGACACGGACCGCCTTCACCGCGACCGCGCGTTCCATCTGGCCCTGGCCGGAATTTCCGGCAACGGAGCCCTAATCGAAACCCTCGAGCGGGTTTTCGACCGGATCAACCTGAAGCGCCGGATCGACGGACTGTCCCCGGACCGGGGGGTCGAGGCGCTGGCGGAGCACCAGGCCCTCCTGGCCGCCCTGGAGGTCCGGGACCTGGGTCGGGCGCGCTCGGCCCTGAAACGCCACTTGAAGAAGAACAAGAAGAACGTTCTCGAACCGATGCGGGAAGGCCCCTCGGCCCTCCGCCCGGTCGGGAGGGCCTGATGCCGAAACGTGTGAGGAGCCCATGGATTTTCACCTGACCGAATCCCAACGCCTCCTGCGGAAGATGGTCGCCGAATTCGCGGACAAAGAGCTGGAGCCCAAGGCGATCGAGACGTCCGAGCGCCTCGCCATCCCCTGGGACACGGTCCGCCGCGCGGCCGAGTTGGGGATCATGGGCCTCACCGTCCCGGAGGAACACGGCGGCATGGGCCTGGGCGGCTTCGAGGCCGTCCTCGTCTGCGAGGAAATCGCCCGCGTATGCCCCAGCACGGCGATGGTCTTGATGGCGGAGCTCGGCATCTGCACCCAGCTTCTCAATCACTACGGGACGAAAACCCAACAAGAGAAATATCCGCCCCGAATCGCCAAGGGAGAGATCCTCACCGGCATCTCGATCACCGAGCCCGACGCCGGCTCGGCCACGACCCGGATCACGACCAACGCCACGCGGACCGATGACGGATACCGTCTCAAGGGCCGCAAGGCCATGACCAGCCGGGCGGGCGAGTGCGGGGTCTACATGGTGTTCACCCGCTTCAACGGGACCCCGGGCCTCGACGGAATCGGGGCCGTCCTCGTGAACGAAGGGACGCCCGGCCTGTCCTTCGGTAAGCCGGAGGAGATGATGGGCTTCCGCGGCTGCCCCTCGCGGGAGGTGATCTTCGAGGACTGCCCCATCGGCGAGGATGATGTCCTCGTCCCGGAGGGCGGGTTCCGCAAGATCATGGCGGCCTTCAACGGTCAGCGGTGCCTGAACGCGGCCATCTCGACCGGGATCGCCCAGGGGGCGTTCGACGCCGCCGTCGAGTATGTCCGGGTGCGCGCGCCCTACGGCCACCCCGTCTCCGACTTCCAGGGAATCCGCTGGATGATCCCCGACATGGCGGCGCTAATAGCAGCCGCCCGGCTGCTGACATATCGGGCCGCCGTCAACGCGGCCGAAGGGTTCCCCTCCCGCTTCGAGTCCTCCACGGCGAAGCTGTTCGCCAACGAGACGGTCCTGAAGGTGACCGATTGGGCGCTCCAGATGCACGGCGGGTGGGGCTACAATAAGGAGTTTCCGGTCGAGCGGTTCGTGCGGGACGCCCGAGGCATCGTCCTGGGCAGCGGCCCGCCCCAGCTCCACCGCAATATGATCGCCCATGAGATCCTGAAAGGCCGGGCCTCTTGGGCAAACGGCTGAGGTGTGGATGGGGAAAACAAAAAGCTCCAGGGGGGCTATTTTGAAAAACCGCCCCCCTGACCCCTCCCAGGGGTTGGGAACCCCCTGAAAAACTTTTTTCGGCCATCACCTGCGGCTTGGCCTCCGGGGAATGGACGTCTGATTGGTTGTGGCGATCGGCTGTAACCCGCGCATGCTTGGATCTTTGTCCAGATGCCCGTCTGCCTAGGGCAGCCGCAGCATCCGGGCAATGGGCCAGTTTTTGGCGATAGCATTCGGCGCCTGACGGCGCCGCGCGCCATCGCCAAATGACGGGAAACGATGAAAGACATCCTCGAAGGAATACGCGTAGCGGATTTCTCGCGGGTCTGGGCCGGGCCGTATTGCTCCATGATGCTGGCCGAGCTCGGGGCCGAGGTGATCAAGATCGAAACCCCCGGCGGGGGCGACGAGACGCGGGTCTGGCCACCCTTTTACAAGGAAAAGAGCGGCTACTTCATGAGCTTCAACCGCAGCAAGAAATCCATGACCCTCAACCTGAAAGAGCCCGAGGGTCTGGCCATCGCCCACAAGCTGATCGCGAAATGCGACGTCCTTTTGGAGAACTTCACACCGGGCGTGACGGAGCGTCTGGGGATCGATTACCCGACCCTGTCGAAAGTGAGCCCGGACCTGGTGTACTGCTCCGTCTCCGCCTTCGGCCGGACGGGTCCTTGGGGGAACCGGCGGGGATACGACCCCATCCTCCAGGCCATGTCGGGCATCATGAGCCTAACCGGAGAGCCCGACCGACCCCCCGTCCGGGTCGGCGTCGCCACGGCGGACCTGGCGGGGGGCATGTTCGCAGCCTTCTCCATCATGGGCGCACTCCTCCACCGGGAACGCACAACCGGCGATGGGCCGCGCGGCCAGCATATCGACATCTCCATGCTGGACAGCCAGATCTCCTTTCTGGCCGTCAAGGCCTTCGAGTATCTGCACGAGGGAAGGCTCCCGCGGCGGTGGGGGAGCGGTGACCCCCAGCGGGTCCCCTCATCGGGTTACCTGACCCAGGACGGCTCCTACATCATGATCATCGCCAGCGACGCACATTGGCCTGGATTCTGCCGTGTGGTGGACCGGGAGGACCTGGTGGACGACGCCCGCTTCGACACTACCCGCAAGCGCGTCGATAATCGGAAGGTCCTGGAGCCGATCCTCGTCGAGTGCCTGCTGAAGCAGCCCGGGGCCGAGTGGATCGAGAGATTCGAGGAGGCCGGCGTTCCCTGCGCGCCCATCCAGACGCTGGACCAGGTCTTCTCCCATCCCCAGGTCCTGGCTCGGGAGGCGGTGAAGGAAGTCCGCCACCCCGACATCGGGACCCTCCGGGCCATTGACTGGCCCTACAAGTTCTCCGAAACTCCGACCCGCATCCGGTCCGTCCCGCCGGAGCTCGGCGGGCATACCGAAGAGGTGCTGACAATGCTTCTCGGATATTCCGGCAAAGAGATCGAAGCCTTCCGGCGGGAGGGCGTGATATGAGTCCGGCGGCCTCCATAGACCTGATCCTGGAAGGCGGCCGCACGGTCCGCCCGGACGGCGTTTACCGGGAAGACGTGGCCATCCGGGACGGGCGCATCGCCGCTCTCTTCGCGGACGGAACCCGAAGCCCCCGGGCACGCAAGCGGATCGACTGTCGGGGAAAATTCATATTGCCCGGCATGATCGACGCCCATGTCCACATGGGACGCTACGGCCAGGACTTTGCCGCCGACTGCCGCACCGAATCCGCCGCCGCCGCCACAGGAGGCGTGACGACGCTGCTTGTCTTCCTTATCGAGCCGGGGTCCAACCGGGAGGCCATCGCCCGGCGCATCCGGGAGATCGAGGCGGGAAGCCGGATCGACATGGGCATCCACGCCGTCATCATGTCCGAGGAGCACTTGGGCGAGATCCCGGCTTGTGCCCTGGAGTTCGGCATCTCGTCTTTCAAGTTCTTCATGGCCTACAAGGGGAAGGACGCGGGCTCCCTCCAGGGGGTGGGTGATGGATTTCTCTACCGGGGGCTGCGCGAGGTGTCGAAAATTCCGGGGGCGAGAGTGGTCATCCACCCCGAGAACATGGAAGTGATCGAGGACGTCCGGGAGGAGCTCGAAGCGGCGGGGCGGACCGACGGGGCCGCCTGGAGCGATTCCCGCCCCCGCCTCGCCGAGGAGGACGGCGTGCAGCGCGCCCTGCTTTTCTCCGAGCACCTGGGCGTCCCCATCACCATCCCCCACCTGAGCATCGCCTCGGGGGTCCCCATCGTCGAGCGTCACCGGGGAGGACGGCGGACGGAGGACGTCACCCTGGAGACGTGCGGCCACTATCTCCACCTCACGAAAAACAGCCTTTCCGGCGCCCGGGGCAAGGTCAACCCGCCGCTGCGGGAGCGGGAGGACGTGGAGGGGCTCTGGGAGGCGGTTTCGGCGGGGAAGGTCGATTTCCTGGGATCGGACCATTGCAGCTTCAAGCTGGACGTAAAAGGCTCGGACATCTGGACCGCTCGGCCGGGCCTGCCCGGCGTCGGGGTGACCGTGCCCATCCTGTTGACCGAGGGCGTGGCGAAAGGACGCCTCTCCCTCCCCGGCCTCGCCCGGGTAACTTCCTACAATACCGCGCGGACATACGGCCTCTTTCCCCGCAAGGGGATCCTCCGGGTCGGGGCGGACGCGGACCTCATGGTCCTCGACCTGAATAAGAAGGTGCGCGTTACGGCGAAGATGCTGAACTCCCACGCCGACTACTCGCCATACGAGGGGTTCGTCAGCCGGGGATGGCCGGTCGTCACGATCGCGGGCGGAGAGATCATTCAGGAGGGCAGGGAACTTCGCAAGACCAAGCGGCGGGGGAGATACCTCCGGCGGTTTCCGGGAGACATGCCGGAGACCCGGCCGCGAAGCGGAGCACAGGCCGGGCGGGGGAGAAACACAAAACCGTGAGCCACGTCGAGGTCGAAGTCAGCGAGCGCGTCGCGTATGTCACCCTCAATCGCCCGGAAGTCTTGAACGCGTACAACCGGGAGATGGTGGACCAATTCATCAAGGTCTTCCGCCGGCTTTCCGGGGAAAACGACGTCTGGGCGGCGGTCCTGCGAAGCGCGGGCGGGCGGGCGTTCTGCGTGGGGGCCGACCTCAAAGAGCGCAAGACCTTTCCGATGGAAGAGGTCCGGCGCCTCCGTGCCATGCTGGAAGAGGCCCACGACCTCGTGACCTTATTCCCCAAACCGATCATCGCGGCGGTGAGGGGATACGCACTGGGTGGCGGGCTGGAGTTCGCGCTCAATTGCGACTTCATCATCGCGTCGGAGGACGCCGTCCTCGGCCTGACGGAGACGGCGCTGGGCATCATCCCCGGCGGCGGGGGCACCCAGCTTCTACCGAGACGGATCGGGCGCGCCAAGGCCAAGGAGCTGATCTTCACCGCCCGGCGGATCGACGCGGCCGAGGCCGAACGCCTTGGCCTGGTCGCGCGCGTCGTTCCCGCCGACACGCTGGACGAGGAAACCGAGAAGGCCGTCCGGGCCATCGTCGCCAACGCCCCCATCGCCCTGCGCCAAGCCAAACGGGCCATCGACAACGGCGTCGAGATGGACCTGCCGGGCGGACTGAAGCTGGAGCGGGAGGCCTATGACGCGACCTTATCCACCGAAGACCGGAACGAGGGCCTCCGCGCCTTCGCGGAAAAGCGCGCGCCGAGGTTTCAGGGGAAATGAGTTAAGATGAAATACCACGCTGAAACCAGTGTGTTTCAAAAAAGAGAAGCGTGATCCCGTCATCCTTCTCAAGGGTCTGCGGCCCTTGTGAAGGTTCTCGCGGTCCTGACGGTTCACGGCGAGATTCTTCGCTTCCCTCAGAATGACAACATTCTCAGGAGACCCGAGTTGATTCAGGAACTTCCCGCTGAAGTCATGGTCCGGGAGGTCGGACCCCGGGACGGTCTTCAGGCGGAGGACCGTTGGGTCGACACCGCCGACAAGGTCCGGCTCATCAACCTCCTCTCGAAATCCGGCCTGAAGCGCATCGAGGCCACGTCCTTCGTCCATCCCAAGGCCATTCCCCAGCTTCGGGACGCTGCGGAGACCATGGGGGGGAGTGAGCGCGCCCCGGGGGTCCGGGCCGAGGCCATCGGCCCCCACGTGGAGGGGGCCGAGCGTGGCGG
>CAYRGS010000018.1:0-16800 GCA_964423875.1 uncultured bacterium
GGCTGAGCCGACAGATTTACAGTCTGTTCCCTTTGGCCACTCGGGAACCTCCCCGTGGAACCATTTGATTTTGTTGGAGTTTCGATGAAGTCTCAATCCCCTGGAGCTGGCGAAGGGATTTGAACCCCCGACCTGCTGATTACAAGTCAGCTGCTCTGCCAACTGAGCTACGCCAGCCACTGGTCAAACAGTTTATTATGTGGACCATCGGTTCAATTGTCAATGGAAAAGTCGGCTGAAACCAAAAAGTTTCTTCCCGCCCAGGAGCCGTCCACTTCTCACCGGGCCGCAACGCGGCTCGGGCTTACGAACCCCGAGCGAATCAAGCCGCCCCCGTCCTCATCACATCCGTCGCACGGACCCGCGACATCTTGTCCAGCGTCACCACTGCGGCCGCCCGAAAGAGAGGATCCGCCTTCCGTCTATATAAATCGGCAAAGAAACGGGCGCAAGAAGAGAAAAATCCCGGCGCGGGATAGGCAAACCCGCTTTTCTCACCCTTGATTCCGCCCTTTTTAAGCCTACCCGCCGGGCGGCCTTCCCGAGTGGGGGGATTTCCCCCCAGCGTGGGGGGGGAACCCCACACCTGCATTAACCCTTTTCATATCAATACGTTATTGAGAATATTCCGCTCCCGGGCCGATTTGTTGGGGGGAAATCCCCCCACCCCCGAACTCCCCTTTACACGGGGCGGCGGGACTTCCGCGTAAAACTTAAATCTATTAATCAAATTATTATCAATTGGTTACTGGACTTCCAAGCCCCGCAGGCGGGGGAATTCCGACTTTGGCACACCTCTTGAGATATATAACCGCGACTCCTCGACAGGGAAGGGTCGAGGAAAACAAAGAAATCTGACACTCAGTCAACACGAAGTCGAGGAGAGAAGAAAATGTCTAACGGAATCGGGATTGCACCTGTCGCAGCGGGTAATTCAGGCAATAACCTCACAATGTTGGAAGCCGTGAGCAAGGATTTGGAGAAGAAGGAGGAGGACGAGAAGATGGCCGAGGCCAAGAGTGCACCGGCTGCCGATAAGGTGAGCCTGAGCACAGACGCAAAGGAAGCCGCGAAGGAAGCGGCTCGAACCGAGATCCGGGGCATCCGCAAGAGGCTCTCAAGCGCCCGAAAGGAGATGAGGATCGTCAGCCACGATTTGAAGCACATGGGAGCTGACGAAAAGGCCGTAGAGAAGAATCAGCAGGAAAGGGGTCGGAAGTCTTGTTTCCTCCTCTTTTATCCCCCGCCGACACGATCCAGGAGCTCTCGGTGGGCGTCGCACCCGATGACCTCCAGGCCGGTGGGTGGGCGGCCTTCCAGGCCTTTTCGCGCCTTGTCGATCCGCTCCACGGACTGTTCCACCGCCTCCGCCGGGAGCCTTCCCGAGCGAAGGGCCTTCACAAGAGCCTCCCGCGCGGCCCGCTGACGGTCCGGCCGGTGGCAGTACAGCAGGAGGTCGCAGCCCGCTCCGGCGGCCAGGACAGCGGCCTCGCCCGGCCCATAGTGGCCGGTGATCGCCCCCATCTCCATGTCGTCGGCCATCACCAGGCCGTCGAACCCCAGCCCGTTTCGGAGCGCGCCCGTGATGACCGAACGCGAGAGGGTGCCCGGCAAGTGAGCGTCCAGCGCCGGGACCAGGATGTGGGCGGACATGAGGGCGGGAATCCCGTCTTCGATGAGGCGGCGAAAAGGGGAAAACTCGCGCCGCTCCAAGGTGTCCCGGTCCGCGAGGGCGGCCGGAACCTCGACGTGGGAATCGGCGACGGTGTCCCCGTGACCCGGAAAGTGCTTCCCCACAGCCATGAGGCCGGCGGCCGCGATCCCCCGGGCGGCGGCCCGGCCGTGGCGGGCGGCGTGCTCGGGGTCCGCGCCGAACGCGCGGTCACCTATGACCGCGTTCTCCGGGTTGGTCCACAGGTCCAGGACCGGGCCGACTTGGACGTTTGCCCCCGCCGCCGCGATCTCCCGGGCCATCGCCCGGAAGACTTCTTCGGTCAGATCGGCGTCGTCCGCGGCGCCCAGACGCCGCTGGGAGGGGAAGTGCGTGAACGGCTCGCTCAGACGGTGGACCCGCCCGCCTTCGTGATCGAGCAAGATGAGCGGGGGCCGGCCGGACTCGCCGGCGAGTTCCGTGATGTGATCGCTAAGCTCCCTGAGCTGCCCGGGCGAGCGGGCGTTTCGGGCAAAGAGGATGACCCCCGCCGGACGGATCTCTTCAATCAGCGAGCGCTCCACGTCGGAAACGGCCTCCCCCGCCAGACCCACGACGATCAAGCTCCCGATCCGGTCTTCCATCTCCAAGGCCTCTCCTTCGGTTTGAGTGCCCCGAAAAGACGGGCGGCGGCCTGTCCGCTAAATTCCGCCCCCCCCTCCACCAGCTTCCCGATCCCTTGATAGAATAACGCGAGCCTCGCGCGCGGAGTCCGAGCCATGCCGGCCAACCTCCCTCCAGAATATCAGAAGGCCGAGGCGGTTTACCGCTCGGCGTCCGGACTGGAAGAAAAGATCGAGGCCCTCCAGGAGATGCTGCGCGTCATCCCCCACCACAAGGGGACCGACAAGCTCATCGCCCAGCACAGGAAAAAGCTCTCCCAGCTCAGGGATGAAACCCAGAGACGGACGGCGACCTCGCACAAGGGGACGCGGGTCCACGTTCCCAAAGAGGGCGCGGCGCAGGTCGCGCTGGTCGGGATGCCCAACGCGGGGAAGTCGAACCTGGTTCGGAACCTCACGCGGGCGACGCCCGAGGTGGCGGCCTATCCATACACGACGCTCATGCCGGCGCCCGGGATGATGCCCTACCTAAACATTTGGATACAGCTCATCGACACCCCGCCCGTGACGTTCGAGGGCGGGAAGGTCTGGCTGCCGAACATCTTGAAGGGGGGGGACGCCCTTGTCCCGGTCCTCAACCTGGCCGGGGACCCGTTGGAGGAGCTCGACCAAGTCTTGTCCATCCTGAAGGGCTGGAAGGTATTTTTCGAGGGGATGGAGGAAGCCCTCGACGCCGAGCCGGGGTTCGGCAAGGTCCTGAAGCCGGTCCTCATTCTGGCCAATCAGGTGGACGCTGAAGGCGCCGCGGAGAGCTTCGAGATATTGAAGGAGCGGACCGAAGGCCGGTTTCCCCTCTTCGCCGTCTCGGCCGAGGAGGGGACGGGACTGGAGGACTGGAAGCCGGAGCTGTTTTCCCGCCTCCGGATCATCCGGGCGTACACCAAGTCACCCGGAAAGGACCCCGACCTGGACGATCCCGTCATCCTGCGCGCGGGGGGCACGGTGGAGGATTTCGCCGAATCCATCCACAAGGACATCAAGAAGGGCCTCAAGCACGCGAAGATCTGGGGCTCCTCGAAATTCGACGGCCAGAAGGTGACGCGGGATTACGTCCTCCAGGACGAGGACATCGTCGAGGTCCACACATAGCGCGACGCTGAACAACTCGCCGAACAGGCTGCTGAAAAAGAAATTCTCTGGGGGCCGAGCGCCGCGCCGGCCCATCTCCCGGCCCGGCCGAATCAATTCTTACCCGGCTTTTCCAGGTTGAACAGCTTCAGCGCGCTCTCGCCCAGGATGTTCCGCTTCGCGCGGTCGGACAGGAAGGGCAGATCGAAGATCGTGCTCGGCAGATCGAAGTCCTGGTGGGGCCAGTCCGACGCGTAGAGGAGCTGGGTCTCGGCGTTGATCTTCTTGAAATTGAACTCAAGGGCCTCGAGATCGTTTCGCTCGAGCGGCTGCGAGCTGAAGAACATCTCGCGGATGTACTCGCTGGGAAGGCGCTTCAGCATCGGGGCCTCCGAGCTGCGCAGCATGTACTCGTTGTCCAGCCGCTGCATGGTGAAGGGAATCCAGGAGACGCCGCTCTCGATCCAGATGGTCTTCAGCTTCGGGAAGCGCTCCGGGATGCCGTGAAGCACCCAGTTGGTGAGGTGGACCAGGTTCCACAGGACGAAGGCCACCGAGTGCATGCCGACGAACCGCTGGAGCTGGGCGATGACCGGCTCCTGCCAGTAGTAGCCCCCGTGGAAGGCGATGGGCAGCCCCCGTTCTTCGAGGGCGGCGTACACCTTCATGTACTGGTTGTCCTGAACCGGCTTGTTCCGGACGCTGGTGACCAGGAAGCCGATAACGCCCGGCTCTTCGCCGAACTCTTCCACCGTTCGGAGCGCCGCGTCCGGATCGCTGAAGGGCAGGTAGAGCATCGACTTGATTGCGTCGTCGGCCTTCAAGAGCGTCTCGACCAGCCAACGGTTGTAGGCCTGCCCCAGCAGGACCTCCATGTAAAGCTGCGGGTGCATGCCGAGGCTCAACATCCCCGTGGGGAAGACCACGATGTAATCCACCCCCATGCTCTCCATGGCCCTGCGGACCAGGACGACGTCGCGATGGACATCGGTTTGCTCGACGGTCTCGCGCCGGTCCATCTGGTGGGGGATTCGCCCGCCCACGTCCTGGTAGCGCATGCCCAGGTCGCCGTTCAGGCCATAGGGGGGAGACCCGGTCCGGTAGGCGTGATAGCTCTGCGCCTGGGAGCGGATCACGGGGTCTTCGATGAAGTCGGCGACCTCTTTCCAGGAGGCGGTCTCGACGTGGTGGGAATCTATATCGACGATGACGTAATCCTGATAATTCCGCTCCCTCGCCTGCTGCTCGGCATGGGCGAGGATGTCGCGCGTGTCCGTATAGACGTCGATCTGCTGGATCGGGGCGTTGTCCACTTTTTCCGTCTGTAGATTCATTCCGGATCTCCTGTTCACGGCCTCCGAGAAACAATAGTCTATCAGAGATCCGCATGCCTCCCCAAAACTGGGCGGAGAGGAGGGGGGTGGAGTTGACCCGAACCGGGCGAGTGTGCGGAAATGCGCGCAGGCCCGAAACCACGACACCGACGGCTCCCGGCAAGAACGGGAGAGCGCTCCGGCGAGAAGTTCGGCGTCCACCTTCGCCGGCATGGAGGCAACCATGAAGATCATCGATCTCAGCCTGAACACCGAGCACCTCGTACCGGTTCCCCCTTCGGTTCCGCAGACGGTCACGATGAGCACAGCCTACCGGAAGCCCACCCACTGGCAGGCCACTTGGGTCTCTTTCTCGGCCCACACGGCTTCGCACTGCGATTCCGCCCTTCATGTCCTCGGGGGGAAGGCCCCCATCGACCGGGTCCCGCTGGAGAAGTTCATCGGCGAGGCGGTCGTCCTGAACCTCACCCACAAAGGCCGCAAGAACGCGGAGATCACGCTGGACGACGTGAAAAAATACGACAAGGTCCCCAAGAAGAACGACATCATCATCCTGCGGACCGACTGGGGGCGGAAGAAGTTCGGCAAGCGGGAGTATTACACCGACTCCCCCTACATCAATGAAGACGTTGCGCGCTGGCTCGTGAGGAAGAAGCCCAAGGCCATCGGGTTCGATTTCTTCGAGGAGTACAACGCCCGGCTCAAGGACTTCAGGCCGGCCGACTTCGTCGTCCACCGGATCATGATGGGGGCCGGGATTTTTCTCATCGAGGGGATCACCAACCTGCACCTCATCAAGAAGAAGCGCTTCATGCTTCACGCGGCGCCCATCAAGCTCAAAAAGTGCGAGGCGGCCCCGGCGCGGATCTACGCTGTGGTGTGAGCGTCCTTCCTCTCAAGACGCCTCACGAGGAGCCCGAAATTATGAAGAACTTCTTCCTGGGGGACATTTTTTAAAAACCGCCCTCCTGACCCCTGGGGGGGCGGGCTTCCAGCCCGTCTACCGAAGGCGGCCAAGATGGCCGCCCTACCGGGCCAAGCCTCCGGCTTGGCCTTTCCGGGGTAGGTGTTGGTTTGGCTAAGTAGTCCGTCTGTGGCCGGCGGTGGCTTCTGAGCTTTGTCCGGATGCCAGCGTTCTTACTCGTGAGACTATCGGAGAGCCGTGCGCCAGGGAGGTTGTCATGAACGCAAGCCGCTCCAACCGCAGTTTGGCCGGCACGCAAGTGCCATGGAGGTCTCAACGAATGAAAGGCGTCACGATCATCGACCTGTCCCAGCCCATCTATCAGGGGATGCCGGTTTATCCCGGCCATGTGAAGACGATCATCTTCACCAACCCCACCCACGACGAGACCCGCAGGGCGAAGAAGGATTTCTCCTACGAGTGCCGGGGTCTCCTGATGAGCGACCACGGCCCCACGCACCTGGACGCCATCAACCACCTCACGCCGGACCCGAGCGCGGAGTCCATTGACCGGATCCCGCTGGAGACCTTCTTCACGCCGGCGATTTGCCTGGACGTCTCTCACGTCGGCTCCCAGGTCACGATCTCCAAGGCGAATCTGGAGGCGGCCCTCGAGACGCACGGCCTGAAGATCGAGCAGGGCGACACTGTCTTGCTCTGGACCGGGCACTATGACCGGAACTACGGGAAGAACGGCAACATCGAATGGCTCTACGAATACCCGGGCCTGGATCGGGAGGCGACGGAGTGGCTTCACGACCAGGGGTGCATCAATGTCGGCGTGGACGCCCCCAGCATCGACAACTTCAAGGACACGACCTATCCCGCTCACCACGTCTGCCTGGAGCGGAAGATGATCAACACCGAGAACCTCTGCAACCTGGACCAGGTGGCGGGCAAGCGGTTCATCTTCAGCGGCCTGCCGCTCAAGGTCATCGATGGCACAGGCTCTCCCATCCGCGCGGTGGCGCTGTTCCTCGATGACGATTTTGGGAGCTGAAGATTCGGTGGAATCGGTATATCATGAAGTCAGGTCACGATTGAAAACGGACAGAACGTTGAGAAAACCGGGTCAAGAACACGCAACCTCTGATGGATCAACAAAAGATTTGACCCCTATTTCGACCTATAAGCCCTATCCCTTTTCTTGATGGACCGGCAAGCAAATCGGCCCGATTAAAAAGGAATCCTCTATTGAGCATCGCTCTGTTTTGGGGACTTCTGGCCGGCGCTTCATTCGGTGTCGGGGACTTTGCGATTCGGATGGGCGTGCGCAATGGGACGCCGTTCACCGGGGCCATCATCATCTCCTCAACGGTCATCGTCGTCTCCGGCGTCGCGGCCGGCATTCATGGCGTCACGGCCGGCCCTTTGTGGCCCGCGGTCGGCTGGTTTTTACTCATGGGATTGGCGGCTTCGGGTCCCGGAAGGATCTTCTTTTTTTACAGCCTGCGCCGTATCGGCGTCTCCAGGGCCACGGTGCTGATCATCGTCACTCCCCTGTTCAGCCTGCTCTATGCCGTGGTCTTCCTGGGCGAGCGCCCTTCCTGGCACATCGTCCTCGGACTGCTGTTCGTCATCTCGGGCGTCGGCGCTGTTGTGAAGGACCGGTCGGGAATTCGAATGAGCCCGAAGGAAGTGCTGCTCGGTTTGACGCCGGCCCTCTTTTTGGGGGGGACGCTCGTCTTCAGCCGCCTGGGGATGCAGTCCCTGCCGGATCCCACTCTCGGAAACATTGTGACCTCCCTGGGTTCCTTGCTCTTCCTGTTGGGGACTCAGCCTCTCATCCCAAAAAAGGAGCGCTGGGGCGCCGGGCGGGGGGGGCTGATGTATTTCGGCTTAGGGGGCCTTTGCTATTGCGCCGCGTTCTTCGCCTACCACATGGCGTTGGGAGCGGGACGTGTCAGCTTTATCGCGCCTCTGACTTTCACCTCCGCGCTCTTCTCCATCCTGATTGCCCGCCTCTTCGCCCAGGAGCTGGAACGGGTCACATGGCGTCTTGCCGCAGGGGCTTTGGTGGTCTTCATCGGGGTCTATCTGGTCTCCCTCTCCAAGGGGGGGTGACGCCGCGCTTTCTTAAGGCCGCATGGAGATGCCGGGCCTCTCTCCAGCGAGTGGCTGCGCGGCCACGCCCGTGACATTTCCGAATTGGGAGCAGATCGTCATGAAGGATAAAACATGCGGCCGGTGGTGGCGGGGAACGCGATGGCTGGTGCTTGGACTCCTCTTGCCGATAGGCGCCGCGTGCGCCGCTTCATCCGCGGAAAAGGAGAAAGATAAGCAACTGATTGCTGCGGCCAAGCGTGGCGAGGCGGCGACCGTGGCGCCTTTGTCGGAACAAGGCGCAAGCGTCCGCACTCGGGATGAAAGCGGTGTCACCGCCCTGATTGCCGCGGCATATCGGAATCATCTGGAAACGGCCGTACTCTTGATCAAGGCGGGCGCGGATGTCAACGCGCAAGACAATACTCAACAGAGCGCGTATTTGATCGCCACATCCGAAGGGAGGCTTCCGCTCCTAAAACTTACGCTGCGGGCGGGCACGGATGTTCGCAGCCTGGACAGTTACAATGGCACGGGGCTGATCCGGGCGGCTGATCGTGGACACGTCGCGATCAGCAAGGTGTTGTTGAAAACAAAGCTTCAGGTCAATCACGTCAATCGTCTCGGGTGGACGGCGCTGCTCGAAGCCATCATCTTGGGAGACGGCGGGCCGCGTCATACGGAAGTCGTTCGGCTCAACGTTCAAGCCGGTGCCGACGTTAACCTTGCGGACAGCGGCGGGGTGACGCCACTTGCCCATGCGGTCCAACGCGGCTACGGGAAAATGATATCCATCTTGGAAAGGCCGGGGCGCGTTAAGATGCGAAAATCTCTTTTCGTTTTGCACAGCGATGACCATCAGACTGCCGTGAGCCGTTGAAAAGGGTCGTAGACCGCTCCCTGAACCCAATGGTTTCCCCCCGACACCCATCGGAAGGAGGATACCCGGGGTAGGCCAATGGAGAACCGTCAGATGAAGGCATCGCATGATTTGGCGTTGTTACAGCCGGGAAGAATTGGAAACCTGGAGATCCGAAACCGCTTCGTTCGCTCCGCAACGGGGGAAAGCCTCGCGGACGAGCACGGGTTCATCACGCAAGGGTTTCAGGCCCTCCACGTCACACTGGCCCGGCACGGCGTAGGACTGCTCATCACGGGGCACATCTACGTCCACCCGAGGGGGATGCACAAACCGGGCATGACGGGCCTGGACCGAGATGATCACATCGGCCCGCTCCAGCGTCTCACCGAGGCCATCCACGCCGAGGGCGCGCGAATCTTCGCGGAGCTCAGCCACACGGGAGAGAAGAACGCGATGCCGGACGTGGAGCCGATCGCGCCTTCCGCCAAGCAAAATCCCCAGACGAAGAAAACGGCCAAGGCCGCGACGGAGGAGGAGATCCTGGAGGTCATCGACTCCTTTCGGAGCGCGGCCCGGCGGGCGAAGGAAGCGGGCTTCGACGGGATCCACATTCACGGCGCCCACGGTTACCTGATCTCGCAGTTCCTTTCTCCTTACGTAAACCACCGGGAAGACGCCTGGGGAGGGCCGCTGGAGAACCGTCAGCGCTTCGTCTTCGAAGTTTATCAAGCGATTCGTGGCGCCGCGGGCGCCGACTTTCTTGTGACGATCAAACTGGGGATGCGGGATTTTGTGACGGGCGGCTTCACGCCGGAAGAGGGACTGGCCACCGCGGAACGGTTGTCGGAGATGGGGGTCGACGCCATCGAGATCTCATCCGGCGTCAACGAAACCGGGTGGGCGGGGGCATGGCCGTACGCGGGCGTGACCCGGAAGCGCGCCCTGGAGGACAAGCTGTTCCACCGGTTTTTCGCAAAGCCGGTTCCCGAAGGCCATTTTTTGGAGGAAACCCGCCAGGTGCGGGAACGGGTGAAATGTCCGGTGATCGCCGTCGGCGGTCTCCGGACGGTGGAGACGATGGAGTCCATTATTAAAGAGGGAATTGCGGATTTTGTCTCCCTGAGCCGACCGTTCATCCGGGAGCCGGATCTGGTCCGCAAGATCGAGCAAGGGAAACGCGGTTCGGTCGATTGCACCTCGTGCAACATTTGCAGCGACCACTCCGGCCTGCATGGGCTGAAATGCTGGAGAAAAACCAACAAAGACCTGCTCACTCACACGTGGTATAGATTCACGGGACAACTGCACTGAGACGCCGGACGGAATATCATTTTTTAGAATGTGGTCCGGCGCCCTTCCGGTTTTATTGAATGGAGCTACGCTGAGGCGGTCTTTTGCAGGGCCGCGAGAACGCGATCGGGCGAGAACGGCATGTCTTGAATCCGGACCCCGACGGCGTCGCGGATGGCGTTGGCCACGGCCGCGGCCGTCGGGACCAGCGCAGGCTCGCCGATTCCCTTGGCGCCGAAAGGCCCCGTCGGGTCCGGGTCTTCCACAAGGATAGAATGAACCTCCGGCATGTCCAGCGTGGATAGGATCTTGTAGTCGAGCAACGTCGGATTTGTCACCGCTCCGTTTTCAAACACCATCTCTTCCGAGAACACCCACCCGACGCCGATGGACACCCCCCCTTCGATCTGTCCTTCACACCCCACGGGGCTGATGGCCTGCCCGATGTCATGGGCCGAGTAGATGCTGATCACCTCCACGCCGCCGGTTTCGGTGTCCACTTCCACCTGGGCGATTTGCGTCCCGTAGATCAGTGCGGGTCTCGATGTGAAATGCCATCCCTCGACCTGCAAGTCTTCAGGCGGATCGTATTCGGGAGGATCGAAGTGAGTCCCCTTTCCAAGAATTACTCCGCCATCCACATAATGTCCGTACGTGACCACGGCGTCGTAGCCGGCCCGGCGGTCGGGCGCGCTCTTGACGTAGACCTCACCGCCCTCCATCTCGAGATCCTTCGGATCGACCTCCAACATAGCACCCGCGATTTCCAGAAACTGTTCTCGGACCTCGGCCGCCGCGCGCACAATAGCGTTGCCGGTGTTGTATGTCGTCCGGCTCGCGTCGGTCGACCAATCGTAAGGCGCGGTGAGCGTGTCTGAAAGGACAATCGAAATCCTCTCGATGGGAACGCTGAGCGCCTCGGCAGCCATCTGGGCAAAGATGGTCCTTTGTCCGGCGCCGATCTCGGTCCCCCCCGCCATGACGGTCAGGCCCCCTCCGGATTCCATCTTGACGATGGCGCTCGACGCGTAAATGGCGCTCCCGTGCTCCATCGAGGCCACGCCGATGCCGGTCTTCTTCCTCGGATCGCGAGGCTTCCATGCGGGCTTCTTCCGGTTCTCCCAATCCCAGCCCACCGCCGCCGCCGCCCGGCGGAGCGTCTCCTGGTACGCGGCGTGGGGCGTGGCTTGGCCAGTCAGAAGACGCCCCCCCGTTGTCATGCCGTTCTTCATCCGAAGCTCAATGGGATCGATGCCGATCTCCACGGCCAAGTCATCCAGCTGGGACTCGCCGGCGAAGTGGACCTGCGGGCCCCCGTATCCCCGGTATCCTCCGAAGGGGACCTTGTTGGTATAGACGAGGCTCCCATCCACACGGACATGGGGGACATGGTAAGGGCCCTGCGCGCGGGAGGCGGCGGTGCCGACCACGCCGGGGCCCTGATGGGCATAGGCCCCGGAATCGGCGATGAACCTGATCTCCCTGGCGGTGATCCGGCCGTCCATCTTGACGCCGGTCTTGAATTTCAGCCGGAAAGGGTGCCTGGGATGTCCCGAGATGAACTCCTCCTCCCGGGTGAGGACAATCTTCACGGGACGGCCCGTCATCCGGGCGAGAAGGACCGCGTGAGGCTCGACTCGAACGCTCAGCTTCCCCCCGAATCCTCCCCCGATGAACGGCGCGATGACCCGGATCTGACTCGGATGAATCGCCAACGTGTCCGACAACCCCTGTCGGGTCTCAGCGACCGTCTGTGTGCTTGTCCAGGCGGTGACTTTTCCTTTCACATCCACTTGGGCCACAACGGCGTGGGGCTCCATGTAGCACTGGTGGTGGGTCGAGGTCCCAAATTCCTGTTCCAGAACGTGGTCGGCTTCTTCAAACCCTTTCTCCGGGTTTCCCTTGAGCACTTTGACCCGGTAGGCGACGTTGCCGTATCGGATGGGTTTGAAGTGCGGAACGTGCTCATAACGCTCCAGGTCCTCATGGACCAGCGGGGCGTCGGGCTTCAGGGCCTCCAGGGGATCGAAGACCGCGGGCAGCTCCTCATAGTCCGCTTCAATCAGCTCGACGGCTTCCGCCGCCGCGTCCTCATCGGTCGCCGCCACCGCCGCGATGGGCTCTCCCACATAACGAACCTTCTTCTGGGCCAAAATGGGATAGTCGAGAACGACGGGGCCGAAGCCGAGGAGATTGCCGTCCCCGTCTTTCGGGCAGTCCTTCGCCGTGAGGACCGCTTTGACGCCCCGGACTTTCAGGGCCTTGGACACATCCACATTCAGGATCAGGGCATGAGGCAGCCTGCCGCGGAAATATTTTCCGTGCAACATGTTCGGCAGGCTCATGTCGGTGACGAAGGCGCCCGTACCGGTTGCCTTCTCGGCCCCGTCTTCACGAGGCAGGTTCCGGCCGACCCATCGATGTTCTTTCACCGCTTCCGCTTTCATCTCACCCTTCACGTTTGAAACGAACCGTCTCGGGGTCGCATGAGGTTCAGATCTTGACTCATCAACCAACAAAAGACCTGACCCATGTCTATGCGCCGCACTCCTAACTCTATCCCCCGAGGGGTTCCCGACGCAAAGGGTCAAAATGAATCGAACCCTTCGGCGGAGGTGTTTTTGCCCCGCCGTGTGCGGTATGCTGCGTGTTGGAGCAGGCCCTATCGCCGTCCATGAATCCGTCCCGTCTTCAACGAGGAAGTCTCTTTCATTGACGACCCGGAACCGCTGGTTTCTCCTGGGGTTGACTTGGTGCGCGGCGCTGATCACCCGCGCAAGCTCCACGGGTGTCTCCCCAATCCTGCCGCTGATCAAAGCCGACCTGGGGCTCAGCTATGCGCAGGCGGGATTCTTATTCAGTCTGCCGACGGTGATGATGGCGCTGTTCGGCCTGCCGGGGGGATGGCTTGCGGACAATATCGGCGTGAAGCGGACCCTCACGCTGGGGATGAGCGCGATCCTGGCCGGGACCGCTTTGCGGGCGGCCGTCGGGGGATACGCGTCCTTGGTGATTTGGACGGCGCTTCTGGGGGCGGGGATGGGGATCTCATCCCCGGGCCTGACGCGGATGGTCAAAGACCATTTTTCGGACTTGCCGGGCACGGCGACGGGCATCAACACAAGCGGCTTCGTCATCGGCGCGACAATGGGCTCCTGGCTGACCGTCCCTTACCTCCTCCAATGGTCCGGGTCTTGGCGGGGAACCTTTCTGGTGTGGAGCGCCGTCGCGTTGGTCGCGTTGGTTGGATGGGTATTTCTGGCGCCGTCCGGCAGCACCGCCAACGTCGGAAGACCTCCCGGGCCGGGCGCGATCTGGCGGGACAAAACCGTCTGGAAGCTGAATATCATCTTCCTTTCGCATAACCTGTTTTTTTACTGCGTGCTCACATGGACCCCAACTTACTATCACGAACTCGGCCTGTCCTTGAGGGAGGGCTCATTCCTTTTGACCCTCTTCATCATCATGGCCCTGCCTTCCAGCCTGGTCGTTCCCTACCTTTCCGACCGCTTGGGTGGGCGAAGAGGAAGCCTGGTCTTCTCAAATTTTATTCTTCTGCTGACCTTGCTTGGGCCAATTTTTTATCCCTTGTACGCCCCCCGGACGCATTTCATCATCATGGGGCTTGCCTCCGGGGGCGTCTTCGCAATGACGTTCGCCCTGCCTTTGGATTACGTGGACCCGCACAAGGTGGGGAGCGTCGCCGGGGCCAATCTCTTCGTGGGATATGGAGGGGCTTTCCTCGGGCCGCTTCTGATGGGTCTCATTCACGACTCGACCGCCAGCTTTACGACGAGCTGGTTTCTGGTTTTGGGCATTGTCATTGTCTGCATGACTACAATTGCGTCCCTGCCGAGAAGGCCGGCTAGACAGGGCGCGGCATAGGCCTGGATTTCTCACCAACTCAATCGCCCAAACAGGGCAGGTTGAGTGAATCGGTTGTCTTTCAATCTGTCACCCAACGGACGGGTGCTGACTAGGCCCCAACATTCTGTTCCCCACGGGAGTCCGACGGGCCGGGACAGGGACCGGCCCCTACGGAAAAAATCGCCGTGCGCGTATAGGAGCGTAATCCAAGCCTGCCCCCGAATGAATCTATCGGGGGCAGGGGGTCGCCGCCCGGGAAAACGGCTGTGGACCAAATCAATAAACGGTGTTGAAATCGTTTGAAAGGGGAAATTCGAGTTCATCCGAGCAACACCGGGCATGAGAGAAAAGCTTCACACCATTTCGCAATTTCTTCATTTGAGAAGATGAAGGGGGGAGCACGATGCGCTTGATGACCCAACACTTTGCCGTCTGGGGGATCTCAAGCCTGGTGACGCTTTGTTTCGCGCTTTTTGGAACGTTTTACAATTGGTTGATTACGGTCGTGCCCGGCTCTTCCGTGGAAGCGACTCCTCATGGCGACTATCGCTATATCTGGGGTCTTGTGGTTCTTTGGGGCTCATTTCTAGGTTGTCTGACGGGGTTTATTTTGCGAAACCCCAAAAAAGCCGCTCAAGAAGATAACGCATAGCCGTATCCATTGGCCCGAAATGAAGGGCGGATGCTCGACGCAAGGCCGGGCTCCGCCCCCAATCTTCTTATCTAAGACCGTTCGGCAGGACTTGGTCCCAATCGCCACGGCGGTTCACTACATGGAAGAATTATAATAGCTAACGGCTATGCGCGTCACTTTCTTGGCCGAATTGTCATAAGAGAATGTCACCCTTCTTTTCTTGTCCGGCGCTTCGCGCAAGGTGTCCAGGACCGGCCCCCACCTGACGATGTCGCTGCGCCCTACGTACTTCGCCGTGCTCCGGACGATATTGATCCGGATTTCTCATTTGGATCATAAGATTCGACAGACCGAAAAGCGCTTTCTTTTGTAAAATCTAGGCGTTGGCCTACCCGGAGGGGCGGGATGGTTTTCCAATGGCGGATACCACTCAGATCAGGCCTTCCGGCACCCAAAATGTGCTTGATAGGTCTGGTAGAGAGGGGTCTAATTCAGCTTCCCAGAACAACAGCGGTCAATGCAGGTTCAATCCACAAGGGGAGCAGGGTCATGAAAAGAGTCGATCCAAACCAAATCCCCATTCCCGGGGACGATGATGAATATCCGGGACTGTTGGGGGGAGGGGTCAGCCGAAGGGGATTCCTGAAGCTGGCGACCTTTCTGGGGGCGAACACCGTATTCTTGACTACCGCGGGCAGGGGGCAGGCCGCCAAGGCCATGCCTGGCAAACCGCTGCCGCCTTTCGAGGCCTGGTATTACACCTATCCCGAGTGGATCGAGTTCTGGCGATACACCCCCATCGACCTGAAAAAGCTCGGCATCGAGGTCAAGACGCGCTCGGGGACCCTGTTGACCATCCTGGGCCGGGTGCTGCGGCTGAGAAAGTACGGGGACATGGTGACCTTCTCCTGGGTGGCCAACCCCGAGCGGGTGGACCCGAACTTCTGGCTGAAGCACCTGTTGCACTCCAAGGGTGGACGGAATTACGTGCACTATTCGAACCCTGAATATGATCAAATCGTCGAACTGCAAGCCCAGGAGATGGATCCGGAGAAGAGGCGGGAGCTCGTCTGGAAGGCTCAGGAGATCGCCGCCAAAGACCACCTGAAAATGTATCTCGCCCACCCGGACGAAGTTCACGCGTACAACAACAAGGACTGGGCCGATGCGACCCCGGGTATGGGTGCGGGCCTCAACTTCGCGAACATCTGGCACTTCCTGAACTACCGCCCGCTGACGGACCGGAAGGTCTTCTCGGCCGCCGCCATCGGCGGCGCGGACACCATGAACATCTTCAACACGTCCAGCGGGACGAACATCCAGCTCCTGCGCTTCTTCTACGACCCTTTCGTCCGCTACACTTCCGACTTCAAGATCATCCCTTGGGCGGCCGAGTCCTGGAACGTCGTCAACCCGTCGACCGTGGACATCGTCCTGCGGCCGGGCATGAAGTTCCACGATGGCAAGCCCGTCACCATGGCCGACGTCAAGTTCACGATGGATTTCCAGAAGAAATGGAACTTCCCCTTCTTCAAGTTCGCCGTGAACTATGAGCGCACCGAGGTGATCAACGACCGTACGCTCCGTTTCCACCTGGGGAAACCGCACGCGGCGTTTGTCACGGTGGACCTGGCCTTCATGGTCATCCTGCCCAAGCACATCTGGGAGGACATCCCGCGGCGGGTTGGATTGAAGGACCCGCGCAAGTGGGGCGTTTATCCCGAGGTCATCGGCAGTGGGCCGTTCAAGCTCAAGAGCTGGCAGCGCGGGAAAGACGTCGTGCTCGAGGCCAACAAGAACCATTTCCATCCGCCCAAGTCGGACGGATTCATCTTCCGGCCGGTCTCGACGGTGGAGGCCCAGGTGGGGATGGTTGAGACGGGGGAAGTCGACATGACGACGGGGTCCCTCGCGCTCACCCCCCCCGTCGCAAAAAGGCTGGCCCAGCTTCCGCACCTTTCCATCGCCCGGACCAAGTCCTACAAGATCTGGTACCTGGCGCTGAACCTTTCTCGGCAGCCCTTTGCCGACCGCGAGTTCCGTCGCGCCATCGACCACGCCATCGACCGCAGAAAATTCGTGGATGTCGCGTTGCGGGGAGGCGCTACGCCGGCCCGTGCGACCTCCATCTCGTCGGTCCTTCAGCCCTGGCACAACCCGAACCTCCCGCTGCCCGAGTTCAACATCGACAAGGCCCGGGAAATCCTGAAAAACGCCGGTTACACCTGGGACCGTCGCGGCCGTCTCGTGATGCCCAAGACCTGAAACCGGGCGGACCGCACGTCCTTCAACCGAACACCTGCGGGGAGAGAGGCAGAATCGGCGTCTCTCTCCCCGTCTCTCCATTCGGTGTCCCTTCGACGGCTCGGTGAAGGGGCCATTCTCCCAAAGGCGCAATTGCATG
>CAYRGS010000018.1:16810-43018 GCA_964423875.1 uncultured bacterium
CATGGGAAAGCGTGCCTTCTTCATCCGGCGGCTCTTGCAGACCATTTTGCTCCTGTGGGTCGTTCTCACCCTGATGTTCTTCCTGTTCCGGATGATGCCGGGTGATCCCGTCTCGATGCTCGTCAGCCTCGACCTCGATCAAACGGCCCAGGACCAGATCCGGGAGGACTGGGGGCTGGACAAGCCCCTCCATATACAGTACGCGCTCTATCTGAGAAACCTCCTGCGGGCGGATTTCGGAACTTCCTTCTTTTACGCGAGTCCCGTATGGGAGGCCATCTTCGACCAGCTTCGAAACACATTAATCCTCATGGTGATCAGCGTCGTGACGGCCCTTGTCTTGAGCATCCCCATCGGGGCTTTCCTGGGATGGAAGCGGGGGAAACGGATCGAGCGAATCGGGGTTCTTCTTCCACTCGCGGTCCGGTCGGTCCCCATCTTCTGGGCGGGCATCCTCTTCCTCATGGTCTTCGCGTTTTGGCTTAAGGTCTTCCCTGTGGGGGGGATGCACTCGCCCCAGGTTTCCCCGCTCCCCTTCCCGAACTTCCTCTGGACGACGGATTTTCTGCGCCACCTTGCCCTGCCCTTTATGTGCGCCACCCTGTTTCTGATGCCCGAGCCCATCATGATCATGCGCACGAGCACCCTGGAGGTAAAAGGGGAGGAATTCCTGGACCTGCTGAAGGCCAAGGGAATGACCGAAGCCGGGCTCATCCGTCATGCGGCGCGGAACTCGCTATTGCCCGTCGTCTCCTGGACGACCCTCATGGCGAGCTTCGCCTTCGGGGGGCAGGTCCTTCTGGAGGTCGTCTTCACCTGGCCGGGCATCGGTCGCGAGATGGTCCTGGCCGTCTCCCGACAGGACTTCCCCGTCGCCCAGGCGACCTTCTTCATGATGGCCTTCGTCGTCATCGTGATGAACTTTTTCCTGGATTTGGTCTATGGACTCCTGGACCCCCGGATCGTCTATAAGTGAGGCCCCGGCCGCCGAGCCCACCCTCCGGCCGTCGGGCCTTCAACAGGTTGCCGGCCGGCTGGGGGACCTCGTCCGCCGTGAGCCGGCGGGAGTTTTGGCGTGCGTCATTCTGATTGTCTTCGCGCTGTTCGCCGTGGTCCCGGATGTCTTCACCCCCTATGACCCAATGTCCTACCAGTATCGCGCGAACCGGTCGCTGGACGCCCTGTCCCCGCCCTCGTCTAAGCATCGGCTCGGCACCACCTACTACGGCCGTGACGTCCTGAGCCTGACCATTGCGGGCTCCCGGGTGGCCATCATTGTAGGTCTGTTCTCCGCCTTTTTCATCGTGTTCATCGGGACCAATATTGGTCTCCTCGCGGGCTATTACGGCGGACGGGTGGACGATGCTCTCATGCGACTGACGGACGTCGCCTTCAGCATCCCCTTCATTCCCCTCGCGCTCGTCCTCGCGGGGCTCTTCAGCCCGAGTCTGTTCAACATCATCTTCTCGATCTCGATTTTGATGTGGCGGACCTGCGCGCGGGTCATTCGGGCCCAGGTCTTGAGCCTGAAGGAGCGGCCGTTCGTCCTGGCCGTGCAGTCGGCCGGCGGGAGCAACCTGCGCATCCTCTACGGGCACTTGCTGCCGAACGTCCTGCCACTCTCGCTCCTCTACGGCGCCTTCGGCGTCGCTTGGGCGGTCATTGCCGAGGCCGGCGTGAGCTTCCTGGGCTTCGGAGATCCCCTCATGGTGAGTTGGGGGCAGATGATTCACTTGGCCTTCGTCACCGCGACCATCCGGAAAGCTTGGTGGTGGGTGGTCCCACCAGGCCTCTGCATCGTGATCTTCGTGGTCTCTTGTTTTCTCATCGGACGGGTGGTGGAGGAAATCGTCTTTCCCCGCCTGCGGGAGAAATAATCATCGCGCTTCTGGAGGTTGAAGACCTGAGGGTCCACTACCGCCTGGGGGACCGGACAATCCGGGCGGTGGACGGGGTGTCCTTCGAGGTCCGTGCGGGGGGGAACTTCGGGATCGTGGGGGAGTCGGGCTGCGGCAAGTCGACCGTGGCGAAGGCCCTTCTGCGGATCCTGCCGGCGACCGCCGAGATCCCCAGCGGCGAGGTGCGCCTGGAGGGACGGAACCTCCTCGCCGAGCCGGAGGCCGAAATGCGCAAAGTGCGCGGGAAGAGGATCTCCATGATCACCCAGAGCGCCTTGAACGCCCTGGACCCGGTGGCGACGGTCGGACACCAGGTCGCGGAGGCCATCCGGCTCCACGAGAAGGTGCACGCGGCAGAGGCGATGCGCCGCACCCACGCCCTGTTCGAAATGGTCGGGCTGGATCCCGGGCGCCACCGCGATTACCCGCACCAGTTCAGCGGAGGAATGAGGCAGCGGGTGATCATCGCCATGGCCCTGGCCCTCAACCCGAGCGTGATCATCGCCGACGAACCCACGACTGCCCTTGACCTGGTCGTCCAGGACCAGATCTTCGCCCAGATCCAGCAACTTCGTGGAGACGGGAGCTACTCCATGATCCTCATCACCCATGACATCTCCCTCATCGCCGAGAACTGCGACCGGGTGGCCGTGATGTACGGAGGCCGGATCGTGGAGATCGGCGATTCCGTCTCCATCTTCACCCGGCCCTGTCACCCGTACACCATGGGGCTTCAGAACGCCGTCCCGGCCGTGCGCGGACCCAAGAAGACCCTCATCTCGCTCCCCGGGACGCCGCTTTCACTCGATGTCCCCATGGCGGGATGCCGCTTTTGCGACCGATGCCCCTTCGCCACCGACCGGTGCTGGGAAGAGGATCCCCCGCCCCGGGCGATCTCGACCGGTCACCTGATCGCCTGTCACTACGGGGAAAAGGCGGAGGAGTTCCGGGAGGCGGCGGTGCGGCCTGAGACCTGGCGCCGCCTGGAGGTCACCTGAATTGGTCAAGGCCCCCGAGAACGGGTTCGTCCAGGTGCGGAACCTTCGCAAGCATTTCCCGCTCCACAGGGGATGGTTGTCCACGCTCTTTTCGCGGGCCAAAGACCTCTCCCTCCGGGCCGTGGACGGTGTGGACCTCACCATTGGCCGCGGGGAGATCGTCGGCATCGCCGGAGAGAGCGGGTCCGGGAAGACCACCCTGGGCATGACGACCATCCGACTCTATGAGCCCACGGACGGCTCGATCCTCTTCGGGGATCAGGACATCTCCCACCTCGTGGGAAAAGCGCTCAAGGCCTTTCGGAAGGAGGCCCAGATCGTCTTCCAGGACCCCTACGGCTCCCTGGACCCGAGGCTGAACATCTTCGACACGGTCGCCGAGGCCCTTCGGATCCACGGCGTCCGGAACCGAGCGGAGCTGAACGACCGGGTGGCCCTCGCCCTCGGGCGGGTCAATCTGGACGCCTCACCGGAGTTCATGCGCCGATTCCCACACGAGCTTTCCGGCGGGCAGCGCCAGCGGGTCGCCATCGCGCGCGCCATTGTGTTGGAGCCGCGCTTCCTGGTGGCCGACGAGCCGGTCTCCATGCTGGACGTCTCCGTGAGGGCCGGGGTCATCGAGGTCCTCAACGGCCTGGCCGAATCCTTGGGGCTCACGATGCTATACATTTCCCACGACCTCTCGACCATCCGATACATTTGCGACCGTACGGCCATCATGTATCTGGGTCGCATCGTCGAGATTGGACCCACCGAGGACATGATTCAGGATCCCCGGCATCCCTATACCCAAGCCCTGGTGGCCGCGGTCCCCGTCTCCGACCCGCTCTACAAACGACCCCGCGTGGACCTGAAAGGGTCCATCCCGAGCCCGATCGACATCCCCAAGGGCTGTCCGTTCCAGGACCGATGTCCGAAGGCCATGGAGAGGTGCGGGCAAGAGGAGCCTGCGCTCAAACCCACCGGCGAAGACCGATCGGTGGCCTGTTTCCTGTACGAATGACCGGGGCCACGCATCCCCGGAACGCAAAGGAGGCCGGAAGCGAAAGATGGAAAAAGACAAGGCACGAATGCTGGAGCGGATGGGGGAACACGAGTCCCACTGGACGGACGTCAGCCTGGAGATCTGGAACCACCCGGAGTTGGCAATGGAGGAGCACTATTCCTCGGCGCTGCTGGCGGACGAGCTGGAGCAGGCGGGCTTCGACGTCGAGCGGGGCGTGGCCGGGATGCCCACCGCCTTCGTGGCGACATGGGGCGCCGGGTCCCCCACCATCGGCTTCCTGTGCGAGTATGACGCCCTTCCGGGTCTATCGAACGAGGCGGTCCCGGAACGGAGGCCCATCGTCGAGGGAGGCCCCGGCCACGCCTGCGGCCACAACCTCATCGGGACCGGGAGCATGGGTGCGGCCCTGGCGGCGCGGGCCTTCCTGGAGGAGGGAAAACTCCCCGGGACGGTCAAGCTGTTCGGCACGCCGGCTGAGGAGACCCTGGCCGGGAAGGTCTTCATGACGCGGGACGGCATCTTCGACGGCTTGGACGCCGCCCTCACCTGGCACCCCATGTGGGAGACTGAGGCCACCTACGAGAGCTGCCTCTCCCTGTACTCCATCAAGTTCGCCTTCCGGGGGCGGACCTGCCACATCCCGTCCCGTCCCGAGGCCGGGCGGAACGCCCTCGACGCCGTCGAGCTGATGAACGTGGCGGCCAACATGCGGCGAAAACATCTGCCGCCGGGGACGACCCTCGAGTACGTGGTTCTCCAGGGAGGGGATTACCCGAACGTCATCCCGGATTGGGCCGAGGCCTGGTACTTCGTGCGGGCCCCGGAGGTCGAACAGCTGCGGACCGGAGTTCAGGAAATCCAGAACGCGGCCCGCGGGGCGGCTGTGGCCACTGGAACGGAAGTCTCCTGGCGCATCCTCACCGGGTGCTACCCTTACCTCCCCAACCGCTCCTTCGCGGAGGTTCTCTACGAAAACTTCCAGGCGGTCGGCCCACCCCGCTACTCGGAAGAGGAGCATGCGTTCGCCCAGGATCTCCAGAAGACCTTCGCGGCCCCGCCCGGCGAGGCCCTGGACGAAGGGCTCCGGTTGACCGGTGACTTCGTGGCGCCTTACAGCCAGGACGACGGAGACCTCTCCTGGCTCTGCCCCTTGGGCCTCGTCCACGCGTCCGCCTGGGTGAGGGGGGTCCCGGCGCACACGTGGCAGGTGGTCGCGACCTCGGGGATGTCCATCGGCCACAAGGCCATGATGGCTGTCGCCAAAGCGATGGCGGCGGCGGCGGCGGACCTGTTCACGAAACCCGAGAAGCTCCAGGCCATCCAGGCGGAGTTTCGCGAGAGGACCAAGGGATTCCAGTACGAGTGTCTGGTGCCGGCGGACGTAAAGCCGCTGGAGGGCCAATCCCCTCCTTATGAATTCACGTCTCGATCGGCCGACTAGATTAGGAAAGCCAAACCACCTTACTTTCACGCGGCTGTGCGAATCGCACGGAAGGAACCGACCCATGGAAGGAATGAAATCACGCGCCCTGGAATGGATTGACGAAAGGCGCCAAAGGTTCATCGACATCGCCCAGACCGTTTGGGACCACCCGGAGCTGGCCATGGAGGAGCATCGGTCGGCCGCGCTCCTGGCGGACGAGCTCGAGCGGGAGGGCTTCGAGGTCGATCGAGGCGTGGCCGACATGCCCACCGCCTTTGTGGCCACCTGGGGCAGCGGTTCGCCCACCATCGGCATCCTGTGCGAGTATGACGCCCTTCCGGGTCTATCGAACGAGGCGGTCCCGGAACGGAGGCCCATCGTCGAGGGAGGCCCCGGCCACGCCTGCGGCCACAACCTCATCGGGACCGGGAGCCTAGCCGCGGCGGCGGCGGTCCGCGAAGTATTGGAAAAGGAGAAGCTTCCCGGAACGGTAAAGCTGTTCGGCACGCCCGCCGAGGAGACCCTGGCCGGGAAGGTCTTCATGACGCGGGACGGCGTCTTCGACGGTCTGGACGCCGTCCTCACTTGGCACCCGTACGGAAAGAACCGTGCGACGTACGAGGGCAGTCTGGCCCTGATGTCGGTGCGGTTTGCATTTGAAGGGAAGACCTGCCACATCCCCTCCCGTCCGGAGGCTGGCCGCAACGCGCTGGATGCTGCCGACCTGATGAACGTGGCCGCCAACATGAGGCGAAAGCATTTTCCCGCGGGCACGACGATGGAATACGTCCAGTTGGAAGGCGGGGCCTACCCAAACGTGGTCCCGGACCTGGCGGAGGTGTGGTACTTCCTCCGGTCGCCCATGGTGGATCAGCTGGAGGCGATCTTCCAAGACGTTCAGAACGCCGCCCGGGGGGCCGCGCTCGCGACGGGAACCCAGCTGAAGATGAAGCTCGTGACCGGATGCTACCCGTACCTGCCCAACAAATCCCTGACGAAAGTTGCCTACGAAAACCTCCGGCTTGCGGGCGCGCCCCGGTTCACGGATGAGGAAAAGGACCTCGCGCGCGCGCTCCAGAAGACCGTGGGGGTCGAGATGGAGGAACCGCTGGACGAAGGGGTCGCGCTGCACGGGGATGAGGTGGGCCTATTCTCCCAGGACGACGGAGACCTCTCCTGGCTCTGCCCCCTGACCCGAATCCGAACGGCCGCCTGGGTGGACGGCGTCCCGTCCCACACGTGGCAAACGACGGTGACCTGCGGCACCTCCATCGGCTACAAGGGCATGTTGGCCGCCGCCCGGTCGATGGCCCTGACCGCGCTAGACCTGTATACCAGGCCGGAGACCATCACGTCGGCGAAGGAGGAATTCAACGAGCGCACCCGAGGATTTGAATACCGCTGCCTGGTCCCTCCGGACGTGAAACCCATCGGCGAGCCGCCTCCGATACCCCTCTCCGCCTAGTGCTAACTTTCACAAGTTCGCGTGTTCTTTTTGGGGGGTACAGGGTGCATTTTTTTCTGGGGGAATCATGGGGACACCATACTTATTTCTGCTTTTCCTCCTTTTTCGTCCTGGTTTCTGCCAATGCAGGATACGACCCAATGCTTCTCCACGTTTTCCAACAAAATCGTCATTTTGTAGGGTCAGGTCTTACTTTTTGATTTGAACCGGTCAGGTGTAAATCGCGGCAGACTCCCTCCTGCGTTCCGACAACCCCACTCAAAAGCAAGGAAGGTCCCACATCGAACGTCAGGGATTGGCCCACGCCCCTGCCAGCGAAACCGCACTGCGAGCGAAGGCCCCGGCGGTCGAGGGGGAAATACCGAGCCGCCCCGTCGAGCCGGCCCTCCAGATTACCAGCGGATTCCTTCAAACCCTTTAATTCCGCTTGATTTCCCCTCACCGAGTCCCCATTTTTGACGAAACAAAAGCGAAGTCCGGTGGGGAATACCAACATGACGCGTACACCGACAAAGATCGAGGCCAATCGACGAAAGGAAACGTCGAGTATCCACAGATTACACAGATTTCGCAGATTGGAAAAGGACAAGAATGGGGCAAAGGGTCCCCCGCGCGCCAAAGACGTTGTAATAAGCGCAACAAGCTTCACCCGCAGCTTGGCCGGCGCGCAAGCGCCTCTCCGTGCGCCAAAGGCGTTATGATGAGCGCAACGAACTCCACCCGCAGCTTGGCCGGCGTGCAAGCGCCCCTCTGTGCGCCAAAGACGTTGTAATGAGCGCAACGACCCTCAATCGCAGCTTGGCCGGCACGCAAGTGCCCATTTGATATTCGCGTCAGGAAGCAAAGGAGCCGGAATGATGGAAGTTGTCCGCATGCGGTTTTCCAACCGGGTCTTCTTCGGGCCCGGCAGCGCCGCGAAGCTGGAGGAAGAAAACCGGGCCCTCGGCGCGAAGCACGCCTTGGTGGTCACGGACAAGGGGATCCGCGAGGCGGGTCTTCTGGAGCACGCCCTAGAGCCCCTGCGCGCGGCCAGCGCGGAAATCGAGGTGTATGACGACGTGCCGCCCGAACCCCCCATCGAGGCGCTCGAAAAGTGCTTCGACGCCTACCGGAAACAGAAGTTCGACCTGGTCGTGGGGATCGGCGGAGGAAGCTCCCTCGATGTCGCCAAGTCGATGAGCGTCCTGCTCACGAACGAAGGGGAGGTCCGCGACTACTTGGGGATCGATCTCGTCCCGAAGCCCGGGACGCCCTCCATCATGATCCCCACGACCGCGGGAACCGGGGCGGAGGCCACGCCCAACGCCATTTTCTCCATCGAGGAGGAAAAGGTCAAAAAGGCCATCGTCAGCTCGCACGTCATCGCGGACGTGGCGATTCTCGACCCGGCGCTCACGCTGGGCCTGCCGCCGAAGCAGACGGCCGCCTCCGGCGTGGACGCCCTGACCCACTGCCTGGAAACGTACGTGTCCCTGAACGCGACGCCGATCTCGGAGATGTTCTCCCTCGAGGGGATGCGCCTCATTTCCCGAAGCATCAGAAACGCCGTCCACAACGGGCGGGACCTGGAGGCCCGGGCGGACATGCTCCTGGGCAGCTACTACGGGGGGGTCTGTCTGGCGGGCGCGAGCGCGGGGGCCATCCACGCGCTTTCGTATCCCCTGGGCGGCCGATACCACGTCCCCCACGGGATCGGAAACGCGATGCTCTTTCCCCACGTGATGGAGTTCAACTTCATCTCGGACCTGAACAAGTTCGCCGTGATCGCGGAGACGCTGGGGGAGGACGTGGACGGGCTCTCGGTCCGGGAGGCCGCCGAGGTCTCGGTGGACGCCGTCCGCACGCTTTGCGAGGACGTCGGCGTCCCCACGACTTTGCGCGAGCTCGATATCGACGCCTCCGTCATCCCCGAGCTGGCCGAGGCAGCCGCCCGGATCACGCGGATCCTGGACTTCAACCCGCGCCGCATGACGAAGGAAGACATCATCGGGGTGTACGAACGCGCGGCGGGGTGAGGGGGTGAGGGTGAAACCCCCGGGCGGCGAAAGTGCGCCGCATGAAGGGCCGACCGTCCTCGGCGCGTCAGCCCTTCCGCCAGAACCGGAGCCATTTCCAGATCAAGGGCGTCGAGGGCTCCTTGCCTCCGAGGAGATGGACCAGCTCCCGGGCGCGGGCTTCGGGGTCCGAGCCGGCGAAGACAGAAGAGATCAAGGCGACGCCGTCCGCCCCTGCCTCGATGGCGCCGGTCACATTCCCGGCGTTGATCCCGCCGAGGGCATAGACGGGCACCGTCAGCTCCGCGCAGGCGAACTGCAACCCGTCCAGTCCCAGAAGGGGGGCCGAGTACTCCTTCCGGGTGGGGAAGACCGGGCCCAGGGTGACCAGGTCCGCGCCCAGCCGCCCCGCCATCTGCGCCTCTTCCATCGTGTGAGCCGAGTAGCCGAGAATCGCCTTCTCGCCGAGGATCTTCCGGGCCTCGCGGATGGGGATTCCACGGCTTCCTAGGTGCGCCCCGTCGGCCCCAACGGCCGCCGCCACGTCCACCCGGTCGTTGATCAGGAGGCGGGCGCGGTGTTTCCTCGTCAGCGCCAGGACGGATTCCGCAAGGCGGAGCATCGCTCCGCCCGACAGGTCCTTTTCGCGGAGCTGGATGAGCTTCGCGCCCCCCCGAAGCGCCGACTCGACGGCCGCCTCCAGATCGCCCCCCGGGACGAGGGCGCGGTCGGTGATGAGGTAAAGACGGGGCAGGTCCAAGGAATGTCCCTCAGGGCGCTAGGAAATTTTTTCCCTTCATACACGACCCGGGAGGAGCTTCGAAGCCCGTCGCGGAGATCCGTCGAGGGGCGCCGGGGACTTGCCCTGCGGGCAATATCCTCGCGGAAACCCGCATATCAGCGAATCCGCTCAAGGCTGCGGAGAACCCCGTCCAGATTTGGCGAGGAGTTTGCAACCAGGAGTCACTGTGTCATCGGCAGCCCTGACGAAAAGCCGACGAGCGCTTTGGGAATCCTTTTTGGGGGGTTGGACCATGTTCCTCGTAAAGCTCGCACAAGGCGGCATCAAGGTGATACGGAATTTCTGCCGGCTTCTGGGCGACCGATTGGATCAGTGGCTGAGCGAGCGGAAGGTCCGCAGAATGTTCGGGAACTGAAGTCCCCGGAAGTTCTTCCGGATTTCCGCTCTTCCGATCCAGGCCGCAAGATGCCCCCCCCGGATGTCCCGAGCCTTCCGGGGCTTTGAGACCGCCTTTCTCACGCCTCCACAATCCCTTCGAGCGGACTGGACGCGGTGGCGTAGAGCTTCTTCGGTATGCGGCCCGCCTCGTAGGCCATGCGGCCCGCCTCGACGGCCCGTTTCATGGCCCCGGCCATCTTGATTGGGTCCGCCGCTCCCGCAATCGCCGAATTCATCAAGACCGCCGTGCACCCCAGCTCCATGACCACCGAGGCGTCGGAGGCCGTCCCCACGCCGGCGTCCACGATGACGGGGACGCTCGCGTGCTCGAGGATGATCCGGATGTTGTACGGGTTGCGGATTCCCAGTCCGGAGCCGATGGGCGCGGCCAGGGGCATGACGGCGGCGCACCCGGCATCTTCCAGCTTTTTGCACACGATGGGGTCGTCGATGCAGTAGGGCAGAACGGTGAAACCGTCGTCGACCAGGACCTTGGCGGCCTCGAGGGTCTTCTCGTTGTCGGGGAAGAGGGTCTTCTCGTCGCCGATGACTTCGAGCTTGATCATGTCCAAACCCAGGAGCTCGCGGGCCAAGCGGCACGTGAGAACCGCGTCGTCCACCGTGTAGCAGCCGGCGCTGTTGGGCAGGATGGTGTATTTTTCCGGGTCGAGGAAATCCAGGAGGCTCTCGCCCTTGGAGGCATCCAGGTTCACGCGGCGCACGGCGACGGTGATGATCTCCGCTCCGCTGGCCTCGGTGGCGAGCTTCGTTTCTTCGAACGACTTATATTTGCCGCTTCCGACGATCAGCCGAGAGGTAAACACCTGCCCGCCCAGCTCGTATGTCGATCCCATTTGGATTGGCCTCCCCTCACCCGCGCCGCGCCGCCGATGAATGGTCGATCAGCCCGCTCCCGCCCCGCCGCCGATGGCCTGGACGATCTCGATGCGATCGCCGTCCTCAATCCGGATGGCCTCGAAATCCGAGCGCGGGACAATCTCCGAGTTGCGTGCCACGGCCACCTGCCGGCCCCGCATGTCCAGGTGGCTCAGCAGTCCCGCGACGGTGACGCCGGCCGGCGCCTCGCGGCCCTCGCCGTTCAGCGTGATGGAAATCGCTGCGCCCCTTTCCGTCATCCGTGAATCAGCCATCAAAAAACCGCCTGTCCGCCCGGGACACGCGGTTGAACGGGGCATCGGTTCGGGGTGTGTGAAATGAGGCCCGTTTCAACCGCTTCCCTTCGCGGGGATTACCCCGATCAGGTTCCAAGGGTTGCCGGAAAGAGCGCCGGCTCTCAGAATTCCACCCCTAGCGGCTTACAAGATCCAATATAAGCGGAACCCCAAAAGGCCGCAAGGAGGGAATTGCCTCAGCCGCTCCCATTTTCTCAGCGCCTCTAAAATGGAGCCGGGCGTGTCGGGACGCAACGGGGCACGCGCCGTCTGAATGATGGGCCATCCCTTAACCAGGGAGACGCATAAATTGATAATTCAAGACCTGATACCTTTTGATCTGCGGATTGCACAGAAGAAGAAAATCAGAGGGCTCGAAACTTTGGGTTATACTTTTTCGGCACGCTCGACGGGTTTGAGGCCGAACGCGCCGAAAGCCGTACGGCCGCAAGGTCATCGAAGGAAGAAAGTAAAGTCCTGACCCCATAGTTGCGAGGAGGGACCCGGCATGAAGGCGGGCGGAAAAAAATGGCCGGATCGGCAGTCTTACCTGGAGCGCCTGGCCCCCCGGGCCGCCGGCCGGATTGTGGTCTGCTGCCTCGGGGGGGCCTCCCGGATGTGGTCCGAGACACGCCCCCAAGCCTCGAACTTCTTCCTGACCGATTACATGGGGCTGACTCTCCCCTTGGCCCTCGGGATGGCGGTCGCGCGGCCCGACAAGTCGGTGATCACCCTGGAGGGAGACGGCGGCTTGCTGATGAAGCTCGAGGCCCTCGTCACCGCCGGCGCCAAGGCCCCGCCCAACCTTCTGGTCCTGGCCTTCTACAACGCGGTCTACGCCGCAACCGGCGGGCAGGCCCTGCCGGCCGACCCCTCGATCGACCTGGAGGACTTCGCCCGGGCGGCACGGTTCCCGCAAACGGCGACGGTGGACTCGCCCGAGGCCTTCGACGCGGCGTTGGACGAGATGCTGGATTCGGGCCGTGCGGGGTTCATCAACCTCCTCACGGCCCCGGATTCGATGAGCATCCGGAAGGTGGACCGCCGCCCCCGACCGCTGGAGATGCGGGCGGATTTCACGCGCTGGGTGCGGGAGAGCGACCGATGACGCCGCGTTCGCATCGCGGCCTGCCGTCTGATGTCCAATCTCCGGCAATCCCAGCCAGGGTCGCGGCGGGATATCGAGCGGAACTGGAGACGTTGCGGACAGGCGTGATACGAACGCCAAAGCGACTAAGCTTGAAAACGACGCGTGATGGATGAAATCATGGCGGAGAGGGAGGGATTCGAACCCTCGGAGGCAGTTTTGCTACCTCACTCGCTTAGCAGGCGAGCGCCTTCAGCCTCTCGGCCACCTCTCCGCGACGATCGTCTTTCGCGCGCGCGGGGGAGGGGGGTCAACCGACCCTCGGCCCTCCCGGACACCGGTGCCATTCGGGCAAAATTCATATCGATCAAACACCCGCTCGCACAACTTGGCGGAGGGAGGGGGATTCGAACCCCCGAGAGACCTTTCGGCCCCTAGCGGTTTTCAAGACCGCCGCCTTCAGCCGCTCGGCCATCCCTCCGCCGGAACGGGCCGCGTTCCGCCGGCGGGGAGAAACCTTCCGTTGAGATCAAATTAGCGATCGAATTCCGGATTGTCGACCTTTCCCCCGCCGCCGGACGGCTGAGGCGCATCGGGTCCGGCCGATCCGGCCGTATCGGGCCGTGATTCGCCCTGTGGTCGATCCCCGGCGGGCGCGTCGCCCCCCCCTGGAGCGGACCCCCCGGCGCCCTGCGGCGGCGCCCCGCGCCCGCCCTGCCGGCTGCGGTTCCGGGAACCCCGATTTCTCCTGCGGTCTCTGCCCCCCCGGCCGCCGCCGCTGTCGGCCTTCCGGTCTTTGCTTTTGCTCTCGTCGCTCGCGGCCGTCTTGGGGCCGGCTGCAACAGTCTCGGGATCCGATTTTTTTTCCGCCGCCTCTTTCCTTTCCGGCTGGTCCCCCCCTTTTGCCGCCCAGGGGGCCTTCATTCGGCCAATGGTCTCTATTCCGCCCAGGTAGGGCCGCAACACCGGCGGGACGATGACCGTCCCATCCTTCTGCTGGAAGTTTTCGAGGAGCGCCACAATCGTCCGGCCGATGGCCAAGCCCGATCCGTTCAGGGTGTGGACGAAGGTCACCCCCCCGCCCGCCACCCGGGTGCGGATGCCCGCCCGACGGGCCTGAAAGTCTTCGAAGTTGCTGCACGAGGAAACCTCGAGGTACCCCCCCCTGGAAGGGAGCCAGGCCTCGACATCATAGGTCTTGGCGGCGCTGAAGCCCAAGTCTCCGGCGCAGAGGGCGATCACGCGGTAATGGATCTCGAGGCGCTGAAGGACTTCCTCGACCTCCCTCGTGAGCTCCTCCAGTGCTTCGTCGGACGTCTCGGGCGAGGAAAACCTGACCAGCTCCACCTTATCGAACTGGTGCTGGCGGATGAGGCCCCGGGTTTCCTTTCCGTAAGACCCCGCCTCCCGGCGGAAGCAGGGCGTGAACGCGGCGTACTTGATGGGAAGGGCGCGCTCCGGGAGGATCTCGTCCCGGTAGATGTTCGTGACCGGGACCTCGGCCGTCGGGGCGAGGTAGAGCCCGACCTCGTCGATCTTGAACAGGTCTTCCTCGAACTTGGGAAGCTGCCCCGTCCCGACGAGGGAGTCGGCGTTGATCAAGAACGGGGGGAGGACCTCGGTGTAGCCGTGGCGCCGGGTGTGGAGGTCCATCATGAAATTCAACAACGCCCGCTCGAGCGCGGCCCCCGTGCCGACCATCAGCGGGAACCGCGCCCCGGCGATCTTCGCCGCGCGCGGCAGGTCGATGATCCCGAGCCGCTCGCCGATGGTCAGGTGGTCCTGGGCCTCGAAAGGGAACGTCGCGGGCGCGCCCCAGCGGCGGACCTCGACGTTCGCCCCCTCGTCCGTCCCGTCCGGGACGGAGGGATGCGGCGGGTTGGGGATGTCGAGCATCAACGCCCGGCCGGCTTCCTCCTCCTCGCGGATTCTGTGCTCCAGCGAGGAGGCCTCGTCCCCCATGCCGCGGACCTCAGTCATGAGGGCCTCGGCGTCCTGGCCTTCTCGCTTCAGGTTTCCGATTCGCCTAGAGAGCTCTTTCTGCTTGGACTTGACCGTCTGGATTTCGGTGACGAGAGCGCGCCGGCGCTCGTCGATCTCCAGAATCGGCGTAATATCGGGCGCGGCACCGCGGCGGGCCAGGGCCGCCCGGAGGCCCTCGCTCTCTTCTCTGATCTTCCGAATATCGAGCATGGGCCTCCTTCGTTGTCCGGGAGAATACGGGATGTTAGCATTCGGGAGAGCGGCGGATCAATCGCTTCCCCCGCCCTTAAAGAGCGGGGGCCTTCCGGAGACCGGCATTGCCCAGGCGGGAAAACCACCCATGAAGCTGTTACGGCTAGCGATCCTTTACCTGGTCGCCGCGGGCCTCGTCGCCTTATGGATGTGGGGTGGCTTCGACCCGGTCGTTGCGAAGTGACGCTCGACCCGGCGGTCAGCCGGGCGCAACATCCGCGCCGCCTTCCGAACCTTCCGTCACGGGAGAGCCCGCCCCGTTCGTGGACGAAAGAACGTCTTTCTCCTCGATCCGCGCGATGGAAACCAGGCGGTCGTCGCCTTTCAGGTTAATGAGACGAACGCCCTGCGTGGCGCGGCCGATGACGGAGATGTCCTTGATCCGCCCCCGCATGAGCTGCCCGCCGCTGGTGATCATCAGGTATTCGTCCGTATCGTAAACTTGCCGGACGCCCACCACCGGCCCGTTTTTCTCGGTGATCTTCAGATTAATCACGCCCTTGCCGCCCCGGGCGGTCAGCCGATAATCCCGCACCGCGGTGCGTTTGCCGTAGCCCCGCTCGGTCACGGAGAGCATGACGCTCTCGGGGGTGACGACCTCCGCGCCGATGATCTCGTCTCCTTTCGCCAGGAGGATCCCCCGCACACCGGCGGCGTTTCGTCCCATCGCCCGGACTTGGCTCTCTTCGAAGCGGATGGCCTTGCCCTGGAGGGTTGCCAGAAAGACTTGGCGCGAGCCGTCGGTGATCCGGGCCCGGACCAGCTCGTCGTCGCTGTCCAGGTTGAGGGCGATGATCCCTCCGGCCCTGGGGTTGCGGAAAAGCGGCAGAGCCGTCTTCTTTACGACCCCTTTTCGAGTGACCATCAGGACGAACTTGCCATCGGAAAATTCTCGGACGGCGAGGGCGGTGGAGACGGTCTCGCCGTCTTTGAGCTGGAGCAGGTTCACCAGGGCCTTGCCCCGGCCGGCCCGGCCGGCCTGCGGAAGCCGGTGGACCTTGACCCAGTGCAGGCGACCGCGCGTCGTGAAGCAGAGCATGTAATCGTGGGTCGAGGCCACGAAGATGTCCTCCACGACGTCTTCCTGGCGGATCTGCATCCCCTTGACCCCCATGCCACCGCGATGCTGGCTTCGGTAGAGGGAGACGGCGTTCCGCTTGATGTACCCGTCATGGCTGACGGTGACGACCATCTCCTCCTCGATGAGCATGTCCTCGAGGGTGATGTCGTCCGTGGCATCGGCGATCTCGGTCCGGCGCTCGTCGGCGTACTTCTTTTTGATCTCAAGCAGCTCGTCTTTGATGATCCCGATCACCAGCTTTTCACTGACCAGGATGGCCTCGAGACGTCTGATGGTCTTTGTCAGCTCTTTGTGCTCGGCCTGGATCTTCTCCCTTTCCAGCGAGACCAGCCTCTGCAACCGCATGTCCAGGATGGCCTGGGCCTGGATCTGGGTGATCTTGTACTTGTCCATCAGGCCCGTGCGGGCGGCCTCGGGCGTCTTGGAGGCGCGGATCAGTTTGATGACCGCGTCGATGTTCTTCAGGGCGACCAGGAGCCCCTCGAGGATGTGGGCGCGCTCCCTGGCCTTGCGCAGGTCGTACTGGGTGCGCCGGACGACGACCTCCCGACGGTGCTGGATGAAATAACCCAGGACGCTCTTCAACGGGAGAATGCGAGGCTGGTTGTTGACCAGGGCCAGCATGATGACGCCGTACGTCCCTTGCATGGCCGTATGCTTGTAGAGCTGATTCAGGATATAGCCCGAGACCCCGTCCCGCTTGAGCTCGATGACGATCCGCATGCCGTCTCGGTCGGACTCGTCGCGCAGATCGGCGATCCCCTCGATTTGCTTGTCGCGAACGAGATGGGCGATCTTCTCGACGAGCTTGGCCTTGTTGACCTGGTAGGGGATCTCGGTCACGACGATGGATTCGAGCTCGCGTCCGAACCGCTTGGTGATCTCGACCCGGGCGGTGGCCCGAACCTGAATGAGCCCCCGGCCGGTGAGGTAGGCGTCGTGAACCCCCTTGCGGCCGTTGATGATGGCGCCGGTGGGGAAATCCGGGCCGGGAATATGCTTGATCAGCTTCGAGTCCGGCAGGTCGGGATCGTCCAGGAGGGCGACGAGACCGTTGACGACCTCGCCCAGGTTATGGGGAGGGATCTTCGTCGCCATGCCGACGGCGATTCCGTCCGATCCGTTGATAACCAGGTTCGGAATGGCCGAAGGGAGGACGACCGGCTCCTGAAGGGTCTCGTCGTAGTTGGGGGCGAAATCAACCGTTTCTTTTTCGAGATCGCGGAGCATCTCCTCCGTAAAGGCGGTCATCCGGGATTCGGTGTACCGCATCGCGGCCGGGGGGTCGCCGTCCACGGAGCCAAAGTTCCCTTGCCCCTTGACGAGGGGGTACCGGAGGGAGAAATCCTGGGCCATCCGGACGAGAGAGGGGTAGACAATGGCCTCTCCGTGGGGGTGGTAGTTGCCGCTGACATCGCCGGCGATCTTCGCGCACTTCCGGTAGGCCCGGCCCGGCCGGAGACCCAGGTCGTTGAGGGTGACGAGGATGCGGCGGTGGACCGGTTTGAGGCCGTCGCGCACATCGGGCAGGGCCCGCGCGATGATGACGCTCATCGCGTAGTCCATAAAGGAGGACTTCATCTCGTCCTCGATAGCGACTGAAATCCGGGTTTCCTGGATCTCTGACATGTGGGTTTCCTAATCGATCTTTTGCTGAATCGCGGACCCGAGAGACGCGCCCGTCTATGAGGGTCTTACGCTCGACCAAATTTGCCGTGACAAGAGCTTCGGCCACGCGCGCGCGAAGGACATCCGTCGGTGGCACCGCCGCTAAATATCGAGATTCCGAACGGAGAGGGCGTTGGACTCGATGAACTCGCGTCTCGGCTCGACGAGCTCGCCCATCAGGGTGGAGAACACCTGGTCCGCTTCGATGGCGTCCACGATACCGACCTGGAGGAGCGTCCGGCGCTCGGGGTCCATCGTCGTCTCCCAGAGCTGATCGGGATTCATCTCGCCGAGGCCCTTGTAGCGCTGGACAGCGAGACCCTTCCGGCCGAGCTTGCGGAACTCCTCCACCACGGCCTCATAGTCTTCACAAACCGTGTCCTCGCCGTTTACGGCGACGGTGTAGGGAGGCCGCCCGAGGGTCTCGAGGAGGGATGTCTGAAGCTCTTGCAATCTCTGAAAGTCCCGCGAGCCGACAAACTGGTTGTCCAGCACGGTTTGGAGCTCGCGGTTCTCCCGCCAGGAGTCGACCTTTATGGCGGTTCCGTTCTCGTCCGGCTGTATGAATTCCGCCTTGAACGGCTTGGCCCCCTTAAAGATGTTGCGGAAACCGGTCTCTACATCCTTGACCAATCCCCTGATCTTTTTCGCGTCATCAAGAAGCTCGGGGCGGAGGCCGCGCTCCATCGCGAAGGCGAACAGCACGTCCGGATCCATGCCATGCCGGGCGTGGAACTTTAGGATGCTGGTGTGCTTGATGAGCCGCCCGAGAATCTCTTTCAACCGTTGGCCCTTGAACTCGTTCTTTTTCCGATCCTTCCCTCCGGCCTTGCCGTTGGCGGCGACCAGGGCGGAGTCCTCCGTTGCCAAATCGAGGATAAACCGGTCGAACTCCTCATCGTTTTTGATGTAGCGCTCGGTTTTCCCTTGCTTGACCTTGTAGAGCGGGGGTTGCGCGACAAAGAGGTGGTTTTCCTTGATCAGGTCGGCCATGTGCCGGTAGAAAAAGGTCAGCAGAAGCGCGCGGATGTGCGAGCCGTCGACGTCCGCGTCCGTCATGATGATGATCTTATGGTAGCGCAGTTTCTCTGTGCTGAACTCATCCTTCCCGATACCGGTCCCCAGCGCGGAGATCATGATCCGGAAGGCTTCATGGTTGAGCATGGTGTCGATGCGGGCCTTCTCGACGTTGAGGATTTTCCCGCGCAAGGGCAGGATGGCCTGGAAGGAGCGGTCCCGCCCTTGCTTCGCGGAGCCCCCCGCGGAATCCCCCTCCACCAAATAGATCTCGCACCGGGCCGGATCGCGGTCGCTGCAATCGGCCAGCTTGCCGGGAAGGCTTCCGCTGTCCAAGGCACCCTTGCGTCTCGTCAGGTCTCTTGCCTTGCGTGCGGCCTCTCGCGCGCGTGACGCCAGAACAGCTTTTTCAACAATTTTTTTGGCGATGGCTGGATTCTGCTCGAGGAACTCGCCGAGCCGGTCGTTGACGATTTGCTCGACGATTCCCTGAACCTCGCCGTTTCCGAGCTTGGTCTTTGTCTGGCCTTCGAACTGTGGCTCGGGAATCTTGCCGCTGATGACAACGGTGAGCCCTTCGCGGACATCGTCCCCCGAGGGTATCTCGCCGTTCTTGAAGATGTTGTTCGACCGTCCATAGGCGTTTGTGGTACGGGTGAGCGCGCCTCGGAAGCCGCTCACGTGCGTCCCGCCTTCGATGGTGTTGATGTTATTGATGAAGCTGAAACATTTTTCTCCATAGCCGTCGTTATACTGGAGCGCGATCTCGATGATGACGCCGTCTTTCTCTCCTTCGAGAAAAATCGGCTTTGGGTGAAGAGACGCGCTTCCCCGGCTAAGGTCTTGGACGAAGGCGACAATTCCGCCCTTGAATTCGAAGTCCTCGCGCTTGTCGATCCGCTCATCAACGACGGAGATCTTCAATCCCTTGTTCAGGTAGGCCAACTCCCTCAGTCGCGCGCAAATCGTTTTGAACTCGAAGTCCACTGTTGTGAAAATCTCCGGGTCGGGAGAGAAGGTCACCTTTGTCCCGCTGCTATTTGATTTGCCGCCCTTTTTCAAAGGCGCCTCAGGAACGCCCCTTTGGTACCGCTGCCTGTATAGAGCCCCATCCCAACGGACCTCCAATTCCAACCACTCGGAGAGCGCGTTCACCACCGATACACCCACGCCATGCAGACCGCCGGAAACCTTGTACACCCCTTTATCGAACTTTCCGCCCGCATGGAGCTTCGTCATCACGACTTCGGCCGCTGAGACCTTCTCCGTGGCATGCATTTCCGCGGGAATCCCGCGGCCGTTATCGACAACCGTGACCGTTCCGTCCATGTTGACGGTGAGGGAGATCTGGTCGCAATAGCCCGCCATGGCTTCATCGACGCTGTTGTCAACAACCTCGTAAACCAGGTGATGAAGCCCGCGATGGCCGGTGGTCCCGATATACATCGCGGGTCGTTTGCGCACACCCTCGAGTCCTTCGAGAACCCGAATTTGCTTTGCGCCATACCCCGTTGCCATCCGTTTCTCCCGTGAAAGCCGCTTCTGGTGACCGCCGCCGCTCCGACCAGTCTCTTCCGGGTATCTAGGCCGCCGACTCGATGGGTTCAATCTTCCCTTGACGGACGACGAATTTTTTCCCGCGCCCCAGACGATTTCTCACTGAAATTCTCTCCAGAGCGCTGATGAAAATCTGGTTTCCCATGGTCTCCAGAACGCCGTGGATCCACTCCACTCGGCTCCCATCGAGCTCGGACATGACATCATCGAAGATCAAGAGCGGGTCGCCGGACGCTCCCAGCGCAGCCAGGTTCGACTGGCCCAGCATTATACAAAGAAGAGCCCCTTTTTGTTGACCTTGAGAGCCGCACGTCGACAAATCTCTACCCCCCGAATAGATCAAGAATTCATCTCTATGAGGACCCACCATTGAAATCCCGCGCCTTTCCTCCTCTTCGATTAGTTTTTCAAGCCGGCTGACAAAAACTGTGCGTAACTCCTCCTCGAACACATCTTTTTCGGGAAAATCCATAATCGAAGGGCAATACCGTATCTCGGCGTGCGCGGTCTCCCCCGGCGGCAATTCAAGTTTCCTTATTTCATCGTTTAACCGCCGGCTATATTTTCCCCTCTCCACTGTCAGCTTCACGCCAAGATCGATGAGTTTCTCGTTCCACACATCGATTAGCTCGCGTCTCCGATTTTTTAGAATCCATCGGCGCTCCGCAAGGGTTCGGTTGTATCCCTTCAGAATAGAGAGATAATTCCGGTCCTCGCCGAAGATGCCCCGATCAATGAACATCCGGCGGAGAACGGGCCCCCCTTTAATCACCGACAGGCTGTCCGGGTGAAAGGCCATGACCAGAAGACGCGAGAGGTAGTCCGCAATGGCTTCCACGCGGTGGTTGTTTGTTCTGTATTGGCTCTTTCCTTGGTCACAAACGGCTTCGAGAATAGACTTCTCTCCCGTCTTCTCATTAACAACCAATCCCCTTACGCCAAATCGGTTTGTTTTCCAGGTTCTCAGGTCCTTGCGCTGTGAATTTCTGAAAGACTTCAGGCTACTTAAAAAGTAGATTGCTTCAAGGAGATTTGTCTTTCCCTGCCCATTATCGCCCGATATTAAATTAATCCCCCTTGAAAACTGTATGTCGTGGGTCTGGATATTCCGGAAATTCTCCGTATAAAGCTTTTCAAGAAACATAATAATGGATAAGTTCCTTCTTTAATGGATATATAAATAAAGATGGTTATAGGAGAAGGGGTTGTGGAAACGTGGAAAGCAGGGTCTGGAGATGATACTACAACAGGATAGCGGCTGGATTTTTTGTTGAGAAAAGTCAGAAAATCCACAATAGAAACAAGAGCCCCGTTTTTTACACATGTTTTCCCCTATCGTTGAACTTCAGAATCACACGTTGAGCGCACGGCGGATTTGGTTTAGCGCGGAGACAATCCGGCTGTCATTGTCTTTCATCTTTGCTATCTTGTTGCATGAGTGAATAACCGTACTGTGGTCTTTACCGCCGAATTTTTGTCCGATTTCCGAGAGGGAGGCGCCGGTGAGCTCCCTTGCCATAAACATTGCGATTTGCCGGGGCTCGGCGATGCTGCGATGGCGGCGCTTGGATTTCAGGTCCGTGACCTTCATCGAAAAGTGAGCCGCAACTGCTTTTTGGATGCCGTCGATAGAGATTGAATGCTGTTCGTCATAGAACATTTGTTCAAGGATCTCTTCCGCCATCTCGACAGATATGGGCCGCTTTATCAGGGAGCTGAACGCGGACAGGCGGATGAGACAACCCTCGAGCTCACGGATGTTCGTCCTGATTTTCTTCGCAACGAGCAGCGAGACATCTTGCGGCAGGTCGACCCCGCTTTCCTCCGCTTTTTTTGTGAGGATGGCAACCTTGGTTTCCAGGTCCGGTGATTGTATGTCGGCGACGAGCCCCCATTCAAACCTTGAACGGAGGCGCTCCTCTAGCTCGACCATTTCCTTTGGGAACTTGTCGCTGGAGATAACGATCTGCTTCTTGGATTCATAGAGGGTGTTAAAGGTGTGGAAGAATTCTTCCTGGGTGCGGTCCTTGCCCGCGATGAACTGGATGTCGTCAACGAGGAGGACATCCATGCGCCGGTGTTTTTCCCGAAATGCCGTCATTCGATCTCGGCGGATGGAGTTGATCAACTCGATGGTAAAATCCTCCGAGGAGGTGTAGATGAGATGGGCGCTCGGGTTGTTCTCCAGGATGTGCCGGCCGATGGCGTGCATGAGGTGGGTTTTTCCCAGACCGACGGCTCCATAGAGGAACAGGGGGTTATACGCCGTGGCGGGGTTCTTGGCCACCGCCTCGGCCGCCGCATGCGCAAACTGGTTCGAGCTGCCCACAATAAACCGCTCAAAGGTGTATTTCTCATCAAGAACACCCGAGTGCCTCGGCGCGCCCACGCCCCTCTCTTCCACTCTTGGCGAGGGAGAGGGCAGAGAATCGTCACCCGCCGTGTCGTCGACAATCAGGTTCAGGGTAAAATCCCGACCGGTTATTTCCCGAAGGCCGTCGGAGAGGACGGACTCGAATCGATCTTGGAGATATTCGCGAAAGAATCGGTTGGGGACAAGGAGGTTAAGGGTCGACCCGTCGAGGCCTAGGGGCTTGACCGGCTTGAGCCAGGTGTCAACCGCCTGCTCTCGCGTCACCTTTCGGGCGTGATCCAGTAAATCACTCCAAATCTTGCCGGTATCCGTGTTGATAACTGACACGCTATCCATGGATAACCCTTTATTTATAGATGAGGTGGAGTGTTTTCAACATGTGTTTATCATCTTAGGAAACCACCCGATCCGCAGCTCAAAAGGAAACATAGGAACCCTGGACCCAGGATAGAAATAACCGGCACACAATCAATGGGTTGTGTGTTGCCTGCCCACCACGCCACAACCCCATTTTCGAGAGCCGTATCATATCAGACCCGGAGGAATTTTTCAACAAAAAATTTAGCGAACTTGACACCCGGGCTTCGGAAATCTAAACTTAATTTGCCCGAGAGGTCTTGGACTCAATCGAAGCCAGGGTTTTCACCCCTGCGATCGAAGGAGGAACTGCCGCGTGAAGCGAACATACCAGCCCTCCAGGATCAAGCGGGCCCGGACGCACGGCTTTTTTGCGAGAATGTCGTCCAGTTCGGGTCGGAGGGTCTTGAGTAGACGACGGAGAAAGGGCCGAAAGCGCCTGACCGTTTAAGGCGGGCCCTCACCATCCCGTGGCCGCTGGAATGACCCAAAAGACAGTTGGCCGCCTAAGGCATAGGGACTTTAATCGGGTTTGCTCGCGGGTTCCGGCCGACCGAACCCAGGGTTACCGGCTCTATGCTGAGCCCGCGCCGGTGGGAGGGAGTCCGGCCGGGCAGGCACGCCTGGGGCTGTCGGTTTCCCGCCGGGTCGGAAACGCGGTGCTTAGAAACCTCGTCCGCCGGCGTCTTAAGGCGGCCTTCAGGGCGAGCGCCGGCTTGGCGGCAGGCGCGGATGTGATTATCGTCGCGAGCCCGGGAATCGAGCGGCTGACATTCGGGGCGCTTTGCCGGCAGTTGGAGCGCTCGCTAAGGCGTGCGTCCAAGGGCGGGCCCGGCGGAGAAATTCCTGAAGAAGGCCAGCATGCGACTGACCCAGTTTCTCCTGGCAATGCCGGTTCGGCTTTACCAGATCCTGCTGTCTCCTCTTCTGCCGCGAACCTGTAGATTTCATCCGACCTGTTCATCCTATGCCTTGCAGGCGATCCATGATTACAGCGCCCCCAAGGCCCTTAAATTCATCGCGAGGCGAATTCTGCGCTGCCATCCGTTCCACCCCGGCGGCGACGACCCGCTTCCCCAGCCTGACGAAAGGCGCTGAGAGGCTTTATGGATAAGCGCGCAATCAGTGCGGCCGTTCTCTCGATGGCTGTCCTGCTTGGATACCAGTATTTCTTCCTCAACCCCCAATTGGAGGCGCAGCGGCAGGCGCGGCTGGAGGAGGCGCGAAAAGCGGCGGCCCTGAAGGCGGAACAAGGGGCGCCTCGAAGAGTGGGGGGCGCCCGGGGGGCTAAGCCGAAACCAACCCAGCCCGCGCCGGTGGCGATCCTGGAGCCCGGCCGACCCTCGCCCGCAAAAGACATTGTGGTGGATACAGGCGTGGCGAGAATCGTTCTCACCACCCTGGGCGCCGGCGTGAAGGGCTTGACACTACTCCGCTATAAGGACTCTAGCGGGAGGTTTTTGGACTTGGTGTCCGACAAGGGGACCCAAAGGGGAGGGGGTAAGGCCGGGACGGCTTCCTCGGGCCGAAGCTGGCGGCCCCTCTTCCTGGGCGGGGGCGGCGGGCTGGGCGCCCGGGCGAACCAAGCCATCTACTCGGCGAGCCGGGATTCGCTGATTTTAAGTCCTTCTCGGCCTGAGGGAAGCGTAGAGTTGGTCTATCGCTCTCCCGACGGGGAAGCCGTGACGAAAACCCTCCGCTTCAAACATGGGTCGTATGTCATTGACGCGGTGGTCCGCTGGAAGGGCAAGTCCTCTTCAGAGGATCTCTCCATTGTCTGGGGAGCCGGGATCACCACGGAAGGGCACGAGGCCGACCGCTATGCCACAACCGGGCCTGTTACCCATCTAAACGGGAAGCTGAAGCTCCCGGGCCAGGGGGTTTTTGGGTGTGGCCGGCCTGAGGATGTCCTGAAGGGCGGGAAGCCGGTAGTCTATAGGGGGGACATCTTATGGACTTCGCTTCACAGCAAGTACTTTATGGCGGCTCTGGTTCCGCGAAGTGAAATTGACAGCGCCGTGGTCCGCGAGGACGGGGGCTTCCTTGTAGGGTTGCGATACCGCGGCGGCTCGCGGGGCGAGGGGCAGTTTCTGCTTTTCGCCGGACCGAAAGACCAGACCATTTTCCAGCAGGTGTCCCGGGATTACGGGGTCTCCCTCGAAGAGGCCATCGATCTGGGCATCTTCAGCTTTCTTTCCGGACCCGCCTTGACAGGCCTGCGCTTCTTTCACCGCGTGACTGGCAGTTATGGGCTGGCCATCATCCTTCTGACCGTCCTGATCAAGATCATCTTTTACCCGCTGACGCAGAAGAGCACCAAGTCCATGCAGGCGATGCAGAAGCTCCAGCCGAAGATGAAACAAATCCGGGAGATCTTCAAGGATGACAAGCAGCGAATGAACGAAGAGGTCATGAAGCTCTACAAAGAGCACGGGGCCAATCCCCTGGGCGGGTGCCTCCCGATGGTTTTGCAGATCCCGGTCTTTTTCGCCCTGTACAACGCCCTGTTGGGGGCCATCGAGCTCAGGCAGGCGCCGTTTTTGTGGATGTTGGACCTCTCGGCGCCCGAAACCGGGATCTTCACCATTCCCGGCCTGGACATCGATTTTCGGCTCCTGGTGCTCCTGATGGGCGGGTCCATGTTTCTTCAGCAGAAGATGACCCCCGCGGCGGGCGATCCAATGCAGCAGAAAATGATGTTATTCATGCCGATCATCTTCACTTTCATGTTTTACACGTTCCCCTCCGGGCTTGTGGTGTACTGGTTTACCAACAACATCTTGACTATCATTCAGCAATACTTCACGTTGCGCCGGGGCAAACAGCCTAAAGCGGCCCCTGTGGAGCGGGCGCCTTCGCCCCCCCGCCCGAAGGCGACGGCCGAGAAACCAAGCCCCTCCAAGGCGAAAGCCAAGACGCAGAAAACGAAGGCCAAAAATTCGAAGGCAAGGGCCGGAAAGAACTGAGGCGGGTTTCCCTCGGAGGCAAGCGGTTGGGCACGATCGAAGTTGAAGGCGAATCCAGAGAGGACGCGCTGGCCCAGGGGCTGGCCCAGCTCGGGTTGCAGAAAGCCGATGTTGATATCGAGACCGTTGACTCCGGGAAGCGGTTTTTGGGGATCCTGGGACGCTCCCCGGTCCGCTTGCGCATCCATTATGGCGACGGCGCCGATCGGCTGCACGCGGCGCGCGAGACGCTGGAACGCCTGCTTGCCGGGATGGGTTTCGAGGTGTCGATAGACGCGCGGCTCTTGGACGGCGAAGCGCGCCTGGAGATCGCCGGCGAGGAGCCCGGCCTCCTCATCGGCCGGCGCGGCGAGACCCTGGACGCCTTGGAGTATCTGGTGGACCGGATCGTAAACCGGCCGCCCCATGAGCGGATTCGGATCGTCCTGGACGCCGAGGGTTATCGGGAGCGCACGGCCGAGCAGCTCCGGGAGATGGCCCTTCGCCTGGCGGAAAAGGCCGCCCGGACGGGGGAGCGGATTCCCTGCCGGCCCATGAACGCCCGCGACCGCCGCGTCATCCATCTGGCCCTTCGGGACGAGGCCGGCGTCGAGACCTTCAGCGAAGGGGAGGGGGCTTTCCGCCGCGTCGTCATCTCGGCGGCCCCCTGAGCCTTTCATGCCTCGCGGCCCGGGTCGCCCCCCCCCCCCCCCCCCCCCCCCCCCCCCCCCCCCCCCCCCGCCCCCCCCCC
>CAYRGS010000019.1:0-42637 GCA_964423875.1 uncultured bacterium
GCCGACCTCCTCGAGGGTGCGGCTGCGGCCGTCCTCCAGCCCGAAGCGAAGCTGCAGGACCCGGCGCTCGCGGAGGGTGAGGGAGGAGAGAACCTCCTCCACGGTCTCCTTGAGCAGCTGCTGCGAGGCGGCGTCGGCGGGGGCGACGCTCTTGTCGTCCTCGATGAAGTCGCCGAGGTGCGAGTCCTCCTCCTCGCCGATGGGGGTCTCAAGCGAGACGGGCTCCTGGCTGACCTTGATGATCTCGCGAACGCGCTCGGGGACGAGGTCCATGCCCATGCCGATCTCGTCGGAGGTGGGCTCGCGGCCGTACTCCTGGACGAGGCGTCGGGAAACGCGGACGAGCTTGTTGATGGTCTCGATCATGTGCACCGGGATGCGGATGGTGCGGGCCTGATCGGCGATGGCCCGCGTGATGGCCTGGCGGATCCACCAGGTCGCGTACGTGCTGAACTTGTAACCGCGCTTGTACTCGAACTTATCCACCGCCTTCATCAGGCCGATGTTCCCTTCCTGGATCAGATCGAGGAATTGCAGACCGCGGTTGGTGTATTTTTTGGCGATGCTGACCACCAGTCTCAAGTTGGCCTCCGCCAGGGCCTTCTTGGCCCGTTTGTCCTTGGCCCGGCCGCCGGAGATCCGCTTGAGGGTCTCGGCCAACTCTTCCCGGCCGGCGCCCACTTCCTGTTCAATCTTCCGGATGTTTCTCTGATGGGACCGGATTCGGCGGTCGAACTCCATCAGGATTTCCACTTTGTGCCGTCCCTTGCGGCGGCGGCCGGTGCGCTTCGTTTCCCGCAGGATGCGCCGGAGCTCGGCGACGTCCAGATCGACTTCTTCCAGCAGGGCCTGATTCAGGAGGTCATGCGCCCGGATCTCGCGATAGCTGTTCTTGATCTTCTCGATGATGCCGTCAATCTCGGCGGGGGCCAGCCCGACCTCCTGTATCAGCTCCACGATGCGGTCCTGATAGCGCTTGATCGATTTCATCGCGCCGGGCGTCGGACCGGCGGCCTGGGATTTCAGGAGCCGACGGTGCGTGTCCCGGACCTTGCCGATCAGCGCCAGGATCCGGTTCTTTTCCCGCTCCTCTTCCGATAAAACCTTCTCTTCCCCTACGTTGATCCTCGTGATGTTCAGCGCGCGGATGTGTCCTTTTCGCAGGGCGTCGCCAAAGTCGATGACGTCCTTCAGGGCCACGGAGGTGGAGATGGCGGCTTGGATCACCTCCATTTGACCCTCCTCGATTCGCTTGGCGATCTTGATCTCCCCATCGCGGCTCAGCAGGGGGATGGAGCCCATCTCCCGCAGGTACATCCGAACCGGGTCATCGGTGCGCCCCAAAGTGGAGTCGTTCACCTGAAATTCCGGCGCCGGGGCCTGCTTTCCCGAACCCGCGTCCGTGGACGAGTTGTGCTGAAACTCCAGATCCTTTTCGATGACGTCGATGTCGGTTTCCCCGAACATCATCATGATGTCGTCAATCTGTTCAGGGGTGACGACATCCGGAGGCAAGAAGTCGTTGACCTCTTCGTAGGTGAGGTAGCCCTTTTCTTTCCCCAGGGAAATCAGCTGCTTGACCTCGTGGAGTCTTTCCTGATTCGGCATGTCGACGTCCTTTTCCCAAGCTTCGGTCCGCAAGCCCCCTGAATGCCCGCTCGGGCCTCATCCGGCCGAGGAGGCCCGCATGAATCACTCCGCCTGTGTCACCTCCTGAAGGGGGCCCACCTTTTCTTTCCTCATGGCCTCCCCCTCTTCCATCAAAGACTGAACCGCGTCTTCGTCCCCGCGCCGCTTGGCGTCGTCAATCCGGGACCGCCAATCTTTTTTCCGGCGCTTCAAGCCGTCACTCAATATCCGGGCGATGCACTCGCGGGCCGCACGCTCCGGCTCATCCGCCCAGACCGGCGGCGCCATGGCCAGCGCGGCCACCAGCTTCTCCACATCCGGATCCCCGACGGCCGCCAGGACGGCCGGGACGAATTCCCCATCGTCCAATCCGCCGGTCTTCGCCGCACCGGCGTTCGCCACGGCGGCCGAGCCAATGCGGCGGAGCTGCAGGTCCGAGAACAACTCCATGGGAAGCTCCAGCCGAGCCGCGAGCGCAGGATGGCTCAGCAGGACCTGGACCAGCATCTTCTCCGCTGGGGGAAGGCGCTCGGACTTCGCCTTCATCTCCACCGTCGCCTGAACGCCCTCGTCCCTGCGCCCCCGGGACCGGAGGACCCGCTCAGCCAGATCCGTGTCGATCCGGAGCCGCTCGCTCAAATCCCTCACGTACTCCCGCCGAACCACCTCCCGTTGTCCGGACAAGAGCGAAGCCACCTCCTGGAGGGCTTCCACCCTTCCCTCGATGGGCGAATCCGCGGGGTGTGCCGAGACCGTGCGGTCCAGCAGATAATCGATCAGGTTCTCGGCCTTCTCCAGAAGGCCGCCGAAGGACGCCGCGCCATAGCTCCGCACGTAGCTGTCAGCGTCTTCGCCCGACGGCAGGACGACCACCCGGAGCGCCATCCGGTTCCAAGCGCCTCCGCCGGGACCGCCCATTTTCAATAATGTGGTCAATTCTTTGCCGCCGCGCCACTTTTCCGGCAGGTCGGTCTGCTGATATTTATCGAGCAGAATCGCACCGCCCCGCCGGGCCGCGCCCTCGCCGGCCGCGTCCGGATCAAAACAGAACACGAGGGTCTCGCAGAAACCCTCCCTTCGCAAGTTCCCGACGTGATCGGAAGTCAGGGCCGTGCCCATCGAGGCCACGGCGCCCTTGAACCCATGCTGATGCAGGGCGATGACGTCGAAATAGCCTTCGACGATCAATGCCGTCCGGTCGCCGCGGATTGTCTCCTTGGATTCGTGGAGGCCGTACAGGATCCGGTTCTTTCTGAAAACCGGCGTGTCGGGCGAATTGAGATACTTGGGGGCGTCGTCGTCCTCCTCGCCGCCGAAGATCCGGCCTCCGAATCCCGCAATCCCTCCGCCCGGGGTCCGGATCGGGAAGACGATGCGTCCCCGGAACACGTCGTAGGCCCCGCCCCCCCCGGATCGCGGCTTGGCGAGCCCGGCCGCCACCGCTTGGCGGGACGAAAATCCGTTCCGGGCCAGATGTTCCAGGAGGTTCTGCCAGCCCGCCGGTGCGAGCCCGATGCCGAACGTCTCGATCGACGCGTCGGCGATTCCGCGGTCCCCCAGGTATTTTCGGGCGCCGGCGCCGATCTTCGACGACAGGGCGTCCCGGTAGAAACGCGCGGCCGTTTCGTTGATTTTCCGGATCCCGCGCCTCATCCGCTCCTCGCCATCATCCGTGGGCGTCTCCTGCGCCGATGCCGGGAGCGTGACCCCCGCCTTGTCCGCCAGGATCCGGATCGCCTCCGGAAAGGTCAGATTCTGGTGAAGCATGGTGAACTTGAAAATGTCGCCCCCCCGAGAGCAGCCGAAGCAGTAGAAGATCCGTTTTCCCGGATGAACATTGAAGGAAGGGGTTTTTTCCTCGTGAAACGGGCACAGACCCTTGTAATTTGCCCCGGCCTTTTTCAACGGGACGGACTGAGAAATCCACTCGACAATATCCACGGAGTCCCGGATGCGGCCCAGAATCTCATCTGAATAGCGCGCCATCTTCGGCCTTTCAGAAACGCCCTTTATAGATGGGCGGGGGATTTGTCCCCGGCCATCTCCACAACGGTGACACCTTCTCCGCCGGCCTCAGGCGCGGCCGGGAAGAAATTCTTGACCAGCGGATTCTCTTCCAGGGCTTCGGCGACGGCACGCTTAAGCGCCCCGGTCCCCTTGCCGTGAATGATCCGCACGAAGGGAACACCCGAAACCGCCGCGTCGTCCAGGCATTGCTCCACCCGCCGGAGGGCCTCTTCCACCCGCTGCCCTAGGAGGTACAGCTCGAAACCCGACGCGCCGCCCGAATCCTCGCGGGATTCGGCATGCCGCTCGAAGGTGACACCCGCGTCCCGTCCGGCGGAGTCGTCCGCCCGGCCCAGGATCGCCAAGTCCCCCTCGGCCAGCCAGGCCCGTTTTCCCCCCGTGGTGACACACCACTCGCCCCGGGCGTTCTTCTCGTCTCCGACGACGCCCCGCCATCCCATCGATCGCGAGCGGACGAGGTCGCCCGCGCGGACGGGGTGCCGCTCGGCCTTTTCGGCCTCGGTGGGCGGGGCTTCGGCCAAAACATCGTCCCAGGACCTCTCCAAGGCGGCCACGCTCTTTCTCGCCCGGTCTTTCATTTCGGGAAGGGCCTCGCGCGCGGCGCGACCGGCGGCGCGGATCGCCCGCTCCAGGTCGAGGACTTTCAGCCGGGCGTCGTGAAGGAACCTTTGGGCCTTCGCCTCAAACGTCTCGCGCCGCCCGGACAACAGCCCGCGCGCTTCGATAACCTCCGCCCGCGCCGCTTCGAGGGCCGCCCGGTCCGCCTTCGACTTCTCCTCGAGGGCCTGGAGCCGCTCTTCCCGGGCCTCGAGGCGGTCCAGCCTCGCTCGCACTCCCGGCTCGGTCCCCCGCGTCAGGTCCCGGGCCCTTTCGACGACGACTTTCGGCATGCCTAGGCGCTCGGCCACGGCCAGGGCATAGCTCGTCCCCGCGATTCCCGATATCAGCCGGAAGGTGGGCGAAAGCCTCCGCCGGTCGAACTCGACCGCCGCGTTGAGGGCCTCCGGTGTCTCATCGGCGTAGGTCTTTAGGGCTTCCTGGTGCGTAGTGACAATGACCCACGCCCGCTTCGAGGCCAGGGTTTCCAACACGGCCACGCCCAGGGCCGCACCTTCAGCCGGGTCCGTTCCCGCACCCAACTCGTCCATCAGGATCAAAGAGCGCTCCGTCGCCATCTCCAAAAAGCTCACATGATGCGCCAAGCGGGCTGAAAAGGTGCTCAGGCTCTCGGCGAGGCTCTGCTCGTCGCCGATGTCGGCGAAGATCCGATCTAGGTAGGGAATCTCCGTTCCCTCCGCGGCCGGCACGGGGCAGCCCGCGTGGGCCAGCATCGCGAGCAGGCCGACGGTTTTCAGCGCGATCGTCTTCCCGCCCGTATTCGCGCCGCTGATGACCAACTGGCGCCCTCCCCCTTCCAGCCGCACTTCCAGCGGAACGGTCCGCCGCCTTCCCTTCTGACGCTCGATGAGCGGGTGACGGGCGCCGGATAAACGCAGGACGCCAGCATCGTTCATCTCCGGCTCGACGCAATCGAATTGCTCGGCAAACCGGGCCATGGACAACCACACGTCGAGATCCACCAGCCAGCCGACCAGGGTCTCGAGGGAGTCCCGTTCATCGAAGATCCGGTCCGTCCACTCCTTCAGAATCCGGTAAGTTTCCGCCGTTTCCTCGACGCGCAGCTCCGCCATCCGGTCGTTTTCGGACTGAATCAGGAGCGGCTCGACGTAAAGGGTCTGGCCGCTGGTCGACTGGTCGAGGATGAGCCCCTTCAAAGTTCTGCGGAAGGCGGGCTTCACCGGGATCACGTAGCGGTCGCGGCGGATGAGGACAAGCGGCTCCTGAAGAATTTCCGACCATCCCGACATCCGGGATTCGAGCGTCGCGCGAACCTCCTCCCGCAGACGTCTGAGGCTTCGACGGACACCCTGAAGCTTTGAGCTGGCTGTGTCGGCCAAGCGTCCGTCCGGCTCCAAGGAGCGGCGGATGCTCGCGGCCAAGGAGGGCAGGGCGGAAAACTCCGGAACGTTGGAGAGAAGAGCGGGGCAGTGATTGGCGGCTTCTTTCAGTCCGCGCCGGGCGGCTTCGGCCCGCTCGACCACCTCAGCCACCGCCAACAGGCGCTCCGGCTCGATGGGCTCGGCCCCGTATTTCAGCGGGGTCAGCCAAGTGCGGAGGTCACTGAAGGGGCCGAGAGGAAACGGGCCCGTGGAAAGGAAGCGGCGCATTTCCGCCACGCGATGGAATCGTGATTGGATGAGCCGGGAAGAATCGGAGGGCAACAGGCCGAGCAGGGCGTCCGCACCGGGCCGCGACGACGCGAAGCCTTCCAGAAGTTTCCGAAACGCATCGAATTCCAGCGCCGAAACGGCGTCTTCAGCAATGATGGACCGGAAGCCGATCGCTCCGCCTCCTCAACAAGAACAAACCAATTTCACGAAACCCCCCAGCTGCGGCCGCGCGCTGAGCCTCCGCACAGAAGCAAAAAATCCGGTCACGTTGCGCCCATCGGGCGAAAAGGACCGGATCGAGTTTTCGACAAGCGAGGAGATTTTCCTGGAAAAATAAAGGAGGGCTCGGGGATTCCTCAGCGCCTGAAACAGGATCGGAGGATCTCCTTCCATCCTCATACCGGGCGGCTCCATAGATGGGAAAAGGGGGTCAGTGGATAGAGAGACGGAACCCGGGGCTGTTCGAATGCCATCTTCGACACCAGACCGTTCAGGAAGCGTGGAATCAATGGGAGAATCAGTGAGATTCATTCGCTTGGTTAAACGAGAAATATATTGTCCTCCCTTGGATTTGTCAATGATAGGGTCATGGATTGGCCCTCTCCCTTTTTTCGCGAATCCCGGATTTTCCGAATCTTCTCTCCAACTCCGAGAAAACCGCCTCCGGATGAATTCCCTCCGACCCCAGAAGGACCAACAGGTGAAACCAAAGGTCCGCCACCTCGGTCGTGATTTCGGACGCCTCCCCTTTCACTGTTGCGGCGACAACTTCCGCTGTTTCTTCGTCCAACTTTTTTAAAATCTTGTTTTTCCCGGAGCGCAGGAGGGATTGAACATAGGATTCACTGTCCTCCCGGCCTGATTCCAGGGCGTCTTTCCGCGACTTGATGACATCGAAGACGCGCCTCAGGACCCCGTCCTGGATCCAGGGCCCTACGGACCCGGGATTATCGACCTCGCCCTCTGAGGTGTTGAAAAAGCATGCCGGACGGCCCGTGTGGCAGGCGACGCCCTCCTGTTCCACCCTCACCAGAACGGCGTCCAGGTCGCAATCGAAGTGCATGGCCTTGAGGCACTGGACATGCCCGGAGGTCTCTCCCTTCTTCCAGATCCGGTTGCGCGACCGGCTGAAATAGTGCACAGCGCCGGTCTCGCGCGTCAGCTCGATGCTCTCGGCGTTCATGTAAGCCAGCATAAGGACTTGTCCCGTCCGGTCGTCCTGGGCGACGGCCGGGACGAGACCCCTGTCATCGAATGCCACTTCGACGTTCATGACGCTCTCCTCCGGAGGGGGGACACCCCGCCTGGCTAGCCTCCGGCAAGCTCCAGGGCGGCGGCAAGATCCAGCCGCCCCTCGTAGATGGCCCTTCCCGTGATGACGCCGGCGACCCCGTCGGTCTCCAGGGGCAGCAGGGCGGAAACGTCCTCGATGGACGAGACCCCGCCCGAAGCGATGACCGGCGCGGACAGCCGTTTCGCCAGCGCCCGCGTGGCCTCCAGGTTCGGACCGCCCATCGCTCCGTCCCGGGAGATGTCGGTGAATACCACCGCCGCCGGGTTCTCCACTTCGTACCGTTTCGCCAGGTCGGCGGCTTCCACCTCTGTTTCTTCCTCCCAGCCGGAGACGGCCGCCTTTCCGTCCCGGGCGTCAATCCCGAGGATGATCCGCCCGGGATTCTCGCGAAGTGCCGCGACGGAGAAATCCGGGTCTCTGTGGAGCGCCGTACCCAGGATGACGAAAGAGGCCCCGGCGTCGAACGCGCGCCGGAGGCTCGCCTCGCCCCGGACGCCGCCACCGAACTGGACGGGGACGGAAGCCTTTCCGGCGATCTCCTCGAGGATGCGCAGGTTGGCGCTCTCGCCCTCGAAGGCCCCGTCCAGGTCCACGACGTGAAGCCGCTGTGCGCCCAAATCCTCCCACCGCCGGGCGGCGCCGACCGGATCGCCGCTGAAGACCGTTTCCCGGTCCCGCCGTCCCTGGAAGAGCCGGACGCAGCGCCCGCCTTTCAGATCGATTGCGGGGATGATGAGCATAAGAACTCTACCTGATCCCGGAGCCCCGCCGCTTCACGAAGGACTGATCCCTTGTAGGGGCGGGGCTCCGTACCCGCCCCCAACAAACGCCCAGGTGGACACCCTGTCTGTGCAGGACGAAATTCCCTTTTCTCTCAGAGACCTGCGACTCTCAATTCAAACCCTCTTCGCCCACTCAACGAAATTCCGCAGAATCTTCAATCCCAACGGCCCGCTGCGCTCCGGGTGGAACTGGCAGGCGAAGACATTGTCGCGGTAGACGCTCGAGACGAAAGGAATCCCGTAATCCGTCCTCGTGGCGATGATCCCCTCGTCCACGGGCGCAACGTAGTAGGAATGGACGAAGTAGAGCCACGCCCCGTCCGCCCCATCCGCCACGTCCTTCAGAAGCGGAATCTCCCCGCTCCCCCCCCCCTCCGGGCGGACCTGGTTCCACCCCATGTGCGGGATTTTCAGCCGGTTCCCGCCGCCGTTCGTCATGGATTCGGGGAAGGGGACGACCTCTCCCCCGAACCAGCCCAGGCCCTCGCTCTCCCCGAACTCGCGGCTCTTCTCAAAGAGAACCTGCAAACCCAGGCAGATCCCCAGAAAGGGTTTTCCCGCGCGGATCGCTTCCAGGACAGCCTCGGTCAGACCCGCCGCGCGGAGGTTCTCCATGCAGTCCCGAAAAGCGCCGACGCCCGGCAGAACAACGGCCTCGGCCCGCCTCACGTCCTCGGGGCGGGAAATCACCGGGGCGTCCTCTCCGACGGCCCGAAACCCGTTGCGGACGCTTTTCAGGTTTCCCATTCCGTAATCGATGACGGCGACCCTCACAGCGCCCCCTTTGTGGACGGAACGCCCTGACGCCGCTCATCGGGGGAGACGGCCTCGCGCAAGGCGCGTCCGAAGCCCTTGAAGACGGACTCCACCATGTGATGCGCGTTCGAGCCGTGGAGGACCTCGATGTGGAGGTCCACGCCGCCGCTCGACGAAAAGGCGGTGAAGAACTCCTCCACGAGCTGAAGGTCGAATTTCCCCACGCGGGCGGCCGTAAAGGCGCACCGATAGAAGAGAGAGGACCGGCCGCTCAGGTCCAGCGCGACGCGCGCGAGGGAATCCATCATGGGCGATAGTGCGCTTCCGTACCGCCGGATGCCGGCCTTGTCGCCCAGTGTCCGCTGGAGGGCCCCGCCCAGGCAGATCCCCACGTCTTCCACCGTATGGTGATCATCCACCTCGGTGTCCCCCTCGGCCTTCACCCTCAGATCGAAGATGCCGTGCTTGGCCACCTGGCTCAGCATGTGATCGAAAAACGGGATGCCGGTCTCCACCTCGGATTCGCCGGCGCCGTCCAAGTTCAACTCCAGATCGATCCGCGTCTCGCGGGTCGTGCGCTCCATTCGGGCGGTTCGACTCATCGAATTCAGTCCCTAGAAAAAAAGAAAGGAGAGGACGATATCGAAATTATCCGTGTCCTCTTCCCCGGGGCTCGCGGCGCCCCGGGCGTCACGACTTCCCGGCCCGTCCACCCCCCTCCCTCTCCCCCTTCCGGGAAAGCCGCACCCCGATCGATGCGGCGTGCGCGCCCAGCCCCTCCAGGCTCGCGAGGGTCATGGCCGCATCGCCCACACCCTCCAGGGCGGCCCGGTTCATCGAGACGACGCCGGTGCGCCGAACAAAATCGTCCACGCCCAGGGGCGAGGCGAACCGCGCGGCGCCTCCCGTCGGTAGGACGTGATTCGACCCGGCCACGTAATCCCCCACCGCCACGGGCGAATAACCTCCCACGAACACGGCCCCCGCGCAGCAGAACCGGTCCACCCACCGCTGGGCGTCCCGCACGACCAGGGACAAATGCTCAGGCCGGACCGTGGCCGCGACGCTCGCGGCGGTCTCCATCTCCGCCGCCTCGACGACGAGGCCGTTCCGCTTCCAGGCGGCCGCCGCTATCCGCCGCCTCTCCAGATTCCGGAGGCGGCCGTTCAGCGCCTCCACCACCCGATCCGCCAGGTTCCGGGACCGCGCGCCGCTTCCCACCGCCACCAGGCCGACCCAGGCGTCCGGGTCGTGCTCGGCCTGGGCCAGCAGGTCCGCCGCCACCCAATCGGGCCGCGCCGAATCATCGGCCACGACCAACAGCTCGGACGGCCCGGCGATTTGATCGATGCCCACCTCGCCGAAGACCCACCGTTTGGCCGCCGCCACGTGGACGTTGCCGGGGCCGACTACCTTGTCCACGGGCCGGATCGTCGCCGTCCCGTAGGCGAGAGCGCCGATGGCTTGGACACCGCCGACCTTATACACCTCGGTCACCCCCGCCAACCCCGCCGCCGCCAGCACCCACGGACTCACCTCGCCGCCCGGGCCGGGGGGCGTGCACATCACCCGCTCCGCAACGCCCGCGATGCGCGCCGGGAGGGCGGTCATCAAGACGGTGGAGGGGTAGGCCGCACGGCCGCCGGGCACGTAAAGACCAACGCGGGCGAGGGGCGTCACCCGCTGCCCAAGCCGCTCGCCCCGGCCCCCGATGGACCAGCCCTTCCGGACCTGACGGCGGTGAAAGCGCTCGATCCGCCTTGCCGCCAGACGCAAGGCCGAAAGCCCCGCCCGATCGCATCCGGCCACGGCGCCGGCGATCTCATCGGCGGGAACGCGAAGGTCCGCCGCCTTGAGCCTCACACCGTCGAACTTCAACGTGTAGCGCAGGACCGCCCGGTTGCCATTTTTTCGCACATCCTCCAGGATTCGGCGCGCGCCGTCCAGGACCTGGGCCTGATCGCGCAGCCACCGCTTCCGCCGGCGATCCAGCCGCTCGCACCACCGGGGATCCCGGGCCTTCAGGCGCATCATGGGCGGAGCTTCCGCTGGCAGACCCGGATGAATTCGCCCACCTCTTCCCTCCGGGTTTTCTGGCTGGCCCGGTTGACGATGAGCCGGGCGGAGGTTCGGAGGATCTCGCGGACCTCGACCAGGCCGTTTTCCCGCAGCGTCGTGCCGCTCTCCACCAGGTCCACAACCGCGTCGGCCAGCCCCATGGCTGGGGCCAGCTCGACGGCGCCCGACAGCTTGATCACGTCCACCGGGACGGCCTCTTCACCGAAAAACCGCTCCGTGATTCGAACAAACTTCGCAGCGACCCGCAGATGGGATTCCCGGGCCAGGTCCTGCCAGGTCGGCGGGTCTCCGCTGCCGGCCGGAGCGGCCAGGACAAGGCGGCAAACCCCGAATTCCAGGTCCAGGGGCTCGTAGACAACCCTTTCCTGTTCCAGGAGGATGTCCTTGCCCACGATGCCCAGGTCGGCCGCGCCGTGCTCAACGTACGTCGGCACGTCCACATCCCGGATGCGGGCGATGCGGACCCGGCCGTCCGCTGATTCGCGGACGAGGCCGCGCTCCTCTCCCCACCCTTCGGTCTGAACGTATCCCATCCTGCGCAAAAGCGCCCACGCCTTCTGAAAGAGGCGGCCTTTGGGAAGGGCCAGTGTCAGGGGCCGGTTCTTTTTCATGTCACCCTTTGAATGCGGCCGCCGAGGGCCGACAGCTTTTCGACGATCCGCTCGTATCCCCGATCGATATGGTACACCCGATTGACCATCGTTTCGCCTTCCGCGGCCAGGCCCGCCAGAATTAGAGAGGCGCTGGCCCGCAGGTCGGTCGCCATGACCTCCGCCCCTGTCAAACGCCCCTTTCCACGCACCACGGCCCGGTTGCCTTCCACCTGGATGTCGGCCCCCATGCGCCGGAGCTCGGCCGCGTGCATGAAGCGGTTCTCGAAAATCGTTTCGGAAAGCACGGAGGTCCCTTCCGCCAGGCTGAGCAGGACCATCATCTGCGCCTGCAAATCGGTGGCGAACCCGGGATAGGGCGCGGTCTGGAAGTCCACGGCCCGGATGGGACGATCCCCCTTCAAATCAATGCGGTCGCCCTCTTCGCACAAATCCATCCCGGCGTCCGCCAGCTTGCCGCTCAAGGCCCCGACGTGCTCCGGGCACATCCCGGTGACGCACACGTCCCCTCCCGTCACCGCGCCCGCCAGCAGATAGGTTCCCGCCTCGATCCGGTCCGGAATGATTCGGCCCTCGAACCCCCCGAGCTGGGGTGCGCCCGCGACCTCCACAGTGTCCGTCCCCGCCCCGCGGACCTCCGCCCCCATAAGACTCAACACCTCCGCCAGCTGCACCACTTCCGGCTCCCGGGCGGCGTTGTGAATCCGCGTCCGTCCATCGGCGAGCGCGGCGGCCATCATAATGTTTTTCGTCCCGGTCACGGTCACGAGATCGAGAAAGATCTCCGCCCCCTTGAGCCGGCCGGCCCGGGCGTGGATGTAGCCGTCCTCTAGCCGGATCTCGGCCCCCAGCGCCGCTAGCCCCTTCAGGTGTTGATCGATGGGGCGGACCCCGATGGCGCAGCCCCCCGGCAGGGAAACCTTCGCCGCGCCCAGGCGGGCCGTCAGCGGCCCCAGGACCATGACGGAGGCCCGCATCTTGCGGACCAAGTCGTAGGGCGCCTCCACCCGCTGAAGACCTTCGGCCCGGAGCTCCGCCGAACCGCCGCGCAACTCGACCTGAACCCCCATTCCGCGAAGCAGATCCAGGAAACTCTTCACGTCGTGAAGGACCGGAAGGTTTTCAATCCGGCAAGGCTGCTCCGTCAGCAGGCAGGCCGCCATGAGCGGCAAGGCCGAATTCTTGGCCCCGCTGATCTTGACCTCCCCCCGGAGCGGCACCCCGCCCTGAATGACAATCCGGTCCACGGTGACTCATCCCCCCCCGCGCCGGGCGGCGACGACCCGGTCGCATCCGGCCAGATCCGCGATGACGTCGATCCGCCCGTAGACGCCGCGCGCCTCCAGCAGGCCGCGGACCTCCGCTGCCTGATCCGCCCCGATCTCCAACAACAGCCACCCGGCCGGCCGCAGGAGGTCTTCCGCGCCCCGGACGATGGCCCGGCAGGCGTCGAGGCCGTCCGCTCCGGCGATGAGGGCCGCCCGGGGCTCGAAAGCCAGGGCCCGACGGTCGAGGGCCTCCTCCCCCCCCCCCCCCCCCACGGATGTAAGGAGGGTTCGAGACCACGGCGTCGAAGGACGGATCGGGCCGGATTCCTTCCAGCCAATCGACGCCCGCGAATTCCACCCGGCCGGCCATGCCCAACCGCGCGGCGTTCTCTTTTGCGGTTCGCAAGGCGCCGCCGCTCAGGTCGGTCGCGACGATGAAGAGGTCGGACCGCTCCGAAGCCAGCGACAACGCGATGTTGCCCGAACCGGTTCCCAGGTCGATCACGCGCGTCCGTTGGCCCCGGTCCGCGCTTTCGGGGGGGGGAGGGGGGGGGAGGCGGCGCAAGACTTCGCTCACGAGGGTCTCGGTCTCGGGTCTCGGGACGAGGACGGTCCGGTTCACCTGGAGCTCCAGCGACCAGAACTCCCGCCGCCCCAGGATGTAGGGCACCGGCTCGCGTCCTTCACGCCGCTCAATGAAGTTGCGGAAGCGGGACGCGATCTCCGGGTCCGGACATAGGTCCGGACGGGCGATCAGGTCTTCGCGCCGCAGACCCGCCGCGTGCGCCAGTAGGAGCTCGGCATCCAGCCGTGCGGTGGACAGTCCCGTTTTCCGGAGATGGAGAACGGCTTCCTGGAGCAGATCTTGAAAACAAGGGGTGAGGGAGGTTGCGTCCCCGCCGATCAGGAAGGATTCCCGGCGGCCGCGGAGTGTTCGAAGGCGGTCAGCGCTTCTTCCTCCCGGGCGGCCATCAGCGGTTCGACCAAGTCTTCCAGCTCTCCCTGCAATACGGCGTCCAGCTTGTGCAGGGTCAACTGGATCCTGTGGTCGGAGACGCGGTTTTGCGGGAAGTTGTAGGTCCGGATCCGGCCGCTTCGGTCTCCCGATCCCACCTGAGAGCGCCGGGCCTCTGACCGCTTGGCCTCGGTTTCGCGGACGGCCGCGTCGAGGACCCGCGCCCGCAGGACCCGGAGGGCCTTGGATTTGTTCTTGTGCTGCGATTTCTCGTCCTGACACGTGACGACCAACCCCGTTGGAAGGTAGGTGATTCGAACGGCCGAATCGGTCGTGTTCACACTCTGTCCGCCCGGTCCGGAGGAGCGGTAGACATCGATGCGCAGGTCGGCCGGATCGATCTCCACATCCACCTCTTCCGCCTCCGGAAGGACGGCGACGGTGACCGCCGAGGTGTGAATGCGGCCGCTGGATTCGGTCTCGGGGATCCGCTGGACGCGGTGGATGCCGCTCTCGTGCCGGAGAAAGCTGTACACCCGATCCCCCCGGATCGCGGCGATGATCTCCTTGTATCCGCCCAGCTCCGTCGGGCTGGAATCCAGAATCTCGACCTTCCACAATTTTTGCTCTGCGAAGCGGAGATACATTCGGAACAAATCCGCCGCGAACAGGGCGGCCTCATCGCCCCCGGCGCCCGCGCGGATTTCCAAAATGACGTTTTTCTCGTTGTTCGGGTCTTTCGGGACCATCAACTCCTTGAGGCGCGTCTCGATCTCCGAAATTTCCGACTCCAGCCGGGCGATCTCCTCCCGGGCCATATCCCGCATCTCCGCGTCTGAGGTATCCTGGAGAACCTCCCGGCTTCCGGCGAGCTCCTCCTGAATTTTCTCATACATCCGGATGGTCCGGACGGTTTCCTCCAACTCGGAGCGTTCTTTGGCCACCTTGCGGTAGGCCTCGTGATCGGCCAGCAGATCGGGCTCCCCCATCCTCCCGGTCAACGCCTCGAACTTATCGCAGATGGCCGTCAGCTTGTCTCGGAGTTCTTCATACACGGCCGGGCGTATCTCCCCCGCGTGCGGTCTCAGCCGGCGGTTTTCATCTTGCTGTGCCGGGTTCTGTATCGCTCGACGCGGCCCGCGGTGTCGACCAGCTTCTGCTTGCCGGTGAAGAAGGGGTGGCAGTTCGAGCAGATCTCGACCCGATACGAGGGTTTGGTGGAGCGGGTGCGGAATTCGGCGCCGCACGCGCAGGTGATGGTGCATTCCTGATATTCCGGGTGAATTTCGGGCCTCATCGGCGACTCCTCCGCATCCGACCCCGGGGGGGATGAAATCCATGCCGACCCCGGCGTGAACGCGACCCAAAAAACTTCGGCTGGAACCCGGCGGGAAAACCCGCGGGCTGCCAGCCGCCTGAGACTCCTCGCGAAAACAGCGTTAGGTGTTCATGGAATCAAGGAACATGGCGTTGTCCTTGGTCTCGGTGACCTTGGAAACGAGCAGTTCCATAGCCTCCACGACGCCCATGGGCTGGAGGACTTTTCGCAACAGCCACACACGGCTCAACTCTTTCTCGTTCAGGAGCAGCTCTTCCTTTCGCGTTCCGGAGCGGTGGAGGTCGATAGAAGGGAACACCCTGCGGTCGGAAATCCGGCGGTCCAGAATGACCTCCATGTTGCCCGTTCCCTTGAACTCTTCGAAGATGACATCGTCCATCCGGCTCCCGGTTTCGACCAGCGCGGTCGCCACAATGGTCAGGCTTCCCCCCTCCTCGATGTTACGGGCAGCACCGAAGAAGCGTTTGGGCCGCTGGAGGGCGTTGCTGTCCACCCCGCCGGAAAGCACCTTGCCGCTGGGCGGAACAATGGCGTTGTAAGCCCGGGCCAGCCGGGTGATGCTGTCCAGGAGGATCACGACGTCGCGTTTGTGCTCGACGAGGCGTTTCGCCTTTTCAATCACGATCTCCGCCACCTGGACGTGCCGGGAGGCGGGCTCGTCGAAGGTCGAGCTGATCACCTCGCCCTTCACCGTCCGCTCCATGTCTGTGACCTCCTCGGGCCGCTCGTCGATGAGCAGGACCATGAGGAACGTATCCGGGTGATTCACCGCGATGCTGTTGGCGATGGACTGAAGCAGCATCGTTTTTCCCGTTCGGGGCGCGGCGACGATGAGACCCCGCTGACCCTTACCGAGGGGCGTCAGCAAATCCATCACCCGCATGGAGACGTCCGTCTTGCCGTTCTCTCCGATGGGCACTTCCAGGTGTATCCGCTCCTCGGGATAAAGCGGGGTTAGGTTATCGAACAGGATTTTTCCTTTGCTGATCTCCGCGTTCTCGAAATTGACGGATTCAACCTTGAGCAGCGCGAAGTAGCGCTCACCTTCCTTGGGCGGCCGGATATGGCCGGACACCGTGTCCCCGGTCCGCAGATCAAACCGCCGGATCTGGGAAGGCGAAACATAGATGTCGTCCGAGCCGGGCAGGTAGTTGTAGCTCGGGGCCCGGAGGAACCCGAAACCGTCCGGCAGAATTTCCAGGACGCCCTCGCCGTAGATGTAGCCGTCCTTCTCGGTCTGGACTTCCAGGATTTTGAAGATGAGCTCCTGCTTGCGGAGCGCGCTCGGGCTCGCGACATTCAAGCCGCGTGCGATTTCGGTCAAATCGTTGATCGTCTTCGACTTGAGATCGTCCAGGTTGAGGACCTTTCGCTTGTCCTCGACGGCGTCTGAGCCCGCACCTCCCCCGTCATTTCCGGCGGAGACACCAGAGGCCTGCACGTTCTGTGATTCTACGGTGTTGTTCGTCTTGCGGGATTCGGATTTTTCAGTGGGATTTACAGTTCTTGGGGGCATAGGGGCTTACATTTTCAAATAGGGAATGGATCGCCAGGGGAAATTTCCTGACGGACGATTGACGGAGTCCCGCTGTTGAGCGGATTCGGAAAAGAAACAGTCGGGTGCGCGCGACTTCAGACCGCTGGAATTTTGAGCTTAGTGGTTTGCCTTCCGATACGGTGAATAACTCTTGCGCGCTTACTTCGGAAGTCTGATATCAGAGTCAGGTCAGGAGGACCCGCTTGATTGTTCCGACCAATATATGAAGTCCAGGCCAACTTGTCAATATCTTTTTTCCATCGCCCGGGCCGCCAGCTCACCCCAGACCTGCTCGACCTGCTTGCCCGTCTCCTCCACAGAGCCCCGGTTGTTCAGGACGTAATCCCCATACGTTCGCTTTTCCGCCACGGGCATCTGCGACCGGATCCGCGATCGGGCCTCCTCTTCGGACATTCCCTTGGCGGCCAGCCGCTCGAACTGGTCCTCGGCGTCCACGTCCACCACCACCATCAGATCCACCCTGCCGGCGCCGCCCGCCTCGATGATCACCGCCGCGTCGATCATGACGATTCCATCCGGGTCCCGCGCTTCATGGACCGCGCACAGCCGATCCTCTTCTTCCCAAATCCGGGGGTGGACGATGGCGTTCAGCCGGGCGCGGGCGTCGTCGTCGTTGAACACGATTGCCGCCAAGGCCGCACGGTCCAGCACGCCGTCGGGGCGGAGAACGCCGCGCCCGAACGCCTCCACGATCTCCTCGAGGGCCGGGCGACCCGGCGCCACCACGTCACGGGAGACCCGGTCCGCGTCGATCAGGTGGGCGCCGTGACGGCGAAACATCTCCGCGACGGTGCTCTTCCCGCTTGCGATTCCGCCCGTCAGACCGACCTTGAGCATTCTCCGGCCGTTTTCCCCCGAACGCGATTTTCCGGCGATGAATTGAATCAGGTGCCGGTCATGACGCTACTTGAGGCCCCGGCGGACGAGCTCCTCTTCGTGGTGTTTTCGATAGAGGACTTCCCATTCCGGACTGCCTTCGGGAATCTTCCGGCCGTAGGATTGAAGGGTGTGGGTCACCTCGTCGTCGATGGTTTCTTCGAGGCGGATTTCTTCGGTCATAACGCGAACGATGCGCAGGCGCACATCATTGGCGGGCTTGAGCAGACTGATCTCCTCGTCGGCCTCCAAGCGCTCGATGATCTCCTTCGAGAGATGGTTGATCTTCTCCCGGCTCAGACCGGCGAACATGGCCGCCCTTTCTACAAGATCAGATTTCTTTCCCGCACGAGGCGGCGCTTGACCAGATCGAACATTCGGGAATACTCGACGTTGCGTCGATCCATCTCGCCCTCGAAGCCTACGAGTATCTCCCTCACTTCCTCGTTCAGAGAATCCTCGACCCGCAAATCACCGGCGATCCACTCCGTCAGGCGGTATCGCAGCCCATCCTCAGTCATCTCCGTGTCGACGTACCCGAACCGGATCAATTCGTGGGCGATCGAGCGTGCGAGCCTGTCGATGACTTCCTTGCGCAACCGCATGTCGCTTCATCCCCCGCCCGGCTTTCCCGCCGACCGGCCGGGCCTTCCCGGCCCCTCCTTCGCCAGCGCCCCTCCCGGGGTGAACTCCATCGCGAACCGGCCTTCCTTCCTGAGAGGACCCGACAGGGCGTCGAAGGAAACCTCCCCGTTCACCATAATATGGCACCCGGCGACCCGGGTGTCCAGACTCCGGTTTCATCATCCGCCGCCCTCCCCCGACTTCGGCTCCTCCCGCCGGCTTTCGGGCCGGTAATGCCCCTGCGCCTCCCGAAGCTCCTGTGCGACGGTCCGGCGGAGCTCCTCAGGGGAGACCGCCTCCGCCCCGCCGCCCAGACTCAACACCCAGGCCCGGACTGAGTTCAGGTCGGACGCCGAGAGCCGGACGAGCGACGCCCCCTCTTCCCCCGAACCGCGCCCGGAGGGATCGCCGGCGCGCCCGGAGGGCTCAGCCGATTCCAGGGAGATCCCCGGAAGCCAGCCGCGCTCGATCGCCTCCCGGACCCGCTCGACGGCGTCACCCGAACAACGGACGAGAACCTCGCCCCCGGGGGAAGGCGCGCCGGAGGGCCCTGCCAGCCTTCCGGTCAACACCGATTGAAAATCGATGTCCAAGGGGAGTTGAAAGACATCTTCCGTCGCGCGGACTTCGCGGATCGATTCGAGGGGAAGGAGCTCCAGGCTCCGGGTCTCGTGCAGATAACCCATCAACAGCGTCCGGCCGAGTTGGTGCCAGACCCCGTAAGGGTCCATTCGGCGCCAGGAGGCGCGCCGCCTCCCGGACGGCTGGACCCGGATCTCCACGCACCGGCACTCGTCCGCGGCCCGGGTCATCTCCTTCAGAACCTCTTGATGGAGGGCGAGAGACTTCACCGCGGGCAGATAGGGCCCGAAGTGTTGATCCAGCCGATCGAGAAAGTCCCGGACCGGCGGGGGCAACAGCTTCTCCAGGGTGATCAATAAAGATTGGAACGTCCGGCGGAAGGGGGTCTCGCGAAAGGTGTCGAACACCCGGCGCGCATAATAAAGGGCCATCAGCTCGGAGAGGGGAAAAGGCCCGGGGATGGTGTTGCGATACCCCTCGGGAAACCGCCAGCGGACGCCCCCCTGCTCCTGCTTCAGGATGGGGAACCCGGCCCGGATGAGGTCTTCCAGGTCACGCCGGATGGTGCCCTGGCTCCACCTTCGCGGTTTTTCCTCCCCGGGCCCGGCTCGCCCGTCGGACCGGTCATCCAACGGGCGGATCAACTCGGCCAAGTCGGCCAGGGTCAGGGCGCCGCCGGCTTCCAGATACCGGACAATCTCCCATTGCCGCTGAATCTGGTGCCGGCGCGACACGACGTGCTCCCCTCCCCATCACCGCCCGGCTCGACCGGTTTCAGTCGGCCGCCCGCAAGACGGCGGCCTTCGCTTCCAGCGCTTCGACAAACGATGCGGGCCCGCGGACCGTTCCCATCAGGACGTGCGGGTCGTCTCTGCCGTGACAGTCGGACCCGCCGGTGACGAGCAGCCCCCGGGCTTCGGCCAAGCTCCGGTAGGACTTCGCTTCGGCCTGGCTGTGGCTGGAATGATAGACCTCGATCCCGCAAAGCCCTTCGGCGGCGAGCCTCGGGATCAAGTGGTCCTTTCCACCCCGCCCGGGATGGGCCATCACGGACACCCCGCCCGCACATCGGATGATCCGGAGGGCCTCGGCCGTTGTCAAGGCGTCGACGGGCTCATAGGCCGGACAACCCATGCCCAGGTACCGGGAGAACACCACGTGTTTCGAAGGGACCAAGCCCGCCGAAACCAGGTACGTCGACAGGTTCAACCGGCCCGCCAGCCCCTTCGGGTGGCTGGTGAAATAGGCGTCGGGGTCGGCCGGCACGCCGAGCTTACGCAGCTTTTCAATCATCCGGAGAATGCGCTCGCGCCGCCGGACCTCGATCCCGGACAAGGCCGTGTTGAACGCCGCGTCCTCGATGTCCACGAGGTAGCCGAGAAAGTGAACGTCGCCGTCCTCCGTGGTCGCGCTGATCTCGACGGAGGAGAGCAAACGGAGTCCCAGCTCCCGGGCGCGGGCGAGGGCGGGGGCAACGCCCTGGACGGTGTCGTGATCCGCGATGGCCAGAAAGGACATCCCAAGGGCGGCCGCCTGCTCAACCACCTTCTCCGGGGAATGAACACCGTCTGAGAAATGGGTGTGGACGTGAAGGTCGCCGAAAGGCTCATCGGGGCCGACGAGGACGTGCCGGGCGGGTCCGCTCTTTCGTCTTGCCGATGAATTCGAGCCGGACACGCTTTCCCTTATCTTCCGCGACGGCCGCCACAGGGCGGGGGGGGTAGGGGTAGGGGGCAGGTCGGGTCGCCTGTCCCGCGACACAAAAAACGAGGCCCGCCCCGGATGCCTGGTTCCCGTGAACGAGCCGCGTCAGCGCTCAAAATGGAGCGGGCGATGGGAATCGAACCCACGACGTTCAGCTTGGGAAGCTGACATTCTACCTCTGAATTACGCCCGCCCGGGATGAATCAATCGATTGCGCTCATCTCCAAAAAAAAAGACTGTAATGCAATGCCTCCGGAAAGATCAACCCCCCGGCCCGAATGCCCGGGGTTCCCGGCCGTTACGCCATACCCTCGACATTCACTTCGCACTCCTCGACCCACTCGACGCCGCCCTCGCCCGTTTCCTTTTTCCAAATCGGGACGATCTGCTTGATCCGGTCGATGGCGTACTTGCACGCCGCGAACGCCTCCGCCCTGTGGGGAGAGGCCACGGAGATGACGACGGCCGTGTCGCCGATCCGGAGCCGGCCGACCCGGTGGACGATGGCCACGGCGTCCGTGCCCCATTTCTCCGCAATCTCGCCGCCGATCTGCCGGAGCTTCTTCTCAGCCATGGGCTTGTAGGCGTGGTACTCAAGCGCGACGACCTTCCGCCCCCGGGCGTGGTCGCGGACGATGCCGAAGAAATCCACAAGCGCCCCCTGGCCGGCGCTTAGGACGGCGCGGTGAAGCTCGTCCACGTTGATCGGCATTTCGGAGATCTTAAACAATGCGGCCTCCGGAGATGGGCGGGATTAGGGCGACCTCATCCCCCGCGCTCAAGGAAAAATCGGGCCCCACGAACTCCTCGTTGACGGCGATCGTCAAGGCCTCGACCCGCTCGGCTAGCCTCGGGTGCGACTCCGCCAGTTGGTGCATCAGCCCCTCGACGGTCGCGCCCTCGGGCGCTTCCGCCTGGATCCGCTCGGCCCCGATGGCGTCCTTCGCCCACGCGAATGCCAGCACATGAACCCGCACCCTACACCCCTTTCTGAAGGGTTCCTCGGATGATTTAACCTCTTCTATCTAGAGATCGTAAGACCCGCGCCCGGGACTGTCAAACCTTTGTTCTTTTCATATCCATCTGTGCAATCCGTGGATCAAAAAGGCTACTCTACCCAAAGTCTTTGATGCGCCAACGGGATGACTTGCTTCTATGACACCCGTTAGAGCAATCTTCGGGCGGCGGATCAGGCCTGGATTTCTCACAAACCCATCGGACTCAAGGGGTGCCGGTAAGGTGCATGTCTTGAAAACGCGGTGTGGTATACTTACCTGAAAAATTCTTCCCCAATCTGATTCAGCCTGGATTTTTGAATCCAGCGCGGTTCACGCCACGACAACGGGCCCGGTTACGCGGCCAGGGGGTGGATGGAGATGAAACGATCCGTCCGGATGACCATCAACGGCACGTCCCATGAGCACGAGGTGGAGCCCCGCCTTCTGCTCGTCCACTACCTCAGGGACGTGGTCGGACTCACGGGAACGCACATCGGCTGCGAGACCAGCATCTGCGGGGCCTGCACAGTCTTTCAGGACGGGATGGCCGTGAAATCGTGCACCCTGCTGGCCGTCCAGGCCGACGGGTCGGAGATCACGACGGTCGAGGGCCTGGCGAAGGACGGCGCGCTGGACCCCGTTCAACAGAACTTCTGGGACCACCACGGCTTGCAATGCGGTTTCTGCACGCCGGGCATGCTCATCGCCACCAAGCAGCTCCTCGCCCGCAACCCCAACCCCACCGACGAGGAGATCCGCCGGGGGATCGAGGGGAACCTCTGCCGGTGCACGGGGTACCAACAGATCGTCGAATCCATCCGGGGCGCCGCCGGAGCGGGTTCCTGATTTCCTGTCCTTTCCCTCCACCACCGACCGGAGGTCTTGAGTCATGACCGAAGCCCCGAAGCCCCCGAAATTTATCGGCGAGCCGATCAAGCGCAGAGAGGACCCCCGGCTCCTCCAGGGTCTGGGCTGCTATGTGGACGACCTGGCCCCGGCCGGCTGTCTGCATGTCGGCATCGTCCGAAGCAAGCACGCCCACGCCCGGCTGAAATCGGTGGACGCCTCGGCCGCCCTGGCCCTTCCCGGCGTCGTCGCCGTCTTCACGGGCGAGGACACGAAAGACGTGGGACCGGTCCCCGTGGCCGCCCTGACCGAAGACACCAAGGTGCCCCACCACCCCATCCTCGCCCGGGGAACCGTCCGCTATGTCGGAGAGCCCATTGCCGCCGTCGTGGCCGATGGCCGCTACACGGCGCAGGACGGGGCGGACCGGGTGAGCGTGGACTACGACCCCCTGCCGGCCGTCGTGGACCCGGAAAAGGCCCTGGAGGCCAGCGCTGCGAAGGTCCATGAAGATTTCGACGACAACCTGGCGTTCACCTGGAGCCTCGGCGAGGACGTGCGAGCGGAGCTGGAGAAGTCCGACCGGGTCATCCGGCAGCGGATGGTTCACGGCCGCGTCATTCCCTGTCCCATGGAGACCCGGGGGGCGCTGGCCGAGTACGACCGGGGGCGCGAGACCCTCACTCTGCGGTCCTCCACGCAGATCCCCCACATCCTGAAAACCCAGGTCGCCCTCCAGATGGGCATCCCCGAGCACCTGGTGCGCGTCATCACGCCGGAGGTGGGCGGGGGTTTCGGCTGCAAGCTGAACGTCTACCGGGAGGAGGGAATCGTCTCCTTCGCGAGCCGCGCCCTGTGCAGGCCCGTCAAGTGGATCGAGTCCCGGTCCGAGGCTTTCCTGGCGACCATCCATGGGCGCGGTCAGGTGGGCGAGGTCGAGCTCGGAATCATGAACGACGGCACCCTCACGGCGCTCCGGTACAGCGTGACAGTGGACGTGGGGGCCTATCACCAGCTCCTGACGCCGGGCATCGTGTGGTTCACCGGGTTCATGATGGCCGGGCCGTACAAGCTTCCCCACCTCGAGGTGAAGGTCCGCGGGGCGTTCACGAACAAGATGGCCACCGACGCCTACCGGGGGGCCGGACGGCCCGAGGCAACTTTGATGCTCGAGCGAATCATGGACATCGCCGCCCGCGAGCTGGGCATGGACCCCGTCGAGATCCGCCGAAAGAATTTCCCAGAACCCGGCGCCTTTCCTTTCACCGCCTCCAGCTCGCTGGTCTACGACAGCGGGAACTACGAGCCCACGCTGGACAAGGCCCTGGAAGCGGCCGAGTACGACGACCTCCGAAAAGAGCAAGCCGAGGCCCGGAAGGCCGGCCGGCACCTGGGGATCGGTGTGTCCAGCTACGTCGAGCTCTGCGGGATGGGTCCCTCCTCCGCCCTGCCGGCGGGCGGATGGGAGAGCGCCACCGTCCGGGTGCAGCCCACGGGGAAGATCACTGTCCTCACCGGGACCTCCCCTCACGGGCAGGGCCAAGAGACAACCTTCGCCCAGATCGTCGCCGAGGGCTTCGGCGTCCCCATGGAGGACGTCACCGTGATCCACGGGGACACGGACTTGGTCCAGTACGGGATTGGGACGTTCGGGAGCCGGGCCACCGCCGTAGGGGGCGCGGCCGTCTGGATCGCGCGCGACATGGTCATCGAGAAGTCCAAGAAGTTCGCCGCCGTCCACCTGGAAGCCGACCCCGCGGACGTGGTCCTGGAGGCCGGGGAGTTTTACGTCCGAGGAAACCCGGAGAAGCGCGTTCCCCTCCTGATGGTGGCCCTGGGCGCCTATCATCCCGGGCTGGCCGGGGGCGTGGCCTTCCCCGAGGGGGAAACGCCGGGCCTCGAGGCCACGCACTATTTCGAGCCCTCCAACTTCACCTTCCCCTTCGGGACGCACGTGTGCGTGGTCGAGGTGGACCCCGAGACGGGGGACGTGAACGTCCTGCGCTATCTCGGCGTGGACGACGTGGGGAACGTCATCAACCCGCTCCTGGTGGACGGGCAGCTTCACGGCGGCATCGCCCAGGGGCTGGGGCAGGCCCTAGACGAGGAGTTCTTCTACGACGAAAACGGCCAACCGCTGAACGGCTCCTTCATGCACTACGCCCTGCCCAAGGCCACGGACCTTCCGAGGTTCGAGCTGGACCGGACGACGACGCCGTCGCCCGTCAATCCCCTGGGGGCCAAAGGGGTCGGGGAGGCGGGAACCATCGCGTCCACCCCCGCGGTGGTCAACGCCGTCGTGGACGCCCTGTCGCCCTGGGGCGTCACCCACATGGACATCCCGGTCCGTCCGGAAAAGGTCTGGCAGATCACGAAGGGAGCGCGGCCATGATCCCGAGCGAATTCGAATACCACGCGCCGGACACGCTGGAGGAGGCCATCGGCCTGCTCATCCAGCACGGGGAGGAGGCGAAGATCCTCTCCGGCGGCCACAGCCTGATCCCCCTGTTGAAGACCCGCATCGCGCGGCCGGGGGTCTTGGTCGACATCGGCCGGCTGGGCGACCTCTCCTACATCCGCGAGGAAGGGGGCATCTGCCGGATCGGGGCGCGCACGACACATTACGAAATCGAGTCCTCGGACGCGCTCAAAGGGTGCTGCCCCTTGCTCCCCGAGGTCGCCGCACAAATCGGCGACGTCCAGGTGCGAAACAAGGGCACCCTGGGCGGCAGCCTGGCGCACGCGGACCCGGCCGCGGACTATCCCGCGGCGGTCATCGCCCTGCGGGCAACGGTGGCGGCGGTCTCCCCCAAGGGAGAGCGGGAGATCCCCATCGATGAGTTCTTCACCGATACGCTGACCACGTGCCTGGAGCCGGACGAGATCCTGACCGAGGTGCGAATCCCCACCGCGGGCAGCGCCTGCGCGTACCGGAAGGCGGTCCAACGGGCCTCCGGCTTCGCGGTGGTGGGAATCGCCGTCCAGCTTGCCGTCGCGGACGGGACGTGCAAAAGTGCGGGTGTGGGCGTAACGGGTCTGGCCGGCTGCGCCTTCCGGGCGGCAGGCGTCGAGGAGGCCCTGGCCGGCGGCGGTCTGGACGAGGACGCCGCGGCCGCCGCGGCGGCGAAGGTTGCCGAGGGCGTGGACCCGCTGGAGGACCTGTTCGCCTCCGGGGAATTCCGGGCGCACTTGGCCCGCGTCCACTGCCAGCGGGCGATCCAGGCGGCGGCCGGCTGAGACCGTCGTCCGTTTCCGCTGAGATCCGAACGGCGCACGGGTCTCGGAGTCCAACCGGGCTTTGGGCGAACGCACCGGGTTGAGCATGGAAAAAACCTTTACACAGATCATCGAATCCTACCGGCCCTGGCTCGTCGAGATCCGGCGCGACCTCCACCGTCACCCGGAGTTGGCCTTCCAGGAGGTCCGCACCGCCGGGATCATGGCCGAGAGCCTCAAATCCTTCGGCCTGGAGTTCCGGACGGGCGTGGGGAAAACCGGCGTCGTCGGCCTGCTCCGGAAAAATCCAGACGGCCCCACTGTAGCCATCCGCGGCGACATGGACTGCCTGCCCATTCAGGAAGAGAACGACGTCCCCTACGCCTCCACCCGGCCGGGGCTCATGCACGCTTGCGGCCACGACGCCCACACGACGATCATCCTGGGGACCGCCCGGTTCCTGTCGGAAAACCCGGAGTTCCTCGAAGGCGTCCCGGGACAGGTGAAGTTCATCTTCCAGCCGGCGGAGGAAGGCCGGGCCGGAGCGGCGGCGATGATCCGCGACGGCGTCCTCTCCGACCCACCCGTGGAAGCGATCTTCGGCGCGCACATGGTCCACACCCTCCCCGCGGGAGCCATGGGGCTGACCCCCGGCGCCGCCTTGGCGGCGTTTGACCGGATCGAGATTCACGTGACCGGCAATGGCGGGCACGCGGCGAGGCCGCAGTCCACCGTGGACCCTGTGGTGACGGCGTCTTATCTGGTCACCGCCCTTCAGTCCATCGTCAGCCGGAACATCAACCCGCTCGAGAGCGCCGTCCTCACCATCGGGAGCATCAACGCCGGCAACGCCTTCAACGTCATCCCCTCCTCCGCCGTCCTGGTCGGGACCCTCCGAACGCTGAGCGGCGAGGTGCGGGAGATCGCCAAGACGCGGATCCGGGAGATGTCCGAGCGGGTGGCGGCCGCTTTCGGGGCGACCGCCGAGGTGGAGATCGAAGAGGGCTATCCCATCTTGCGCAACGACCCGGACACGACGGCCTTCTTGGGCCGCACGCTTCGGGCGGAATGGGGGGAAGAACCCGTCAAGGACCTCCCGCCCATCATGGCGTCCGAGGATTTCGCCTATTACCTGGAACAGGTTCGAGGGACCCAATTCCGGCTGGGATGCGGCAACGTTGAAAGGGGAATCACCCACAGTATGCACACTTCGAGGTTCGACATAGACGAGGACGTCCTGCCCTTCGGCGTCGCGGTCTTCGCGTATCTCATTCGGGAATATCTCAAGCGGGCGCAGGAAACCGACGCCTGACCTGCATTTCTCACAAAGCTGATGGTTTCGTATTTGGCTTAGCGAAGGGATGGCCATCGGCGGCTTTGTCTTGTTGAAGGTGGCAAATACACGCAACGGTCGGGTTTTTCGGGCGGGGACGGGGAGCCGCCCCTATGGGTATAAACAGGGGTTTTTCGTTGTCGGGGCCGGTCCCCGTCCCGGCCCGTCACACGCCCATGGGAAACAGAATGCTGGGACTTGGTTAACACCTGTCCATTGGGTAAATTATTGAAAACCAACCGGTTTAATCGACCTACACCGTTCGGGTGTTTAAGTTGGTAAGAAACCCGGCCTGATCTCCCCGTTGTCCAAATCTGATCCCGGGAGGAAAATCCAAATGGTGAAAATGGAGGGAGAGGGGACGCCCCAATCGGAGATCCCCGGCCGGCTGGATCGCGCCCGCGAATCCATGGCCGAATGGGACCTGGATCTCCTCTTCGTCATCGGCCGATCCTTCTACGACCGCATGGGCGACTTGACGTTTCTGACCAACCACTTCCCGCCCTTTCCCGCCGGGGCGTTCACCAAAGAGAACCGCGGCGCGGGCCACGGCGTGCTCCTTCTCCCCCGGACCGGGGACCCCATCCTCCTGACCGACCGGACCGGCTACCGGAAAGACCTCGTCCCCATCGAGGACGTGCGGATCACATCGATCTTCGCCCCCACCGTGAAGGAAGTCCTCGCCGAGCGGGGCCTGACCCGCGCGCGCGCCGGCATCGTGGGCGAGGACATCCTCCCCCTGGCCCTGTACCGCGACCTGACGGCGGCTCTGCCGGACGTTACATGGGAGCCGGCGGATGAAATCGTGCGCGGCCTTCGCGCCGTCAAGACCGAGGCGGAGATCGCCCTGCTGAAAACGTCCGCCGAGATCGCCGACGCGTCCCAGGCGGCGGCGATGGCCGCATGCGCGCCGGGACAAACCGAGGCTGATGTGTGCGCGGCCGCTATCGCCGAGGGAATGCGCCGGGGGGCCGACTTCGTCCGGTACGTCCGGGTGCATTCCGGACCCTGGTCCACAATGGGAATCCGCTGGCCCCAAGCGACACAGCGGGCGCTCGAGGAAGGCGACGTGGTCCGGGTCGATGTCATCGGGGCCTTCGAAGGCTACCAGTACGACGTCCTGCGGACGACCTGCGTCGGCGAACCGTCCGGCGAGGTCTTGAAGATCCTTGAGATCTGCGCCGAGGCGACCGAGGCGGCCGTCGCGGCGTGCCGGCCGGGCGTGAAGAGCGACGACATCTACCAGACCTCCCAGGCGGTGTTCGAGCGGGCGGGATACGGCCAACACACTCGCGCCTTCATGGGCCACGGCATCGGCCTGGAGACAGTGGAGTCCCCGCTCATCCAAAAGGGCGTCCAGGACGTGATCGAGGAGGGGATGGTCCTGTGCATCGAGCCGGGCGTCTCCGTCCCCGACGTGGCGGGCGCCTGCATCGAAGAGGAACTCATCGTCCGCAAAGACGGTCCGGAGCTCATCACCCGCGCCCCGACCCGCCCCTGGCAAAAGGTCGGGTGAGCGTCCCCGGTCACAACCGGCATACACACGAGGGAGAGAAAAGGTGGTCGACTTCGGACTGACCCTGCCGAACCGGGGCGTCATCGTCGGAATCGTGCAGGCCCGGGAACTGGTGGACATGGCCGTGAAGGCGGAGGAGACCGGCGTCCTGACGGACGTCTGGGTCGGGGACAGCATCCTGAGCAAGCCCCGGCTGGAGTGTATCCCCCTGCTGGGCGCGATCGCCGGGCGGACCGCCCGCATCAAGCTGGGCGTGGCGTGCATGGCCACCATCGTCCAGCGCAACCCCGTGGTCTTCGGCCTTCAGTGGGCGAGCCTGGACGTGCTCTCCGAGGGGCGGACGCTCCTGGTGGCGTGCATGGGCTACCCAGCGAGCCAGACCCCGGCAGCCGCCAAGGAGCTGGACGTCATGGGGATCCCCAGCAAGGAGCGGCCGGGCCGGATGGTGGAGATGATGGCGGCCCTGCGGGCGCTTTGGTCCGGCGAGCACGCGACGTACGCGGGGAAGCATTACGCCTTCGAGGACGTGAACCTTTTGCCGAAACCCGTCCAGCAGCCCTGCCCCATCTGGATCGCCGCCACCCCGCGCGCGCGGAACATCGGCGAGCGGGGCGTGGAGCGGGCCCTGCGGCGCATCGCCCGGCACGCCGACGGGTGGCAGACCACGCTGCTGACCCCCGAGATGTTCAAGGATTACCTGGGCCGCATCCACGCGATGAGAAAGAAAGAGGGCCTGGACAACGCCGGATTCAAGACCTCGCTCTACTACAACCTGAACGTCAACCCCGACCGCGAGGAGGCTTATTGGGAAAGCAAGGCGTTTCTGGACGAATATTACGACCGGGACTGGCCGAAGGACATGGTGAAGCTCTGGACGGCCCACGGCTCCGTCCGGCAATGCGTCGAGACCCTGAAGAGTTATATGGATGCGGGCGTCGACCACATCACCATCCGGCTGACGGCCCGGGATCAGGCCCGGCAGTTCGAGATTTATGTGAAGGAGGTCCTGCCGGAGTTGGGGATTCGATAAAGGCCCGGCAGACGCCGGAGAACCCGGTGTCCGGGGGAATCCGATTGGAGAATTCTGACTTTATGCTTTATTCCTGAACGAGAAAGCGAGATGGAGAGGGGAAGGGAAATGGCGACTTACAAATATGACCACATCCACTTTCGAAGCGAGGACCCGTACGCGGCCCGTAATTTCTGGGAGGAGATGTTCGGCGCGGAATGCACCCGGGAAAGAGAGCTGGGGGGCGCGCCGTCGTTCACGATGAACCTAAACGGCATGATCTTTCAGGTGTCGGGCCGCGCGGAAGGCGAAGACCCCGTCCGCACGGGAAGCGAGCCGCGCTACGGCCTCGACCATTTCGGCCTCTTGGTGGACGACATGGACGGAGCGACGAGGCACCTTCGCGAGAAGGGCGCGGAATTCATCTGCGAGCCCTGGGAGCTCCGCCCCGGCGTCAAGGTCGCCTTCATCAAAGGACCGGACAACATCAGCATCGAGCTGGCCGAACGGAAATAAGCGCCCGCCCCTTCATTCTCCGAAGCGAAAAAAGAACGGCTCTCATTGGGAAATGACGGTTTTGTTGGAAAGCTTGAAGACCCATTGGACCATATCCTGAAACGGCGGATGCCGGGACGAAAATGAGGGGCATCAGCAGAAATATTATGGCGTTCTCCCGATTCCCACAGTGAGCAACCACCTGAAAAACCCTGCGAGGACTTTCCTATGTGTCCTCTAGCCCCGTAAGCCGGTCCGGTCCGGGTTCCAAGGTCTCCTCCCACCATCGGAAGAAACAGTGGCGAATGATTTCTGCCTCCGTCAATCCGGAGAACTCTGCCTCGTTTTTCAATTTCTTTAAAAGCTGGGCCTCCTGGTCGTCCAAGAGGACATCTATCGAGACCTTGGTTTTCACGGTCTCCAGCCATGGCCATTCCGCAACAAAATTAGGCTCCCGCCTCAGCTCTCGATCAACCTTGATGGTCTGTGCCTTGAACTGCTCTAACGTTCGTTGAAGATCAGACTTTTTCGTTATCAACTTTGCCTTGTCCGCGTCGTTCCCATCGAAGATTTGGATTTTCAGCCCCTTTATTTCAAAATTGTTAAACATGGACATATCGCTTCCGCAGCTAACGGGAACGGCCAAGGTGTCGAAATGTGCGAGGAAGTCAATATGGTCTCCCTCGCTTGCAGCTACCCGGTCGAACTCAAGGGTCCCTTTGGGGCTCACCTGGGAGTTGGTAAAACCGTTGAAAGGATCATGTACGTCGTCAGGAGTAAGGCCCCATTCCCGGATGGCCTCGGAAAAGATATCCGCACAGTTGCTGTGGGCAGGACTCCCCAAGAGACCAAATACATATTCATAAAGGAACGCAGAACACATCGGAAAGTTAACGTCGTTCAGTCCAACCGTATCCTCGATGATCGAATACATGACGCGGTCTCGAGGAGAGGCCGACCAAAGATGATCCCCTTTTGTAGGATGCAGCCTCTGCATTCTTCGAGTCCTGCTACTGGAGAAATGCTCTTTATAGTCGTGGAGGTTGTAAGCGTTAAAGTCGAAAGCATGTCCTTCCCCTATCTGTTCGATACGAAGGACTTGCCCCTGCAACACAGGAACTGCACGTCCAGTGGCCGGCTCTAAAATGAATTCACTAATGAGCCTCCGTTCCCCCATGCTGGGTCCCCTTTTTTTTATCCCTAATCGTAGAATCTGCATAGAGCACACAGGCTAGAGGCTTTCTTTAAGTGCGGAAGCCTCGCCGGGAGATTTATGAAGGGCGCTCCACTAGCTTCTTCTCCCCCCATTCCCGAAAGCCTTTGACGATAACCCCAGTATCTGTGTTGCGATACGTGCCTTTTTCCCTAAGTTGTTGAATCAACCTGTACTGTTGGCCGTTGACTTCGACGGTCACTTTCTTTTTCGTCGCCATGAGGATTTCCTGCGCCCTGGCCCCTTCGTCCGAGTGAGGATGATGGCCGAGGTGTCCCCGTAGGCGAAGTTCGCTTTCCCTGCGTCCAAGTCCGAAGCAGTCTTGTTGGAGCCATAGCCCCGGACGATCCGGAGGTTGATCCCCTCCGCTTTGAACCAGCCCTTTTCTAGCGCGTGGAAGACAGGGGCCGCCCCTCCCTCCGGAAGCCAGTTGGTTTCCAAGAGCCGATCCGCGGCCGACCCGAGGGCGAAGAATGACAGGCCGAGACCCATCACGAGCACTATCAGACATCACAAAGTGGAACCCTCGATTGATTCCTTTACGCTTTATGGCATTTTCTTCCTTCTCGTGAGTACTCCCGGTTGCGGGGGTAGGAGGCCGCTCTGAGGACCTCCGGTCCCATCCCATTGAAGCTTGAAGCTGTCGCTCCTCTCCCACAGTTTCTTCCAAAGCCACGGCCTTTGACTCTCCGTCAAGGCCGAGCATGGAGGCGATTTTGAGCGGGATTTCCCAGATGCCACTTTTAGCCATCCTACTGGCCTTCTTTGTCTCTAAAGTGCCCCATTTAACTACAGATTGAGGGTCTCTTTGCAAAACCCTCTGCTCAATCGAGCGGCTAGGGCCGGCTCAAAGCTGGAATCCCTTGAAAATCCAGCTCTACAGGCAGGCTCGCGGGGGATCGGCACAGACCGATCCCCCGTCTCCACCATATCACTAAGTTTCCTGGCCATCGCGCTTCGTTATCCGGTGTCCTGCACCGGAGGCGGCAACCACTACCGTCCGAGTCGCTCAAAAATAGCCCTGAACCCTTGACGCGACACCGCCACCTCGGCCATCTGGAAGGTGACGTACTGGGCGTGGGTAACCACCCTGGCCCCGATCTTGATCAGCTTCTCCCGAAGCGTCGTCAACGACCAGTGCTTCACCCCTCTCGGCAACACCGACGCAACTACTGGAATCCTTGACCGAATCCAAGATGGTGGGCCGCCCAGGCCCCGGCCACTCGGCCCGAGAAGATCGATGGCCCCAGCATGGTCCCTTCAAGGCCGGCCGCCCCATTGATGTGTCCCCCAGCCATTCCGGCAAGCTCCCCGGCCGCATAGAGCCCCGGGACGGCCTCGCCCCGCGGGTCCAAAACCCGGCAAGTGAGACCCGTCCTGACCCCTCCAAAGTTCTTCCTGGCCAGAGGCATGAATTGAATCGCGTAGAACGGCGGCCTTTCAATCTTCTTCATCCCCCGCAGGTCCTTTCCGAACGCGGGATCTTCCGTCAAACCATCTTCCAAATACTGGTTATAGCCATTCATGGTCTTGCGGAATTTACCCCGATCCACGTTCATGGCCTTCGCCAAGTCCTCGATTGACGGCGCCCTCTTTATGTCAGGCGAGCCTTCGAGAAGCCCCATCACCATATCGGAAACGGTCTCGCTCCCTTCGCGGTAGGAAGGATCGGAGACCACCAGCTCCCCGATCATGGACGAGTCGATGATGGCCCAGCACATCGGGGGCTTCTGACGCAAGACCGCCGGCGTCCCGGTCGCGCCTCCGGACAGGTCTTCATTATGAAACCGTTTCCCTTGAAAATTGACCCAGATGGCGTTCTTCAGGCCCCTGATCGCCAGACCCCTCTTCCCATCCCGATCCTTGGGGTCGGGGGTCGCGAACGCATACATCCAGATATCTTCGAGGTGCTGGAGGCTGCCTCCCGCGTCACCGATCAACCCATGCCCGGAGCCAAAGGCGCCGGGACCCCCGCCGGCCAGAAACCTCAAATGCTTCAATCGGGGCGAATGCTTTCGGATCATGTCGTGGTTGGAGCAGAACCCTCCGGTCGCCGCGATGACGGCCTTGGCCTCGATCTCCTCCTCGCCGGATTTCCGTTGAACCTCGGCGCCCCTGACCGCGCCCCCCTCCCCCTCATCCTTGAGAAGTTTCTTCACACGCGTCGAGAAGGCCCATTCGACGGCCTCCGACTTGACGGCCTCTTGATAGAGGCGGCGAACAATTTCTTCCCCTCCCCCTTCCGGCCTATGCCATCGGGGCACGGAATTGCCTTCTTGATCCATCAACACCGACCACTCGACGCCGAGCCCCGCCGTCCAGTGATAGAGATCGGGCAGGCTCCTTTCGATATAGAACCGCGCCCACTCCATATCCGCGGTCCCTTTGGACCATTTGCGCCAATCTTCACATGCCAGCTCGATGGAGTCTTCGACACCCTTTTTCCGCTGAAGGGGGGTGTCCACCATCAAGACCCCGCCGCCGGAGCCAATCGCCGTCCCGCCATGCGCCGGGGCCTGTTCCACAATCTTGACCCGGGCCCCTCTGGATGAGGCCTCGATGGACGCGGACAGCCCCGCCGCTCCCGTGCCGATGATGAGGATGTCCGTGGAGGTTTCTTTAGAGACCATTCTCAGGCCGACCCTTTCCTGATCTTACGAATCCGCATCCAGGCCCATGGGCGAAACGTCATGCGTCCCGATTCCTCCGGATGAAAATCGTACAAACACAAATGGAAAACATTGACGGGAGAGCCGCTGGTAGCGCCCGGCGAAACTTACCGAGAGTCCGACAGGACGGCGACCCGCCGCGCAGTCCAAAGTCAACCAACGACCCCGATGACTCTGCACTGGCCGGAGTCCGGTTCAGAAGATGTCAGATAGTGAGACCTGACCCCCAAAACCCCCTTCAAGCATTCCTCTCTTTCCGATTCGAGAGAATCCCCCCCCTGGCGTCCGCGCCTGTCTCGAACCACGTGGTGAAGTCCCCCATGAGGCTTTCATGCTGCTCCCTGAGGCCGCTGTAGAGGCGGGCATTCTCCAGCGCGATCGCCCCCAACTCGGCTAGGGCGGAGGCAAACTCGACCTCCTCTTCCGGGAAGTCGCTGGTACTCTCGGAGTAGAGACGGAGAACCCCGATGACGTTGTCCTTGAGAAACATCGGCACCGAGAGCATGGAGTCGATTCCTTCGGCTTGAGCCTCCACGGGGTATTAAACCCGGGCGTCCGCGGTCACATCCCGGATGCGGACGGGAACCCCCTTTAGGGATTCGGTCAGGCTGCGGTCCACGTCAATCGGGCCTTTCTGGAGATACCGATCGCTCAGCCCGTGGCTTGCGATCAGCTCCAAGCGTCCTTCCTTCTGGTTCAGCAGGCGGAGGGTGCAACCCTTGACGCCCGCGCCGCCTCTGCCGTCAGTCGAGCGATGCGGGAGGTCACCTCATCGATATCGAGGGTGGACGTGAGGAGCAGGCTGATTTCCCGGAAGGCGTCAAAGTAACTTTTTCCATGTTCCATTTTCCCTTCCCCCTCCCCTCCCCGGGGCTGCTTACCCCCCCGGCCGTCCGGCGGGCGGCTTGGCCGACCTTCCCCCGCCCACCCGCATCCTCGGATCGAACGCGTCGCGCAGGCCGTCTCCGATGAGATTGTACGCCATGACGGAAAAGAAGATGAACAGCCCCGGGAAAAACGTGATCCACCACGCCGTCCGCAGGAACGTCCGGCCCTCGGCCACCATGTTCCCCCAACTGGGCGTGGGCGGCTGGATCCCGAACCCCAGGTAGCTCAACCCCGCCTCCGCCAAAATGACGTAGGCCACGCGCAAGGTGGCGGCCACAACGATCACCGGCACGACGTTGGGCAGGATGTGCTTGAGCATGACGCGGACCTTCCCGGCGCCCGTCGCCAGGGCCGACTCTACAAAGGGCCGCTCCCGCAAGGAGAGAAACTCCGCCCGGACAACCCGTGCGGTGATGGGCCAGGACGTTAGGCTGATCACCAGTATGAGGTTCAGAAAACTCGTCCCGAACAGCGCGACAATGGCAATCATGATGAAGTAGGTGGGAAAGGTGATGATCGTCTCGGTGAACCTCGAAAGAAGGTGATCGGTCCACCGGCCATAGAAACCCGCCAGCGCGCCGACAATGATTCCTATCAGAATGCTGATGGACATCGACAGCAGGCCGACGGACTGTGAGATTTGGCCCGCCCACAGGGCGCGGCTGAGGATGTCCCGGCCATAGCGGTCGGTGCCCATCCAATGCTGGAGGCTCGGGGGTTTCAGTCGGTTGGAAAGGTTCTGCTCGTCGATGCCGAAAGGGGCCAACCGAAACGCCAGGAGCGCGCTGAGGTAGAACACCAGAAGAAGCGCGAGGCCGACAGCCGCGCGGCGATTCCGCAGAAACCGCCTCCAAAATCCCGGGGCGGCGGGCATTCCCGTTACGGCTTCAACCCCGGCCGCCCCAAGGCCCGAGGCTTCGGAACCTCGATCGCCCGCCAAATCCGCACCCATTGACACGGATCCCCCCTCCCCAGCTAAGTGTGCTTGATTCTCGGGTCCAGAAGGCTGTAGGCAATGTCCACGAACAGACCCGCCGTCAACGCCAGGACCGCCGCCATGATATTGATCGTGATCACCACGGGGTAATCCCGCAGAAGCGCCGCGCTGATGGCCATGCTGCCGATCCCCGGCAGGGCGAAGACATACTCGACCACCACGGTGGCGCCCAGCATCAGGGGGATGAGCATGCCCAGCACGGTGACGACGGGGAGCAAGGAGTTCTTGAGGGCGTGGCGGTAAATCACCCTGGCGCTCGGCAATCCCTTGCTCCGGGCCGTCCGGACGTAATCCTGGTCGAGCGACTCCATCATGGCGTTGCGCGTGTAGCGCACGATGGGAGGTAAAGAGACCGTTCCCAGAACCACGATCGGCAGAATCAGGTGGCGCAAAACGTCCAGGACGGGAAAAGGACCCGGATCGTCCGACATCCACCCCGTCGCCGGGAACCATCCCCAGGACTCCGCGAACACGTAGATCAGCATCAGACCCAACCAGAACTGGGGGATGGAGATGCCGAACAGGGAGAACACCGTCAGCGAGTTGTCGAGATTCGTGTAAGGCCGGATCGCTGAAACCACACCCAGAGGGATGCCGAAAACAACGGCGAACAAGAGGCTACCCACCATCAATGAAAGCGTTATGGGCAGACCTTCCAGGATCATCACCCAAGTGGGCTGCGCGGTCTCGAAGGAATCCAGACGGCCGGTCAGGAGCGCGCCCATCGTCTTGACAAACTGGACCGGCAGGGGCTCCTCCAGACCGAGACTCTTTCGGACCTCCAGAAGCTCCTCGTCCGTCAGGATCTCTACATTGACAAGAAGACCGGTCGGGTCTCCCGGCGCCAGGTGGATGATGAGGAACGAGACCACCGAGATGCCGAACAGGATGGGAATGAACTGCAGGAGTCGGTTGGAGAGATATTTACCCACGGTCGGCTGCAAATCGCCGGACCTTCAATCGAGGCCCAGCCTGAAAGGATTGTCCGAAAGAATCGCCCGTCGCTTCGCCGGATCGCGGCAGGCCGGGCGTCCCGCCCGGCCTGCCGCTCAGAAACGCCAACGTCGAATCAGACCTCTTGCGGGCCCCGAAGGCGGAAAAGCCTCCGCCGGGGTCGCCGCATTCTTCCGGTCCTTTCCGACTACTTCCGATCCCACTCGTCGATGGCCAGGATCCGCCGATATCCCGTGGGGGCGCTGGGCATGACCAGGTCCTTGCTCACGCCCCACAGTTCGTCCGTCTGGATCAGCCACAGTCGCACGGCGTCCTTCGCCAGGATTTCCTGAAGCTCATCGTACAGGGCTTTGCGCTTCGCGCGGCCCCGCGTGACCGCGGCCTTCTTGATGATCTGTTCGGCTTTCGGGTTGTTATAGCCCGTCTTGTTGATCCTGCTGTCGTACCAGCGCAACAGGTCGTAGTCCGGATCCGGGTAAATGCTGTTGGGGTGGAGGTGGGAGAGCACATCGTATTTCTTCCTGACGTAATGCTTGAACCACAGGGTCACAAAATCGAGCCGCTCGACCTTGGCCTCGATCCCCGCCTTTCGCAACATCGGCACGGCCGCTTGGGCCATGATGGCGGCCGCCCGTCCGATGCCCACGCGCCAGGTAAAGCTGAGGCGCTTGCCGTCCTTGACGCGCACGCCGCCCGGTCCCATCTTCCAGCCCGCTTCTTCCAGGAGCGCCTTGGCCTTGGCCAGGTCCCCGTCGTACAGGGTCACGTCTTTCTTGTAGGCCCAGGACAAGGAATGGAAGGGCGTGTTGTTGATGGTCCCCCAGCCGTGGAAGATCTCCTTCAGAATGACCTTCCTGTCGATGGCATAGCTGATGGCCTTCCGGACCCGAAGGTCGTTGAACATGGGGTTCTTGAGGTTGAAATCCATGAACCAGTTGGACTGGCCGGACATCCGGACTCCCCGGCAACAGGAATCTTTGCCCAGGTTTCCGAACTCGTCTACCGGAACGGCGGCGTACATGCCGTTCACATCGATCTTACCCGTCCGCAAAGCGGAGAGCCGGGAGGAGCTGTCCGGCAGGGTTCGCCAGATGATCCGGTCGAAATTCGGCTTTTTGCCGAAGTAATGCGGATTGGCCCGCAACACGGTCCGGTCTCTGGACTTCCAGGACTCAACAACGTAAGGCCCGGTTCCAACGGGGTAGTGGGTGAACTTGTGCTTGATCATCTTTCTGACGGGAACGCTCCCGAGGATATGCTTCGGCACAATGGGCTGGGCCGCCGAAACGGTCAGGAACGCCGCGTAAGGCGCATTCAGCCGAATCCGGATCTTGGCGGGTCCCAGAACTTCAAGGCCTTTGATAGAATCCGCCTTCCCGGCCCGATACGCCGCGGCCCCTTCGATGTAGCCGTAGTACAGCCAGTGGGAGGAACCCGCGCGATTGTCTTTGTTGAGCATGAGCTCGTAGGTGAACTTCACGTCCTCTGCGCTGAAAGGCTTGCCGTCGTGCCACTTGACCCCGCTTCGCAGGTTGAACGTAAAGGTCTTTCCGTCATCGCTCACCGTCCAGGATTCCGCCAGATCCGAAACGACCTTGAAATCCTTGTTCACCCGAACGAGCGCGCTGAAAACCTGATACCACCAGTAGTTCAGCGAGGAAAGCCGAAAAATCGCCGGGTTCGAGATGCGGAACAGGTCGCCGGTGGAGGCAAGCGTGACGGTCTTGCCACGTGCGAACGCGGCCCCGGCGAATACCAAGGTCCACAACAAAACCCCGACAACAAAGGCTCGGCTAACGGCCCCCGGCCTGAATCGACGTGCTTTCATCTCCGATATCCTCCTCCTGTTGACGATCCATTTTCCATTCATTGGAACTGAGGCCAGACTTTCTCCGTGAACTCCCGGAATTGTTGCATCTGGTCCGGGGCGGTGAAGAGCACCGCGAAGGTCTGAATCCCGGCCTCGATGAACGCCTGAATTCGTTCGCGGATGTATTCGGCGTCGCCATACGGCCCCCAGATGTGATGTCCGTTCACCTCCTTCCAGAATTTCATATTTCTGTAATACTCAAGAAGATGACTCTCGTACTCTTCCCGGGCCCGCTCTTTGTTCGGATTGATGTTGACCCTGAGGGTGCACGCCGCGTGGAGGGTCGACGGGTCTCTGCCCGCCTCCTTCGCGGCGGTGGCCAGCACCCGGCCGGTCTCGACACAGTCCTCCGGAAACGCGACGGCGGTCATCCAGCCGTCCGCCCGCTCGACGACCCGCCGGACCTGAACCGGGACGAGGGGGCGCAGACCGTGACCGCACACCGTCCAGATGGGGATGCCGCCGGGCCGGACGGGCTTGGGCTCGAGGGTCACGTTCTCGAACCGGAAATACCTCCCCCGGTGCGTGACGGCGTCCTCTTTCCAGAGCTTCCGGAGGATGTCGATGGTCTCGTCCATCCTCCTTCCCCGCTCTTCGGCCGGGACGCCAAGGGCGTCCCACTCGTTCGTATAGGCCGATCCACGCTCCCACGCCCCCCCCGCCCCGAAGGCCAGGATGAGGCGGCCGTCGGAGACCTAGTCGATGGTGGCGGTCTGGTGGGCTAGGTGGATGGGGTGGCGCAAGGCGGGCAGCAGGACGGTCACGCCGATCTTCACCCGCCCGGTCGCCGCCCCGAGGGCCGAGAGCAGGGTCAACGCCTCGTACCGTGGCTTGGCGACGACGCTGTCGCCGATCCAGACCGAATGGTATCCGGCTTCCTCGATCTCCCGGGCCATGCGGAGAAGGGTCGATTTGACGGAGGACCGCTCTCCCCCCTTCATCGACCACGCACGGTTGCTCAGGTGAATGCCGATCTCCACCTTCTTCGCCGACATCACGCACCTTCACGAAATGAGATGGGAGAAAAACCGCCCGCGCCGCGGAGGGACGGACGGATTCAATCAAAAGCGGATTGATCACCCGCCATTCTAACAGAATGGAGAAAACCGGACAAGGGAGGCTGATGGCGACCCCGGCGCATTGAATCCGTGGCGGTTCAATCTATGGGGCGTTTTTGGAGTTACTGGGAGGTCACGGTCATTGAATGACACGGCCCAGCCGGCCGGAGATGATCGCTTCGGCCTCTTCGACCGTGCGCCGGATGACCTCGGCCGCCGGCAGGATCTCTTCGATCAACCCGGCGTCCTGGCCGTAAAGAAGCGATGCATTCTCCACGTCTCCCGCCTGGCGCGCCGTCATGGCCTCCTCGGCCGCCTCGCGCTGGTTGCGGCGCAGGTCCCACTCCCGGCCGGCCCACTTCCGGATAAACCCGTTGCGCGCCGCGCGGGCCATCGCCCCCGGCCAAACACGGCCGGACGCAATATCGGGGATCTCGGTGAGGTCGGTGTCGTGGCCGTCGCTGCGGACGATCGCCTCCTTGAGGTTCGAGTGAAGGGGGGATTCCTCGGTGGCCAGAAACCGCGTCCCCAAAAGCACGCCCTCCGCCCCAAGCGCAAGGGCGGCGGCCAGCCCGCGCCCGTCGGCGATGCCGCCGGCGGCCAGGACGGGCAGGGGCGCGACGGCGCTCACCACCATCGGCACCAGCGGCATCGCAGCCATCCAGCCCACGTGGCCTCCGCCCTCCGTCCCCTGGGCGACGACGACGTCGGCCCCCGCCTCGGCCCCGCGAACGGCCTCGGGCACCTCCCCCGCCATGTACATGACCTTCGAGCCCATGTCGTGAACCCGGCTGAACCAGGGCCCGAGGTCCTGCTCCGGCCGCGCCCAGGCGAAGGCCACGAGGGGAGGCTTCGCCTCCAGGGCGGCGGCAAAACCTTCTTCCTGTATCTCGAACAGGAGGAAATTGACGCCGAAGGGTTTTTTCGTTGAGGCCCGGATGGCCGCAATCTGCTCGGCCACCTGCGTCGGGCTCAAGTTGGCGGCCCCCAGCGTCCCGATGCCCCCCGCGTTCGACACAGCGGCCACCAGCGGCGCGGACGTCCCCGAAGCCATCCCCCCGAGGACTACGGGGTGCTCGATGCCGAGAAGCTCACAGATTCTCGTCCGAATCATCCGGCTTCTCCTGATGATGAATGGGATTGCAAAATCATTTACATCGGATTCGAGGAGGGCTTTCGGTCGCGCTCGGGACTGGCTTTGAAATCGCCCCGCCCGGCCCCGGCGTCCTCACCCGCCATTCAGCGCGAAATGAGGTTACCGAACCTGCGTCAGGACGTCCACGAGGGCAAGACGCTTCTCTTTCTTGACAACCTGAATGGCCCGGTCCAGGACGGGGGCGAGCTCCGCCGGGTCCTCCACGGGGCCGAAGCCGGCCAGGCCGTAGGACTCGGCCAAGCGGGCGAAGTCCACCGCCGGCTCATCCAGGCGGGTGCCGATTCCGGCCCGGCTCGTGGGCCGGTCCCGGTGCCGGGCCATAGCCAAGGCGTGCTCCTCCGAATTGTAATACGACCGGTTGTTCACCATGACGGTGAGAAGCGGTATGTTGTGATGCGCCGCCGTCCAGAGGGCGGAGGGCGTGTACAGGAAATCTCCGTCGGCCTGAAGGTTGACGCAAAGGCGCTCGCTCCCCCGGTGGGCGAGGGCAATGCCGAGGGAGGCCCCCATCCCGTACCCAAGTCCGGCGCCCCCGCTATGGCCCAGGAACTGCCGGGGCGAGGTCCACGACCAGAGCCTTCTCTCCCACCCGTAGAGCTGGCCGTTCGTGAGCACCCAGTCCTCATCCTTGAGGAAAGCCCAAAGCTCGCCGGCCAGACGGGCCAGGGAGATGGGCCTTTCGTCCCAGAAATCCCGGGCCTCCTTCTCCCACCCGGCGCGCAGCGCGAGCCTTTTCTTCTTGAGCTTTTCGAAGCGATCCCGGGCCGCTCCCCGGCGGCCGGCGTCCTTCTCCAGCCGCCCCCGGACCCTTTGGACCAGGGGAGGAAGCGACCGGGCGGCGCTGCCCGCCAGGGGCAGATCCACGGGTGTCAGGCGGTGGTAATCGGTGGACCAGGACGGGATCGCCAAATCGAAATTCGAGATCTGGGCGATCCGGCATTCTGGTGAAAGACGGAAATCGGACTCCCGCGTCGTCTTGTCCTGGACGGTGAGGGCGCGGAACAGGTCCGGGATGTCGAGGCCCAAGACGAGGTCGGCCCCGGGAAGCACTTCGCCGGCGGCGCCGGTGAAATCCATCGGATGGGTGGAGGGGAAGTTGAACCGGCTGCCGTGGTCCAAGACTGGGGCGCCCAAGAGATCGGCCAGCTCCGTCAGCGCCGGAATCGCGTCGGGCTCCCGCCCCACGTACTCGGCCGCTATCACGGGAAACGCCGCGTCGACGAGCTGCCGCGCCAGCTCCTCCAGCTGTTCATCGGGCGGAACGGAGGGCTCCGGCGGGAGATACCGACCCGGATCGGGAAGCGGGGGCATCTCATCCACACCCTCCTCCTGGAGGTCGGCGTCGAAGCAGACGTACACCGGGCCCGGCGGGTCGGTCCGGGCGACCCGGTGCGCCCGTAGAAGGGACTCCGGGACGGCGGCGAGGCCCGCGGGTTGGTCGTCCCATTTCACGTAATCTCGGACGAGGGAGCCCTGGACGAGGGCGGTGTGGATCCAGTCGATCCACGGCCGGCGCTTCGTCAGGTCCATGGGACCGGTCGCGCCCAGGAGCAGAATCGGCGCCTTGTCGCACCAAGCGTTGTAGATGGCCATGGCGCCGTGCTGAAGACCCACGATGTCGTGCAGAAACGCGGCCATGGGCCTGCCGGCGGCCTTGGCATAGCCGTGGGCAAGGGCGACGGAGACCTCCTCGTGCAGACACTGGATGACCTCCGGAACGGGATTCCCCGTCTCCGCTCCGGCAGGGAAATTCACCAGCGAATCGTGGATGCCCCGGAACGTCGCCCCCGGGTTCAAGGCGGCGTACTCGATGCCAAGGCGGCGCAAAAGCTCGACAATCACATCGGAGCCGTAGAAACCCGCGCTCATCGCATCAGGCATCCTCTGTCGTGAAATGGAGCAGGGAGACGAAGAAAGGCGTTCCCGCGCCTTGATACCCCGCGAATGCCCCGCGGGTCAACCGGGAAAAAGGGCGGACAGCACCCCTCCCTTCCCCCCCCTAGGGACGAGATGAGTCCCCGGAATGGAAGCTGAGCGAACCGGGAACGCGCGCCCGCCGATGAGTTACATCTTCGTCCGCTTCGGGAACCGCCAAGCCCTCGG
>CAYRGS010000020.1:0-9793 GCA_964423875.1 uncultured bacterium
CTTCGGCGACCGTGCGGTTGATCGCCTCCTCGTCCGGATAAATCCCTCGCGCCTCCGCGCCCAAATCGATCAGGATCAGGTGCTCCACGTTCCCCTTGGCCCCGGTGATGGGCGAGGCGGTCAGACCGGTCACGGGGAATTCCCTTTCCCGGAAAAACCGGATCAATCCGCGCAGGACCACAACGTGTTTTGCCGGGTCGCGGACCACGCCCCCCTTTCCGACTTCCCCCTTTCCGACTTCGAACTGGGGCTTGACGAGGGCGACGATGCGTCCGGCCGGCTTCAGGACGGCGGCAACGGGAGGGACGATCAGACGCAGTGAGATAAAAGAGACGTCCACCGTGGCCGCGTCGGGGGATTCGGGCAGGTCCACGCTGCGGAGCCGCCGCGCGTTCACGCCCTCGAGGAGGGTGACCCGGGGATCGGTTCGGAGCCCCCAGTCGAGCTGGCCCCGTCCGACATCCAGGGCGATGACCCGCCGGGCCCCGGCCTCGAGCAGGCAGTGCGTAAAACCGCCGGTGGAAGCCCCCACGTCCAGCCAGACCCGTCCCGACGCGTTGAGGCCGAACCGCTCGAGGGCGTGGGCCAGCTTGAGGCCGCCGCGGCTGACGTAAGGGTTCGGATCACGGGTGACTTTGATGGAGGTTTCGGCGTCGAGGCTGGAGCCGGGCTTGAGATCCCGGCGACCCCCCGCCTCGACCACGCCTGCGAGGATAAGCGCCCGGGCGCGCTCCCGGGTCGCCGCCAGACCCTTGTCCACGAGGAGGCTATCGAGCCGCCGCCTTCTCCCCATCCGGCGCCGTCCTAACAAGCTCGGGTTGATGCTGGCTGAACCGGGAGTTGTTGATGAATTTCCGGGTCGATTCCACGATGCTCTCGGTGTCGATGCCGATGAGCCTGTGGAGGATCTTCGGCGCGCCGTGGGGCACGAACGTGTCGGGGATCCCCAGGCGAAGGACCCGTGTGTTGCGCAACAGGCCCTGGTCCGCCAGGGACTCCAGGACGGCGCTGCCGAACCCGCCGGGCAGGGTGTGGTCCTCGAGGGTGATGAGCCGCCGGACGCCGCGGGCCAGACGCTGGATGATCTCCGCGTCCACCGGCTTTGCGAATCGCATGTTGACCACCGTCGCCTCGATTCCCTCCTCGGCCAGGACCGCCGCCGCCTCCAAGGATGGATGGACGGTTTTGCCGATGGCCAGTAGGGCGACGTGTCCGCCGTCGCGGAGGATCTCCCCTTTTCCGATCTCGAGCCGGCGGAACGCCTCGTCGAGCGGGACGCCCACACCCCCTCCCCGGGGATAGCGGACGGCGGCCGGACCCGGATGCTCGATGGCCTTGTGCAGCATGTGCTGAAGCTCGTTCTCATCTTTCGGGGACATGATGACCATGTGGGGAAAGGCCCGAAGGTACGTCATGTCGTAGGCGCCGTGGTGCGTCGGACCGTCCTCGCCGACAACGCCTCCGCGGTCCAGGACGAACGTGACGGGCAGGTTCTGGAGGCAGACGTCGTGAAAGATCTGGTCGTAGGCCCTCTGGAGGAACGAGGAATAGATGGCGGCGACGGGTTTCATTCCCTCCGAGGCAAGCCCCGCGCAGAAGGCCACGCCGTGCTGCTCGGCGATGCCCACGTCGTAGAAGCGGTCGGGGTAAACCTCTTGGAATTTGTCGAGGCCCGTCCCGTCGGGCATGGCGGCGGTCACGCCGATGATCCGCTCGTCGCGCTCGGCGAGGCGGATCAGGGTTTTTGCGAAAACGCTGGTGTAGGAGGGGGGCGCCGGGGGGGCGGACTTCTCGACCTTGCCGTTTTTCCTGCCCGGGGGCTGGGGTTTCTTCGCCGACACCCCGTGGTACTTCATGCGGTTCTCTTCGGCCGGCCGGTATCCCTTTCCCTTTTCCGTCAGGACGTGAACCAGCAGGGGGCCTTCGAACTGTTTGATGTTCTCGAAGGTCTGGATCAGGGCGCCCAGATTATGGCCCTGAATCGGACCGATGTACTTGTATCCGAGCTCCTCGAAAATGATGCCCGGAGAGACGAGGGACTTGACCGCCTCTTCCAGCTTCCGGGCCACCTTGATCGCCGTGTTTCCGATGGCCGGGATCTGTTTCAGGAGCTTGATGAACTCCTTGCGAAGACTAACGAAGATGTGTCCGGTGAGGAGCCGGCTCAGGTAGGTGGAGAAAGCGCCCACGTTGGGGGCGATGGACATTTTGTTGTCGTTGAGGATCAGAATGAAGTTCGTGTCCGAGGCCCCGGCGTTGTTCAGTCCCTCCATGGCGATTCCGGAGGTCAGCGCGCCGTCCCCGATGACCGCGATGACCCGGTGGTCTTTCCCCCGCATGTCCCGGGCTTCGGCGAGGCCGAAGGCGGTGGAGATCGACGTTCCCGCGTGCGCGGTCGTAAAGATGTCGTACGGGCTTTCCCCGCGCTTGGTGAACCCATAAAGCCCTTTGTACTGGCGGATGGTTTCGAACCGCTCCCGCCGCCCAGTGACGAGCTTGTGGGTGTACACCTGGTGCCCGACGTCCCAGAACACCTGGTCCTCGGGGGTGTTGAAAACGAAGTGCAGCGCCAGGGTGAGCTCGACCGAGCCCAGGTTGGCGCCCAGGTGCCCGCCGGTGACGGTGGTGGTGACGCGGACGATCTCGTCCCGGGCCTCAGCGGCCAGCTGCTCCAGCTGCGGAATCGTCAGGCGGCGCAGGTCTTCGGGGCTGTCGATGGTGTTGAGGATTTCGGACATTTCCGGTTAGCGCTCCTGGCAGCCATGCGGAACGAAAAGGGCTGAACACCGAGCCGGAGAGACTTGGGGAAAATGACGGCGGGGACGGGATCCTTCGTCTGCCGATTCACCCGTTTTATTCGCACAAGGGAAAAGGTCCATGGCGATTAAAGATCCCTTGCCACAATGAACTGCGCGATGCCTCGAAGTGGCTCGGCCCCTTGCCCGAATGCGGTCAGCTCCGTAAGCGCTGAATCCACGAGATCGCGCGCGAGCTTCCGGGATTCGCCGATTCCGAAGACCTTGGGATAGGTGGCCTTTCCGGCTTCCCGGTCGCTCCCCGCTGTCTTTCCAAGCCGTTGGGAGTCTCCTGTCTCGTCCAATATATCATCGACGATCTGAAAAGCCAAGCCGATGTTCTGTCCGTACCGGCTGACGGCCCCGGCCTGTTCGTCGTCCGCCCCGCCCAGGACGGCCCCGCTCCAGGCGGAGACCCGGATCAACGCGGCGGTCTTGCTGTGGTGGATGTACTGCACGTCTTCCGGACCGGGTTGAACCCCCATGAATCTCAGATCAGCGGCCTGCCCGCCGATCATCCCCTCCACCCCGATGGCGCGGCATACCTCGCATACGACCTTCAGAATCAGCCGGGGGTCCAGGCCGTCCGTCCTTTCGGGGTCGGTCAGGATCTCGAAGGCGTGGGTCAGGAGGGCGTCGCCCGTGAGGATGGCCGTCGCCTCGCCGAACTGCTTGTGGCTCGTCGGCCGCCCGCGCCGGGTGTCGCTGTCATCCATCGCCGGCAGGTCGTCGTGGACGAGGGAATATGTGTGGATGAGCTCCAGGGCGGCGGCGAGGGGAAGGGCGGAGTCTCCGTCCCCTCCCACGGCCTCGGCCCCGGCGATCGCCAGAATGGGCCGAAGCCGCTTTCCCCCGGCCATCAGACTGTGGCGCATGGCGGCGTAGAGGCCGTCCTCATCGGCCGGCGCGTCGAGGAAGGCCTCGATCCGGCGGTTCACCCGGTCGGCTTTCTCCCGCATGTAGGCGTCCAGATCAAACGCGGTCATCGATTCTCCCATGAAGGGGCCCCCCGCCGCTCCGCTTGAGCGCGCGGGCTATTCGGCCTCGTCGAGGAGGGAAAGCGCCTCCCCGCTTTCCCCGGGTTCGTCGACCCGGCGACGCTCCAGCTTTTTGCCCTCCTTCTTGACCAGAATCTCGATCTTCTTCTCGGCGGACTCGAGGCGCTTGTGGCAGAGCTTGGAGAGTTTCACCCCCTCCTCGAACAGCGAAAGGGTCCGGTCCAGGTCCGCGTCCCCATCCTCGAGCGCCTGGACGATCTCCTCCAGGCGCGACAACGCCTCCTCAAAGCTTGGTTCTTTCACCGATCCCCTCCTCCGGATGGACCTCCCGCACGCCGCACACCAGGCGCCCCGCGCCCAGGTCTACGCGGATTTCATCGCCCGCCGAAGCGGCCGACGCCTCCTTCAAGATCCGCAGGTCCGGAAGGAGGCGGCAAATTCCGTATCCCCGCCCCAGAATGGAGAGGGGGCTCGACGTCTCGAGGCGGCGGGCCAGGGAGGCGAACCGCTCGCGGAGCCACCGGTGCCGGTGCGCCACCGAGCGGAAGAGCGTCTCCTCGAGGCCCTCCGTTCTCAGGCGGAGCCGGGCTACGGTTCCCTTCGGGGCCGCCGTCAGCAGCCACCGGCCCACTGACTCCACGGCCCCGCGTCGCGCCCTCAGCTCCCGCGAGACCGCGACCCGGAGCCGCTCCTCCAGGAAGTCCACCTCTTGTTGTCTTTTGTGAAACATGTCCAGGGGCCGCCGGAACGGCCTCCGTTCCATCAGGGAATCCAGCTCCCCGCGCAGGGTCTCTGCTCGGGCCCCGACCCTGGACGCCATCCGCCCCTCGATCTCCCTGAGCCGCGCGCTCAGGTCCGCGGTCCTCGGGACGGCCATCTCGGCCGCCGCCGTCGGCGTCGGGGCGCGGGCGTCCGCGACGAAATCGGCCACGGTGAAATCGACCTCGTGTCCAATCGCGCTGATGACTGGGATTCGCGAGGCGAAGATGGCCCGCGCCACCCCCTCTTCATTGAAGGCCCAGAGGTCTTCGATGGACCCCCCTCCGCGTCCGGCGATGATGACGTCCACGTCGTCCTGCCGGTTGAGGTCGGCGATAGCCCCGGCGATCTCCGCCGCCGCCCCCGCCCCCTGGACGCGGACGGGCGCGATGAGGACCTGAACGCCGGGCGCCCAATCGTGGAGGATCCGGAGAATGTCCCGCACGGCGGCCCCCGAGAGCGAGGTCACGATCCCCACCCGCTTCGGGAAGAAGGGCAAGGGCCGCTTTCGGCCTTCGTCGAACAGGCCTTCCCTCCGGAGCCGCTCGCAGGTCTGCTGAAAGGCCAACTCGAGCGGGCCGACGCCCATCGGCTCGATGTGGTCCGCCGTGAGCTGGTACTCACCGCGGGGCTCGTAGACCGTGAGCCGTCCCCGCGCGAGGACTTGGAGGCCGTCCTCGAGATCGAAGCGCAGCCGCGAGGCGACCATGCGGAACAGGACCGTGCGAAGCTGGGCCTTTTCGTCCTTCAGGGTGAGGTACAGATGGCCGGAAGCGGGGCGGCGGAGGTTCGAGATCTCCCCTTCCACCCACACGTCAGGGTAGCCCGTCTCCAGGTGCTCGCGGATCTCCCGGGTGAGGGCCGAGACGGTGTAGACCTGCCGCTTGGCGGATTCCACCAGGTCGGGCGGGGTCATCGCGATGGGGTCCGTCAGAGGGCTCGGGCGCCGGCGCCGGTTCCCCGCGTCTGGAATCGGTAGGCCTTCAGGGTGTTGTGCAAAAGCATGGTGATCGTCATCGGTCCGACGCCCCCGGGGACGGGCGTGATGGCGCCCGCCTTGTCCACGACCGCGTCGAAGTCCACGTCGCCGACCAGCTTGTCGTCCACGCGGTTGATGCCCACGTCGATGACGACGGCGCCGTCGCGGATGTAGTCGGCGTCGATCATCCGGGCCCGGCCGATTGCGGCGACGACGATGTCCGCACGGCGGCACTCTTCCTTCAGGTCGCGCGTCTTGCTGTGGCAGACGGTGACGGTAGCCGAGCGGTTGACGAACATCGCCGCCAAGGGTTTGCCGACGATCCGGCTTCGGCCCACCATGGCGACGTTTTTCCCCTGGATCTCGATCCCGGCGTGGTCCAGCATGGCGATGATGCCCGAGGGCGTCGCCGGGGCGAGGGCGTCTTCTCCCAGAAGCAGCTTTCCCAAGTTGATCGGGTGAAAACCGTCCACGTCCTTCTCCGGCCGTATTCGCTCGAGGACGGTCGCCTCGTCGATGTGATCGGGCAGGGGGAGCTGGATGAGGACGCCGTTGACGGCCGGGTCTTCGTTGAGCCGGTCGACAAGGGCGATGAGCGCGTCGGGGGAAATGTCGGCGGAGGGCCTTTCATCCTCCGTGTCGATCCCCGCCTTTTCGCAGGCCCTCTGCTTGTTCCGGACGTAGACGTGTGAGGCGGGATCGTCGCCGATGAGGACAACGGCCAGCCGGGGTTTGGGCGCGCCCGTCTCGAGGATCTCGTCGACCTCGCCCTTGAGCCGGTCGCGGATGGACTGGCCGATCTCTTTCCCGCTCAGGATTTCCGCGGACATGATTTTCCTTGGAGATTGAAGTGGGCAACGACACGGTCAGGAGCGAAATTCTAAGTTTTGGGTCTTGGGGATGTCAAGGCGCGGAGACCGGCGGGCGCTCAACCCTGAGAGGGGTCGCCTCCGCCCCCATGATGTCGGGTCGCTCCTGACACGCTCAGGGGTTTCGTCCCGGGGTGGCTGTTTTCTCCCGAAGCGGGCAATTCCTCGACTGGGATCTCGAAACTGAGCGTGCTGCCGGGCCGCCGGGCGCCGTCTTCCGGCCCGTTCGGGTCCGCCGTCTGCGATTCGGCCCAGATGCGGCCTCCGTGGGCTTCGACCATCCGCTTGGCGATGGGCAGTCCCAGGCCGGAGCCCTGTCGGCTGGCCGCATCCTCCGCCCGGTAGAATTTGTCGAAGATTCGTTCCAGGTTTTCCCCGGGGATTCCCGTTCCGGTGTCCGAGACGGAGATCCGCAGCACCCGTGCTCCCTCGTCCGCCGAAGCCGAGGCCCGGCGCAAGCCCGCGCGGATGCGGACCTCACCGCCCGGCGGGGTGAACTTGACGGCATTGCTGAGCAGGTTGGTCAGGACCCCCTGGATCTTGACGCCGTCCACCTTCATGAGGGGGAGGTTCTCATCCACCTCCTTCCGGAGGCCGACGGAGGCTTGGAGGGCGATGGGCCGGATCTCCTCGACCGCGGCGTCGATCAGCGCCTCCATCCGCCAGGGGCTCAGGTTGAGCTTCATCATGTCGGCCTCGAGCTTTGCCAGCTTCAGGAGGTCGTCGATGAGGCGGAGGATCTTGTCGTTTCCCTCCCGGGCGATCCGCAGGAGCTTGGACTGCTCGGCGGTCAGCGGGCCCGGAATGCCGTCGAGCATAAGCTGATGGGCCTCCCGGACCGATGTCATGGGGGTGCGCAGCTCATGCGAGATCGCGGAAAAGAACTCGGCCTTCGTCTGGTCGAGGGAGCGCAGTCGGTTGGCCATCCGGTTGAAGGACCGGGCTAGGTGCGCCAGCTCATCGTCGCCCGAATCGGGAACGGGATGTTCGAAATCGCCCTGGGCGACGCGGAAGGTCCCTCCTCGCAGGGCCTTGAGCGGGCGGCCGATGTGGCGGGCCATCAGCCAAGCGATGAGCAACGCGGCCGCCGCCGCGGCGACACAGAGACCGAGCAAAACCTGACTCGCTCGGCGGGCCATGGCGTTGGATTCGGCCGTCCGCCGATTCGCCTGGGCTTCCGCGGCCGACCGCAGGTCGGCCAGTTGGCCCAGCATCGAGTCGAAATAGCCGTTCAGACGGGCCTTGATGTCGGCCGCGCCGGAGCGGAGACCGCTTCGTCCCTTCCCGATTTTTCCTTTTGCCGCCAGAAGCTCGAGCGCCTGTTCGTAATCGCTGTGCTGATCCGTGAAAAAGGCCAGGGGCCCCTTCAGCCGGGGGGAAAGCTTCCGATCCAGGAGCATCCGGGTCCGGGAGCGGATCTCCGCGCCCTTTTTGCGCGCGAGGGTCATGTAATCCGGGTCCGCGGTGACCCCGAACTGCTTTTCGCTCCGGACCTGGGCGAGCAGGTCGTCCCGCAGACGCCTGGTCTGGATGATGAGGTGCAAGTCCGTTCGCAGGATGGAGGCGGTCAATTCACTCATGGCCTGGAGACGAACTATGGCGTACAGGCTCAAACCGACGGCCAGGAGGATGACCGTCAGGTATCCCCAGAAGATCTTCTTCGCGATGGACCCGAGGAACATCCTTATTCTTTTCCTCTTTTTATCCTCCGGCCGGGAGAAAATTCCGGGAGGCGTCCGCTGCGGGTCGGAGGATCAATATATTACACGAGATCGATTGGGATTGGAGACGAGCAGACATTTGCGATTTGCGTGTGCGGGCGTTTTTTGGACCCTTCCGTGTTGGTCGAAGACCCAAGTCCGCGGAGGGTGAGAGCCGACCGGCGCCCGCTCCACCAGGGGTCCACAGGGGGGGAGGAGGGATAGGGGGGTCAAGCCTTCAAGGCTCGTCCCGCGCGGATCCCTCTCCTGACGGTTTCCGCCGCTTACCGACACTTGTGCAAGTACGCGTTGATCCAGGTTCTCGCGTGTCTCACGGCGACGTTTTCCGCCACCGTTGAAGTCGGGAATTCCGGCGGGCCGTAGTACTCGAAGACGGTTTTTCCATCCTTCGAAATTTTGAGGTTGAACATCCACCGCCCGGCGTCGCCATTCCGGGTTGTTTCGACCTCGTAGTCGTACCCATTGTACTGTAAGGTTGCCTGTTCCTTCATCTTTCGCGTCTCCCGAGAATTAAAAGGGGCGGCGCCGGCAGGGAGTCGGACGCCGCCCCTCGGATGCGCCGAGGCCGCATGGGGAGTTGCGGTTGTCTCAGCGCCTTGAAGCCGTCAGTGGATACAGGTCCGGACGCTCGGTCCGGTGGACCCGCAGGGCCGCCGTCTTCACCCTGATTCGCGCGGCACGGCGGGAATCATCATTGTCTCCTGGGCCTTCGCCCCCGGCCGCCATCCGCTTGAACGCCCCCGTGATTTCCCTCACGGAAGCCGCGACCGCCTTGACGCGCCGCCGGAACACGCTGGAGACTCCGGGTCCGGTCAAATCCGGCGTGTCATACCCGTTCTGCCGGAGCATCCACCGGACTTGGCGCAGGATGGCGAACCGCTGGACGACGGCGTCGACCTCCTCACAGACCGCGACACCGGCGCTGTCGTGCTCGATGACCTCGAGCCGGGCCCAGCGGTTCAGGGAATTCAGGGTTTCCACCCGTGCGCCGCGCCGGGCCGTCTCCTTCCGTTCCCGCAGGGCCGCCTGGAAGGCGCGAAGTTTGACGATGCTCCGCGCGTGGCGCATGGCCCGTTCATGCGCCTCGTGGGCCCATCGAAGATCGGCCGGAATGAGGATGGCGGCCCCTTGCGTCTGCATGCGGTTCAGGGCGCTGAGATTTTTCAGCAAGCGGTCCGCCAGGTTGAATTCGTTGGCGTCGGCAGGGGCAGGCATCCACATGCTTGCCAGGACCGCCATCCCCATTCCGGTCGAGATCCGGCGCCGCGCTCTGCGGCCCCGGCGGCGGGATGGTCTCGCGGGTTGGATCCACGCGGGGTAAATGAACATCGGGCGCGCACCTCCGGTCTTGGACCTCTCCCACCGAATTTGGGCGATCCAATAGGCCAGGAGGTATAAGCCGGTTGCGGCCATCAGTCCGAAAAGCAGGTGGATTTCCATGATCCGATGCTCCCTATCGAACACATCGTTATCGCAACAACCCTCACGCAGGTTCTATAGAGCAAGGGGCTTGCCAAAAGCGGCGACTGGAGACGGCCAGCGCTGGCCATGGATATATAACTTGATTAAATACAATAGGTTATACTGATATCCATGGACTGGTGAATCACGATGCGGACCCGTCCATGAGGGGTGTCCGGCGTTTACAGCGGGGTCACGGGTTGAATACTTT
>CAYRGS010000020.1:9803-18140 GCA_964423875.1 uncultured bacterium
GGGCGCTTTTGTAAAAAGGTGAAAAGGCGGGAGGCGGGAGTCACAGAAGGGGATCTCAGTTCGCCGTGGACCCTTCTTCGACGGGATCAATGAGAGTGATCCGGCCGTCCTCGAGCATCCCGGCCTTGTAGAGGGTGTGGGCGAGCATTTGGGGAGAACGATGGATTTCAAGACGCCGCCGGGTATTCAAAATCTCCCGGAGGGCGTTCACCGTCTCGGCCACGGCGGCCCCGTCCAACAGGTCCAACTCATCCAGATCTAGATAGACGACTCCTCCCGGCTCACCCCGGCGAAGGGCCTCTCGGGCCAGATCGGCGGAAAACGCACGGGCCGACTCGCCGCGAATCTCCCCGGAGACGGACAACGCCTCGCGATCCGGTTCGGTCCGAAACTCATACGGATTCGTCGACATGGTCGGTTCCGAGCGGGGAATTTATTGCCACACGTTCTCATTCATCGTAATACAATCATATAATTGGTTTTGATGTCGGGATGAAGGCGAGAGGGATCGTCCTTTTGAAACTCTGCCGGCGGACACGCACGGGATTCGGCCTCATTTTGGCCTTGTCCCTGGTGCTGATGTCCTGCAAGGGCGAGCAGCCCCAATCCAAGGGCAAAGCGCACAGGCGCTTCCGAAGCTCGACCGTCGCCGTGCGCGTGGCGCCCGTCAAGCGCGGCCGGCTCGTCTACACCATTTTCGCTACCGGAACCGCCATCCCCGAAACCGTCATCAAGCTCTCGGCCCGCACTGAGGGTCAGGTCCTCCGGCTGGACGTGCGCGAGGGCGACCGCGTCGAAAAAGGGCAGGTCCTCGTCCTCCAGGACGACGTGGTCTCGCGGCACCAATTTGAGCTGGCCAAGGCCGAGGTCCAGACCGCCCGGTCGCGAGTGGCGAAGCTCCTGGCCGGAAACCGGCCCGAGGAAATCGCCCAGGTCACCGCCCAGGTGGCGCAGGCCAAGGCCCTCGCGGCCCGGGTCCGGGCGGAGGTGGATTCCTCCCGCGTCAAGAAGAGGGAAGCCAAGACCAACGCGGACATGTACGAAAGGATGTTCCGCCAAGGGGTCGTCAGCCCCCAGCGGCGCTTGGCGTCCAGAACTCTGGCGAAATCCAGGGAGGCCGAGCAGGCGGAGATGGAAGCCAAGCTTGAAGAGACCGAGGCCGCCCTTCAAGCCGTCCGGGCGAAACTCAGGCTGATAAGGGCGGGCGCCCGTAAAGAGGACGTTGCCGGCGCCCGCAGCGAGCTTCTCCGCGCCCGCGAAAACGCCAACCTCCTGCGCGTCCGGATGGAACACGCGCGGACGGTCTCCCCCATCGCCGGGATTGTGTCGGAGCGACGCGTCGAGCCCGGCGACCTGGCCCGGGTCGGCACGCACATGATCACCCTGGTGAATACAGGGCGGCTGAAAATCCGTACGCAAATCTCCGAGCTGGATCTCCCCAAAGTGAAGGTTCGACAAACGACGGCCGTGACGTTCGACGCCTACCCGGGCCGGAAATACGCCGGACGGGTCGTTCGGATCTTCCCGACGGTGGATCCCGCCTCCCGACAGGCCACTGTCGAGGTCGGGCTGGACAACCCGGGCGGGGTGCTTCCCTCGGGCCTTCTCGCCCGCCTGACCTTCACCTCGCGCTCAGAGCGCGAGGGTCTCATCATCCCCAAGGCCGCCCTCGTCCGCCGGGTGAAGGGTGGACGGCATGAGGTCTTCGTCGCCAAGAAGGCGCCGGGGAACCGGCGCCGGAAAAGCTCCAGCGGGTTGGCGGGCGACGCGCCCCCAAACGGCAAACCCCCGGGCCCGCAGGACAAGAAAGCAATCCAACCCGTGGCCGCCCGGTCCGGCCAGGGCGACCGGCGGGAAAAAGGAGGCGACCGGAGGCCCCGGACGATCTACATCGCCGAATCCCGCAGGGTCGTGGCAGGAGAGATCGCCGGGGACCTGGCGGAGGTCCGATCGGACCTGAAGGCCGGGGACCTCGTTGTCGTCAAGGGACAAAACCGTCTCCGCCCTGGAAGCCCGATCCAGATCGATCGGTGAGATAACGGTGCCCCGCCATGTCGCTCAGCCGGCTCAGCATCCGCAGACCCATCGGGACCCTGATGGTGACCCTGTGCCTGATCGTTCTGGGGCTGGTCTCCGTCACGAGTCTTCCCGTGGACTTCCTCCCTCGCATTATCTACCCCCGCATCATTGTCATCGTGAGTTATCCGGGTGTGAACCCGACCGTCATGGAGGAGGAGGTGACGAAGGTCCTGGAGCGGGAACTCGCAACCACCGACGGCATCCGGAAGATCTACTCATCCAGCTCTGAGGGCCGGTCCTTCATCAACCTCTTTTTCCGGTTCGACCGCAACATCGACTTGGCGATGCAGGATACCATCACGAAGGTGAACCTCGCGCGCCGGAGCCTTCCGAGCGAAATCGACCCGCCCCGGGTCTGGAAGTTCGATCCGGCCCAGCTTCCCATCCTGGAGTTCTCCCTGTCCTCGAAGACCCTGACGGGCACCGCCCTGCGGACGTGGGCCGACGATATCCTCGTCCGCGACCTGCTAATCGTCCCCGGCGTCGCCTCGGTCGAGGTCATGGGCGGACAGCGGGAGGAGGTCCAGGTGCTGGTGGATTTTCCCCGCCTTCAGCAGATGGGCCTGAACATCAACGACGTGATCAAGCACTTGGACGACGAGAACCGGGAGGTGAGCGGAGGGCGCGTCATCGGCCGGGGGGCGGAGTTCCTGACCCGGACCATGGGTCGTCTGTCGAAGTTCGAGGACTTAGAGAATGTCATCTTCCATAACGCACAAGGGAAGAAGGTCTATCTGAGAGACTTCGCGCGGGTGGAAGACGGCGGGGAGCGCCAGCGGATTTTCGCCTGGGTCAACAACGACGAGGCCATCAAGGTCGTCCTGCTGAAGCAGCCCGACGCCAACACCGTAGACGTAGCCAAAGGGGTCCACAAGCGCCTCGCGTCTCTCAGGGCCCAGGGCCTGTTCCCCACGGACACCCAGCTGAAGATCATGCTCGATCAGTCCTGGTTCATCCGGAACTCGATCCGGGACGTCTCCACCGCCATCGGCATCGGCAGCGGGCTGGCCATCCTGGTGGTCCTCTTCTTCCTAGGGAGCCTGCGGCGGACCTTCATCGTCGGCCTGTCGATCCCCATCGCCCTGACTGTCACCTTCTTCCTGATGAAGATGAGCGGTCTGACGCTGAACATCTTCAGCCTGGGCGGTCTCGCCCTGGGGGTGGGGATGCTCGTGGACAACAGCATCGTCATGCTCGAAAACATCTCGCGCCACCAGCAGGACGGCGGGGACCCCATCGAATCTGCCCACGGCGGCGCAAAGGAGGTTGAGTCCGCCCTGTGGGCCTCCACAGGGACCAACCTGGCGGCCATCCTGCCCTTCCTCTTCATCGCGGGGATCGCCGCACTCCTGTTCCGGGAGATGGCCCTGACGATCTCGTTCGCCATGTCGGTCTCCCTGCTGGTGGCCCTGACCCTGGTCGCCACGCTCTCGGCCAAGCTCCTCTGCATCCCCCGCTCGAGCGGGGTCGGGCGCTTTTTCCTGATCCGGCTCTTCCAGAAGCTGATCGAATGGGTCACGAACCTGTACGTGCGGATCCTCGGGGGGATCCTTCGGTTTCGCTACCTGGTCATGGGGCTGATTCTGGCGGGCTTCGCGGCCGTCCTTCCGATCTTTGAGCAGCTCGGAACGGAGCTCCTCCCCCCGGTGGACGACCACCGGGCGACCATCTACGCGCGGTTCCCGCCGGGCCGCACGCTGGAGGAAAACGTCGAGGTGATCCGCAAGCTGAGCGACGCGGCGCTCGAGATGCCGGAGAGCCGCTCGACGTTCCTGGTCGCCGGCGGACGGCTTTACGGCCGGGGCGTGAGGACCCAGGCCACCATCGGCAACGTGGACGTGACCGTGGACCCGGAGGTCAAGACGCTGGATTACGTCCGGAAGCTCAACCAGAAAGTCCGCAATCTGGGCATCCCCGACGCGCGCATCTTCATCCGCAAATCCCGCGTCCGGGGGCTGAATGTGGGCAACGCGAACCATTGGCGGGACATCAGCGTCAGCGTCCGGGGCGAAAGCCTCGAGACGCTGAGCCAGATCGGCCGCGAGCTGATCGGTCGCCTGAAGACCATCCCGGGCGTGGTGAACGTGGACCGCAACCTGGATGACACCGAGCCCGAGTTCCGCGTCCGCGTGGACCGAGAGCGGGCCGCACAGTTCGGGCTCACGGTGACCGAGGTGGGCAACACCGTCCGGGCGGCCGTGGACGGGGTGATCGCCACGCGGCTCACGCGGGGGGACCGCCAGGTGGACGTCCGGGTGCGGTATGCGGGGGCCTTCATCGGCTCACGGAGCGACATCGAGAACCTCAGCCTCTTTCCCAAGTCCGGCGAGATCATTCCGCTGCGCCACGTGGCGAAGGTGGGCTCCGGGATGGGTCCGGCCACCATTAGCCGGGAGGACCAGTCGCGCGTCCTTCAGATCGTGGCGGACATCGAGGGCCGGCCCCTAGGCGAGGTGGTGAAGGACATCCGCGCCGTGGCCCAGGGCATGAACCTGCCACCCGGCTACGGCATCATGTCCGGCGGGGAGGAGGAGGCCTTGTCCGAGACCAACCGGACGATGGCCCTGCTGACCGCTCTGGCCGTCTTCCTGGTGTTCGTGGTGATGGCCGTCCAGTACGAATCGCTCTCCAACCCCCTGGTGATCATCCTGACCGCTCCGCTGGCCCTGATGGGCGGCCTCCTGGGTCTGTATTTCACGAACACCGCCATCGGGGCGACCGTCCTGCTGGGGGTCATCATGCTGGTGGGGATTGTGGTGAACAACGCCATCCTTCTCGTCGAATACATCGTTCAGCAGCGTCGGGACCACGGCCGGCCCAGGCTGGAGGCCATCCGGGAGGCGGGCCGTCTCCGTCTCCGTCCCATCCTCATGACCTCGATGACCACCATCGTCGCCCTCCTTCCGCTGGCCATCGGGCTGGGGGAGGGGTCGGAAATGATGAAGCCGCTGGGGATCGTTGTGGCGACGGGCCTGGGTTTCGCCACCTTCATTACGCTTTTCATGACACCCACCCTCTACGCGGTCGTGGACGACATCTCCTCCTTCCTCCGCCGGCTGGTCTTCGGGAAGCAAGCGGTGGAGGTCGAACGCCGGACCCTGGCGCGGGCGCACGTCTCTCCGCTCCTCCGCCGGCTGGTCTTCGGGAAGCAGGCGGTGGAGGCTGAACGCCGGACCCTGGCGCGGGCGCATGTCTCTCCGCTGACGGACGGGGAAGGCGGGGATGAAACCCCGCTTCCGACACCGGCGGTCCCTGTCTCCGCGGAGGTCTCTCCGACGGAGCTGGCGAGGGAACAGCCCGAGCGGTAGGTCCCTCATCCAGGCGAACCGGTCCCAGTCCTGGAGGGGGCGCGCCCGAAGGACGCGGCGGCCCGAACGAAAATCGGGCCGAACAAAACTGCCTGTCATGCTGTCATAAAGATGGACATTGGAACGGAGATGTACATTGGAACGGAGTTGCCGTAATGCTGGTTGGATGATTTGAACATGGGAATGGGCGGCGCACCGGGGCCGCGGTTCCACGACCGATGTCGAGCTTCAAGACGTTGACCGCCCCGGTGGTGCGTTGCAGCGGCGGTGATGTGGCGAAGTCCGGCTGAATTCGACCGCCGCTAGGCGGGCCGGAGGAAGATTCATGTTTCGCGGATTATTCAGCCGGGTGATGGTTGTTGTCGCCGCCGTCACCGTTACGTTTCCGGTATTCGCGACAGGGCTTGGTGCCGAGCCCTTGTTCAAGCGGGTGCCCGGGACGGTTGGTCGCAAGATTGCGGAGAAGCTTCAGATTCCGCGTCGGGCCCTTGTGCGATCCCGTGTGGTGAAAATTCGAATGGATACATTGCGAGAAAAAGCAAAGCCGCCGGCCACCGCTACGCCCCAACAGCGCCGACTTATCCTCAATCTCTTCGATGGTCTCTCGGTGATTGCCACATCCGAGCGTGTGAAAATAAAAACGACACCCGACTTTACCTGGATCGGGCGCATTGAAGGTCCGCGGCCGGGCCGCGCCGTCTTGGTCATCCGAAAGGGAAAGGTCTACGGCAATATCCGGATAGGCACCAAACTATACCAGATTAGACCGACAAGCGCTGGCAGGCATCTCATCACCGAGATCGACATGGCCGAGTTGCCCGACGAAGGGAAAGATGTAGTTGAAATTAAAGGAGATTCGGGTCATGTTGATGACAGCGGGTCTGATTCAGATATTGGATCTGACCATAAGTCACCCCGGTAAGGAGCAAGGCGGTGTTGGTGCCAAGATCAAGTACAGAATCGGGTAGAAGCCGGAGTCGCCACAGGAAAGGGATCGACCACCTGCCGGCCGATGGCCGATGGGAAATCAAGGGGTTTCACGAAGTCGTTTGGTTTTGCGTAAACAGGGTGGGAAGTCAACGCAGACGGTCTATCAGGAAGCACAGACCATATAGGGCACATTTTCGGACAGAGAGTGCTCATCAGGCATTTAATCGCGGGAAATAAGGGAGGGGACTCCATGTTTCGCAAACACTTAAAACTGATGATGTATTTCATCCCTACCGTTTTAATTCTGTTGTCAGTAACAACAGTTGGCGCTGAACCCTTGCTCAAGGGAGCGTCGGGGGTTGTTATTCCCAAGATTGCGGAGAAGCTGAGGATACCAAGCAAGGCGCTTCTGCGGTCCCGCGCGCTGAAAATTCGATTGAACACGTTAAGGGTGAAGGCGAAGCCGCTGGCCATCGCTACGTCCCAGGAACGACGGCTCGTCCTCAACCTTTTCGATAATCTCTCCGTGACGGCCATAGCCGACCGTGTCAAAAAGACTAAAGGGACCGACTTCAATTGGGCTGGACGCATCGAAGGCAAGCAACCGGGCCGGGCTATTCTGATCGTCAGAAAGAACAAGCTTTACGCCAACGTGCGTATTGGCACCAAGCTGTACCAGATCAGACCGGCTGGCGCGGGCAAGCAATTCATCAGCGAGATCGACACGGGTAAACTCCCCGATGAGGCCTCAGACCATTTGGACGTTAACGCGGAACCAAGCCAAGACGCCGGTTCTGACTCGGATGTGGGACTTCATCATGGGTCCCACGTGAACGAGTTGATCAACATAATGGTCGTTTATACTCCAGCGGCCAAGGCTCAGGCGCAAAACGCCGGAAGTGATATCGAGGCAGAGATCGAGCTCGCCATTGAGGATGCAAACCAAGCGTATATAAATAGCGGTATCAGCCAGAGACTTATACTAGCTTACACTGGTAAGGTCGACTATACCGAATCCGGGGACACAGAGAAGGACCTCAAGCGGCTGAGAAGCAAGTCCGATAAAAAGATGGACGGGGTTCACACCATTCGCAATCAGGTCTACGCAGATATTGTAACTCTTTTGTATAAAGGCGGTGGCGGAATTGGCTATCGTATGGTTACTGTAAGCACAAACTTCAAGAAAGATGCCTTTAATTTGGTGGCTCGCAGCGCTATACCAGGATTCACCTTCATACACGAGATCGGGCACAACATGGGTGGTCATCACGATCGAGATGCATCAGATATTTCTAATCGCGGCAAAGCGAACAAGTACTATTACGGTTACGTCAACGTAGACAAGCAGTGGCGGACCATCCTGGCTTATTCCACTAAGTGTGCTGCTCAAGGCAAGACCTGCGGGCGAATACAATTTTTTTCGACTCCGAAAAAGACCTATAAGGGTGACAAGTTGGGGATTGCCGCGCCATCGAAGAATTCGGCCGACAATGCCAGAAGACTGAACGAGACCTCAGAGACCGTTGCTAGGTTCAGGACGCTGGGCAAAAACGAAAAGGGGGACCTCTTCGGCCGAGTCGTTGCCTCCGGCGACTTCAACGGCGACGGTCTAACTGACCTGGCCGTTGGCGCACCAAAAGAGGATGTAGGAATTATTGCCAATTCCGGTGCCGTCTTCATCTACAGAGGGACGGAATTCGGTCTCGCGCCTTGGAAAGTACTCACGCAGAAAGACCTCGGTAGCAACGAGATTGGTGACCAGTTTGGCTTTTCCCTGGCCGCGGGCGACTTCAACGGCGACGGAAAGGACGACCTGGCCGTTGGCGCGCCCTATGAGAAACCGGGGACGAAGCCCAAGTCCGGCTGGGTCTTCGTTTTCAAAGGAACGACGCAGGGACCCAAGCCCTGGAAGGCCTTCGGACAGAAGGGCATCGGAAGCGACGAGAAGGACGACCGGTTCGGCTTTTCCCTGGCCGCAGGCGATTTCAACGGCGACGGAAAGGACGACCTGGCCGTTGGC
>CAYRGS010000020.1:18240-40118 GCA_964423875.1 uncultured bacterium
GGTGGGTCTCAGGGACCCAAGCCCTGGAATGCCTTCGGACAAAAGGGCCTCGGCAGCGACGAGAAGGGTGACCAGTTCGGCCGTTCCCTGGCCGCAGGCGATTTCAACGGCGACGGAAAGGACGACCTGGCCGTTGGCGCGCCGTTTGAGAAACCGGGCAAGAAGGGAAAGCGGTCCGGGTGGGTCTACGTCTTCAAAGGTGGGTCTCAGGGACCCAAGCCCTGGAATGCCTTCGGACAAAAGGGCCTCGGCAAAAACGAGAAGGGTGATCAGTTCGGCCGTTCCCTGGCCGCAGGCGATTTCAACGGTGACGGCCGCGCCGACCTGGTCGTTGGCGCACCGGGCGAGAAGCCGGGAAAGGATCCGAAATCCGGCTACGTATTCGCTTTCAAGGGTCTGAAGGTACTTACGAGTTGGCACGGCATCAGCCAGGAGCGGTAATGCGGTCGTAAAGCAATTCCGTTCTTTTGTAGGCAAAGATTCTCCAGCAACGGTAGGACCACGGCTGGTTCAGGCTGGAGGCCATTGACGCCTTGACTGAAGGGGGGGGTGTGAACCTTCCCCTTCTTTTTTACACGCAACCCATCCGGGAGGCGGAGGAGTCCAAACGTCGGATTCTCTTGCGTGCGAACGTCTTTTCAGCCTCGGATGAGGCGAAGTGAGGAGAGATTGTTCCCCAGCCGCGTTTAGAGGCCATCCTCGCGAGACTCTCTACGACGAAGGGGGTTCGGGAATAGCCCCACCGCAAGGTCGCGAAGATTAAGCAGAGGGAAAAACCTCCAGAATTCCAGATGGACTGAAAATTATATTCCCGCTTGTCAATAAGTAAATCTAGTCATATGATAATACTGTAATATGATTCATGCTCAAGGTGAGAGAGACTAGCTCATGGGTTGGGGAATCCGTCAAGGGACGTAAGACCGGGCGGAGGGGCCGGCCTGAATTGGCTGGAGCGAATGTGACCGTGAAGATCCGCCCCCTGGATGAGCTGGACATCGGCAGCCTGGCCAAGATCGACGAAAAAATCACGGGGACCTACAAACCCGAGGAATGGGAGCGCAGGGCCATTTACTATATCCGCCGGAATCCGGAGACCTCCCAGGTGGCCGAGATCGATGGCGTCGTCGTGGGCTTCATGCTGGGTGAGATCCGGTCGGGAGAGTTTGGGCTGGAAGAGCCGACCGGCTGGATTGAGATCATGGGCATCGACCCGGACCGCCAGGGACAGTCCATCGGCCGCGGGCTGGCCGAGGCGATGTTCGAGCACTTCAAGGCCGCCGGCGCCAAGACCGTCCGGACGCTGGTAAGCACCCAGAGCGAGGACATCATCAAGTACTTTCAGGCGCTGGGATTCGCTTCTTCACCCATCCAGGCGCTGGAGAAATCTATCGCGTAGGTTGGCGCAAACCACCCGCCGTCATGAAAGAGGAGGCGGGATGGGGAGGGCCGCGGGCGGCCCGAGGGGCCCGATCGGCCCGAGGAGCCCGAACGGCCCAAAGAGCCGAGGACTTGGGATATGAATTTCCCGAAGCAAACCCTGCCGAAAAAATATCATGACGCGGTCATTCGGTGGAAAGAAAAGTTCCTGCCGGATTACGACCTGCTCCTGAACAACTGGGAGAAGCACTTTCCCCGGGACCCCAAGTTCGAGCTCTGCGCCTACCGCGACGCCGGCGTGCCCGACACCATCACCGTGGGCGACCACAAGGGAAAGCTGAAATTCCAAAAAGCCGCCGAGATGGACGAGCCGTTGGCCGGCGCCCTGCTGCAAATCCTCCGGGCACAGGCCAGCACGGAGTTCGGCTCCATCCAGCAGCACCAAGAGACCCTGGCCCGTGCCCAGAGCGACGAGGACCGGTTCTGGGTCCTGCGCGTCATGGCCGAAGAGCTGCGCCACGGCTACCAGATGTTCTCCCTCCTTGTGGACGACGACTGGAGCGGCGTCTCGAAGAAAAAGGCCGACGAGTACATCGAAGAGATCCTCTCGATGGAGACGGGGACCCACGTCCTCGGAGCCTTCAACGTCCGGTACGATTCCTTCGTGGACAACGTCGTCTTCGCCGCGCTCATCGACCGGGTCGGCAAGTACCAGCTCACGATGCAGAAGGTCTGCGCGTACAAGCCGTTCGCCGCGAGCATGCCGCCGATGCTCCAGGAAGAGGCGTTCCACCTGGCCGCGGGCGTCGTCCCCCTGCGCCGCTGGGTGACGCAGGCCGCGCAGGGAGCGATTTACACCACCATGCCCGCCCTCCAAAAGGTGGTCTACAAGTGGTATCCCCTCGGCCTCGACATGTTCGGTCACGAAAAGGGCGGTGGCCGCAACATCCGGATGGGCTTCAAAGACATGAACAACGCTGAAGCCCAGGCCCGGTATATCGAAGAGATCGAAAAACTGGTGTCGGACCTCAACGTGCGCTACTTTCGGGCGAAACGGCCCGACCTGTCGGCGGACAGGGCGGAGAGCCTGGTGGACAAGGTCGTGAAGTTTCGGGAGACCGTTCAGGGTGTCCACTGGGAGGATCTGATCCACCTGCCGGAGAAGCGGTTCAATCGCCGCCGGGGGGGCTTCGCCTTCCGGATGTTCGGCGTGGACGGCGAGGAATTCACCGACGCGGCCGAATACGGCCGGCACTTGGCCCGGACCCTTCCCGAGGCCTACCTGGCGGGCTTTGAGTTCAAGTTCTATTTCGACCTTGTGCGTCAGGTCGAGGCCGAGGAGCTCGCGGCGGAGGAGGCCATCAAGAAGTCGCCTGTCCTGAAACACGTGGGCGGGGCCTGTCCGTGCTCCAAGTCGGTCCGGTGGATCGTCGAGGGGGATGGGGAGGACGTGAATCCAGCGGCGGCCTCGGCCAACTGAATCCCGGCGATGACCGGGAAGGTCGCAAGGCGCGCCCCTTTTTGAAAGGATCCTCCCAGGAAGGGCGGGCCGGTGCGGAAATCTGTCGCCTTTCGATCGGCCCCTTGTTTTTTTTCCCCCCCCCCCCCCCGGTCCGCGATCAGTCTTCAACGCCTTTCCGGACATGTCCTTTCAGGCGTATACTTCAACGCACGGGACACATTGCGCGTTCTGAGCGATCATCATGGATCCCCGCCGCTCCCGAGTCCGAGGGACCTGCAATGCAGTTCTACTTTTTCCACCTCATGCCCTATCCCGACCTGCCACAGGATTACCTGGAGACCCATGGAACTTCATGGGCCACCATCCCCAACGCCCTGTATGACCCGGAAGTGGGCCACCGGCTTTACCACGAATACCTGGACACGTTCGAGCGGGCCGATGCGCTGGGCTACGACGGCGTCTGCGTCAACGAGCATCACCAGACCTGTTACGGCACGATGCCTTCGCCCAACATCATGGCGGCGGCCTTGGCGCGGCGCACGTCACGGGCCAAGATCGCGATCCTGGGCAACGCCATCTGTCTGCGGAACCATCCCCTTCGGGTGGCGGAGGAGGTGGCGATGCTCGACGTGATCACCAAGGGCCGGGTCATTTCCGGCTTCGTCCGCGGCGTCGGAGACGAGTACACCTCCTTCAGCATGGATCCGACCACCTCCCGGGACCGGTTCTTGGAAGCCCACGATCTCATCCTGCGGGCGTGGACGGAGCCGGGGCCTTTCGATTTTGAGGGCCGGCACTATCAATTCCGCTACGTCAACCCGTGGCCCCGGCCCTATCAGAAGCCCCACCCCCCCGTCTGGATGCCGTCCTCCGGCAGTCCGGAAACGGTTGCCTTCTCCGCGGAGCGGCGATACCCCTACATGCAGGTGTTCAGCCCCCTTTCGACGGTGAAGCGGGTCCTGGGCGAGTACAAGGTTCAGGCCCGGAAGTTCGGCTACGAGGCCCCGCCGGACCAGATGGGCGTCGCCCTGCCGATCTACGCGGCCGAGACCGACGAGGCGGCCTGGGAGGAGGCTGGTCCCCACATGGAGTTTCTCTTCAACCGGCTTCTCAAGCGGCCCTTCCAACAGTTCTTCCCGCCCGGTTACCTGACGGAGCAATCCATGCCGAAGGTGATCGCCCTGCGGGAGTTCATGAACAAGGACCTTTTCGATGTGCGCGCCCTTCATGAGAACGGGACTGTGATCGTCGGGAGCGGTGCGACGGTGCGCGAGCGTCTGAAGGAGTTCGAGAGAGAGACGGGGCTCGGCCTCCTGGTGGCGCTGCTCCACTTCGGCAGCCTTCCTCAAGACCTCACGCTGAAGAACCTGGAGATCTTCGCCAAAGAAGTCATGCCCCACTTCCGGTAAGGAGGGGGTAGTTCGCATTGATGGGAGCGACGGTATCGCAGGGGTTTGAATTCGCCGATGATTAGCCTGCATTTCTCACAAAACTGATGGTTTCGTGTTTCGCTTAGCGAGGAGCTGGTCATCGGTGGCTTTGTCGCGTTGAAGGTGGCGAATACACGGAACGGTTGGTTTTTCGGGCGGGGACGGGAGGAAACCCCTACAAGCAAACAGGGTTTTTTCGTCGTAGGGGCTGGCCTTGAGCCGGTTGGCTTCCCGTATCGGCCCGTGACACGCCCATGGGGAACACAGCGTTGGGACTTGGTCAGCACCCGTCCGTTGGGTCAATGATTGAAAGCTAACCGGTTCAATCGACCTACCCTGATCGGGTGTTTAAGTTGGTGAGAAATCCAGGTCGGGGGGGAACCCGGGTGGCCCTGATAGAAAAAAATCCCGATTTCTCGAACTGGATTTTCCGTCTGACTTCTTAGCCTGGGCCTGTCACCAGGTCAGGACGACCTTCCCCACCGCTTTCCCCGATTCCAGATGGCGGTGCGCCTCGGCGACCCGATCGATGGTGAAGGCATTGGGGTCGATGAGCGGTTTCAGCTTGCCCTCGTCCACGAGCTTCGCCGTCTCCCGCAAGATCTTTCCCTGCTCAGCCCGGCCGGAGCCTCCAAGCAATGGGAAGAGCATGGACTCGACGTGCAACGTCAGGCCCTTTCCCTGCATCAACATCAGGTTGTGCTCTCCGCCGCCGGCAATCGTCAACACGGAGCCCATGATCCTCGCGGCTTCGAAGCTGCGCTCTAGGTTGTCCCCCCCCACGGTGTCGAAGACCACGTCGAACCCCCGGCCTCCGGTGTGGGCCCCCACGTAATCGGCAACGGAGTCCTGCTGATAGTTGATCGCGGCGTCCGCGCCGAGATCCCGGGCGATCTTCATCTTTTCTTCCGAGCTTGCCGTCGCGAACACTTCCGCGCCTCGCCATTTCGCCAACTGGATTGCCACATGACCCACGCCCCCGGCCGCCGCGTGGACAAGAACCTTGTCGCCCGCCTCGACCCCGGCCCGGTCGATGAGCGATTCCCAGGCCGTCAGGGTCACCAGCGGAAGCGCCGCCGCCTCGGCCATGGACAGGGAGCGAGGCTTGTGCGCAGCCAGATCCGCATCGACCGCCATGTACTCCGCCAGCGCACCGCTGTACGGGCCGACCCCTCCGGCGCATGCATAGACCTCGTCCCCCGCCTGAAAATCCGAAACCCCCTCGCCCACGGCCTCTACAACGCCGGCTACGTCGCCATGCAGAACCGCGGGCAACGGCGGAGAGAACGGCAATTGAATGCTTCTGAGCTTACAGTCCAGCGGGTTGACGCTCGTCGCCTCCACCCGGATGAGCAGGTGTCCCGGCTTCGTTTCGGGCCGGGGGATCGTAGCCGACTTGAAGACCTCCGCTCCGCCCAACTCCTCGATAATCATGGCCCGCATGGTCATTCGAATGTCTCCTTTGTTTCTCGGCCCCAGGCTGCCGGCCGCCGGTTGGGTTGATGGATAGAGGATGGCCGCTCACCGCCCGGGCTTCACCCAGATGTCCCGCTCGTGCATCAGGTCGATCTGCCGCTGGATGACCTTTTCCCGGTATTCGGCGTGCTTCATTTCCGACGCCCGTGGCCTCTCCCCCTAATCTTCCTCCATGAAGAACCGGCCAAACCCGAGGGGGTAACCCAGGGCCAGCTTGCACACCTTCTCTCTGACCGCATCGGCTTTCAGGTCCGCCCAACCGCCCTGAAGCGGCACCTCGGACTGGAAGTAGAAGACGCCGCTGTCGTGATAATGATAGACGCCGTAGACGTTCTCCTCACCCGCGTCCTCCAGGCCGTCTTCCAGCAGCTCCTCGAAGGAATCCCCCAGTTGGAGGGCGTTGCCCTCGATGGCCTCGCTCACGTTGCGGTCGCGCGTGGCGAGAGACACCTGGACGCCCGCCTGTTCGGGATGAGGATTCACGCGAATCCAGGTATTTTCCCAGAAGGTCAGCCAGACCTCCGGTTCGGGGGGCTCATGGTCGGGCAGGCCCGGGTCCCGGTCATAGACTGCCGAGAATCGGTCAGCGTCGGAAAAGGAGGTTTTCACCTTTTCGAGAAATTCCAGGACCCAACTTCGCTCCGTTTCGGTCAACGGCATTCAATTCTCCTCGGTTTCTTCCTCCCCCCTCGGGAGATTCGGCTTCGAAAAGCGCCCGGCCGCGAACCTTCAGCGGCTCGGGTCGGAGGGGCGCCTGGACGGGCGCGGACCGCCCATTGCCTACGCGTCCCTCTCCGGCTTCTCTTCCATCTTCTTGAGCTTATTATAAAACGTCTTCAGGCTGATCCCGAGAAGCTGCGCCGCCTCGGGCTTTTTGCCTTTGGTTTCGTCGAGGGCCCGGGCGATGAGCCGTTCCTCCACCCGCGCCAGAGGCCCCAGCGGGACGGAGACCATCCTGGCGGAGGACTCACCGTTTCCGGTGTCCCCCGGCGGCCGGGTCAGCTCTTCGGGCAGATGCTCCGGCCTCACTTCAGTCCCCGAACACAAAATCACCGCCCGCTCGATGACGTTTCGAAGCTCCCGAACGTTTCCCGGCCAGGCATACCTCCGCATCAGCCCCCAGCTTTCCGCGGAAAAACCGCTGACCGATTTCTTATATCGTGCATTGAACATCTTAATGAAATGGTCCGTAAGGTTCTGGAGGTCTTCCAGGCGCTCCCGCAGGGGAGGCAGAAAGATCGTGAAGACGTTCAGCCGGTAAAAGAGGTCCTTGCGCAGTCTTCCTTCCTCGATGGCCTCGTGCAGATTTCGGTTGGTCGCCGCCACGATGCGAACGTCCACCTCCATCTCCTCCCGCCCGCCCAGGAGGCGGAACCGGCCGGTTTCGAGGACGCGGAGAAACTTGACTTGCAAGTCGGGCGGCATTTCGGCCACCTCGTCGAGAAAGAGCGTTCCCCCATGGGCCACCTCGAATGCCCCCGCTCGTTTGGCCGTCGCTCCCGTGAAGGCGCCGCGCTCGTGACCGAAGACCTCGCTCTCGAGCAGGGTTTCCGGAATGGCCGCGCAGTTGAGGGCGACAAAGGGGGCGTTCCGCCGGGTGCTCAGCACGTGGATCGTCCGGGCCACCACTTCTTTGCCCACGCCGCTCTCGCCGGCAAGGAGGATGGGCGCTTCGGTGGGCGCGGCCTGAAGGAGCAGCGCCCGGACGCGGCGGACGCCGGGGGCCTCACCGATGAACTGGCGCTCGGCCTCGTGACGCAATTCCTCGGGGGACAAAGAGGTCGGCCCCGGACCGCCTTCGGCCGGGCCGGGGCCGACGGACGCGGGGGCCTTGGGGGCGCTTCGCGCGGCCACTTTCTGAAACAGGACGGAGAGCTGATCCGGGTCCAAGGGTTTTTCGAGGAAATCGACGGCCCCCTCCCGCATGGCCTCCACGGCGTTGGCGGTGGTTCCGTGCGCCGTCAGGACCACGACCTGACAGGAGAAGTCGAGTTTCCGGATCTCGCGAAGGGCCGCCAGCCCCCCCATCCGGGGCATCTTGAGGTCCAGCAGGATCACGTCAGGCCGGAACTCGGCCGCCGTCTCCACGGCCTCGACCCCGTCTCCAGCCATCCTCACCTCCGCGCCCTGGGCCTCCAGACGCATGCCGAGGGTGTGGAGGATGTTCTCGTCGTCATCGACCAGAAGGGCCTTCAGGGATTTCAAAGGAGAGGGCATCGGCGGTCGGGTCTGGATGACGGATTCCTCGCGAACGGGGGAAGGGTGAGGGGGGAGGGCGCTCAGGAGCCCTCTTTGCTGAGATTGTCGAAGCGGAGCTGAATGTCTTTGAGGCTGCGGATCTCTTCCCGCAAGGCCTCCCGCTCGGCGGCGCTGGCTTGGAGCTTTTCCACCGTCGGGCGAAGGGCCGAGATCGGAGGACCCAGGGAATGGCCCGGATGGGCGCGAAGAAAGCGGTCGATGGAGGCCATGGCCCGTGGGTAATCCTCCGACTGAAGAGCGCCGAACAGGTCGGCCAGAAAATCCTTCGTCACCCCCAGCTCCGCGTCGCGGCGGTGCCGCTCGCCGTAAAGCCGGCTCAGTTCCCGTCTCAGGCGGTCCCGGTCCCGGCGCAGGGCGTCCGGAGAATCCGGGGAATTTCGTTTCGGTTTTTCCGCCCCGCCGACGCTCCGGGGATCGGGCTTTCGGGCGGCCGAATCGCCGCCCCGAGCCGCATCGGCCGGCGGCCGCCGGGCGCTGGTTCGAGCGGGCGAAGTTCTTTCTTTCACCGCCGGGCCGCAGCCGACCAGGAAGATCAGCGCGGCCGCGAGGGGAAAAATCGTCTTCATCGCCCTGTCCCTCTTCGGTCCCGAAGAATTCGACCCCGTGGAGTCCGCGGCTCCGCTTTGATAAAACCCATTGACGGACTGAATCTTACGTGACCGCGGGACGCCGAGTCAAAATGGGCGTCCTTCCGCGACAGGGCCCCGCGGGAGAGGCGAAATTCGAGTTGACAAGTCGATCCGCCAGTCGATATATTTTGGCAACGGAAATATGGAATCAGGGGGCGGAATACGCCACCCCCTTTCCAAAGTGGGAGTTCCCGGAATCCCGTAATCTGACGGACAGGCGAATCAGTCCATCGCGCACTCCGGCAGGGAAGCCAATTGACGCAAGCGGGGAGACTCGCCCTACAGGTTTCGTGAAAATCATCACGTGAACGGCATGAGCGCGTTGCCCCGCTGATTTGCTCGTTGAAAGCATGACAGAACATATTCAAGACGCCCGCGTCCCGCGGCTCAGAACCGAACGCGACACCTTCGCCCGGAGGCACTTTCTGTCCGTGGCGGCTTGGGGAGGGTTCTTCCTCTCCCTAGCCATCGGCGGTCTGGGGTTCCTGCGCTTCATGTTCCCGCGGGTTTTGTTCGAGCCCTCAAAGGTTTTCAACGCCGGGAAACCGGACGATTACGTCGTCGGGGTCGTCAGCGAGAAGTTCAAACTCTCCAAGCGGGTGTGGATTGTCCGGGAGAAAGAGGGCTTCTATGCCCTGCTGGCCATCTGTACGCACCTGGGGTGCACGCCCCGTTGGCTGGCCTCCGAGAACAAGTTCAAGTGCCCCTGCCACGGAAGCGGTTTCCGCAGGACCGGGGTGAACTTCGAAGGCCCGGCGCCCCGGCCCCTCGAGCGGGTCAAGATCGCCCTGGATGAGGAGGGGGAGATCGTCATCGACAAGGGAAAGACCTTTCGGCAGGAAAAAGGGCAGTGGCGCCATCCGGACGCCGGCCTGAAGGTCTGAGGAAAGAGCCGTGCCGAAATTGAACGTACCTAGCCTGGCCGAAATGAAGCGGATGATGTTCGAGTCCTACGTGTGGAAATCCATGTTCCGGCATGGATACGCCGACACGCCGAGGAATCGCGTTCTCCAGGTGGCCAACAACGTCTGGCTTCACCTGCATCCCGCGAAGATCCGGCGGCACGCCCTGCGGGTGCGTTTTACCTGGTGCATGGGCGGGATCACGTTCCTCATGTTTCTGGTGCTGACGGTGACCGGCGTGGTCTTGATGTTCTACTACCGGCCGGTGGGCGAGTACGCCTATGCCGACATCAAGTATCTCGAGTTCGACGCGCCTTTCGGGATGCTCATGCGGAACATGCACCGCTGGGCGGCCCACGCGATGGTCATCACGGTCTGGCTTCACATGTTCCGGGTCTTCATGACGGGCTCCTATAAGCCCCCCCGTGAATTCAACTGGGTGATTGGGGTGCTTTTGCTGGTGTTCACGTTGCTCTTGAGCTTCACCGGCTACCTGCTTCCGTGGGACCAGCTTTCCATCTGGGCCGTGACCGTCGGGACCAACATGGCGCGGGCGACGCCGCTTCTCGGACACGAAGGACCCTTGGGCGACCTGGTCGGGGTGACGCCCCGTTTCGACGCCCGATCGGCCCTGATCGGCGGCTCGCTTGTCGGTCCTCCCGCGCTGTTGCGGTTTTACGTTTTGCACTGCATCGTCCTGCCCATTGTGGCCGGGTTGTTGATGATGGTCCATTTTTGGCGCATTCGAAAGGACGGGGGGATCTCCGGGCCACTTTGAGATCGGCCCAACCCTCTCTGTTTCAGCATCCACTCTGTCGGGGGAGCCTTGCACGGAAATCCCCCGCTCTGTGAGGCGGAATGGCGAAAGGCAAGAAGGGGTCCGTTAATCCTGAGGAGCAGGCGGATCAGGCCCCTCCACCCCAGAATCCCGATGCCGTAGGGTCACCGGCTGCGCAGACGGTGGGCCAGTTCCGGGTCGCTAAGCGGACGCGGACGCGGGAGGCCGACAAGGTCCACGTCTGGCCCTATCTGGTGCGGGCAGAGTTTCTCTGCTGCTTGGTGATCATGATTCTGCTCACGGTCTGGTCCGTCGGGCTCGACGCGCCGCTCGAGGAGCCGGCCAACCCCGCCTTGACCCCGAATCCCTCCAAGGCCCCCTGGTACTTCCTGGGGCTCCAAGAGATGCTGGTCTATTTCGACCCCTGGATGGCCGGGGTGGTCCTGCCGACCTTGATCATCGTCGGACTGATGGTGATCCCCTTCGTAGACATCAACCCGAACGGCAACGGGTATTACACCTTCGCTGAGCGCAAGGTGGCGATCTTGATCTTCCTGTTCGGATTCAGCATTCTTTGGATAACTCTCATCATCAACGGCGTTTTTCTCCGGGGTCCGGGGTGGAACTTCTTCCTGCCGGGTCAGAAGTGGGACCCGCACAAGATTGTCGCCCTGACGAACGTCGATTTGCCTTCGGTCTTCGGATTCAAGATGGAGTCGTCCGGGAAGATCGAGACGTTTCTGACCTCCCCGGCTTTCCACATCGGGGCCTTATTCGTATCGGGTTACTATTTTCTGGGGGTCCTCTGGTACCTATTCCGGATGAAAACGGGCGGATACGAGAACGTGGGGATCACCCGATACGCCCTAAAGGCGGTCCTGTTCCTGACCATGATGGCTGTCCCCATCAAGGCGTTCCTTCGAATCGCCTTCAACATCAAATACATCTGGGTCACGCCCTGGTTCAATATCTGAGTGTCCCCCTGCTGACTATCCGGTGAATCGATGCCCCCCGTAGAGCGAACCTCGAAATCGCTTTTTTTCTTCGTCACCAGTATGCTGCTCGTCTTGAGCATCGGCTGGTCCCTCTGGGATGAGATCAAGGGCCGCCGTCCCTGGAAGGGCTACCAAGCGGAGTTCAACCGGCTGGAAGGCGAGAGGGTGCGGGACGAGCTCAAGGCTGAGACCGCGAAGGTTTCGGGGGGCTTGGCGAAGCTGACCACCGCCATTCAGAAGGCCGAGGAAGACTTGGCCTCCAATGACGTGTACGTGGCCGCCAAGAACCAGCTGGTCGCCACCCGGGAAAAGCTTGAGAAAGTCACTCTGGAGAACAAGTTCATCCGGAGCGAGCGGGACGAGGCCTACTACGAATACAAGCATGCCATCCACGAGGGGGGGGCGGCGACCGCCGAAAAAGCCCATTTCAACTCCCTAAACGCCCGCGCCGACATCCTCGGCAAGCGGGAATCCAGGCTCATGGGACAATATGAGAAAATCCTCGAGGAGACCGCGGGGATTGAGAAGTCCCTCAGCGACCTGAAAGATGAAAAATCGAAGCTGGGAAAGCGGGAGGACGCCTCGAAGAGGCGTCTGGCCACGATTCGAGGCCGGGTGTCCGCCATCCAACAAGTCGTCCTTGAAGGTATCGAGATCAACAACTTCGAACAGCCGCTTTTGACCGTTGATCGCTGCCAGACTTGCCATTTGGGGGTGGATCGTCGTGGATTCGACAAATTCCCGGCGCCTTTCAAGACCCACCCGAACCGATCCGTCCTCTTGGGCAAACATCCGGTCGGGAAATTCGGTTGCACCCTGTGTCACGGCGGACAGGGGCCGGCGCTGAACAGCCTGACGACGGCCCACGGCATCGACCTGGAGACGGGCAAGCACCTGAAGTTTTGGGAGGCCCCGCTCCTGCGAGGCGATGATATCCAGACGAACTGCCTGAAATGCCACGGCCGGACGCTCGATATTCCCGAGGCGCCAGTCGTTTCCAAGGGCAAGCGTCTGTTCATCAAGCTCGGCTGCCACGGCTGCCACCTGCTCGAGGGTTACGAGAACATCCCCCAAGTCGGTCCGACCCTCCTCAAGGCGTCGGAAAAGTTCCGCCCCGAGTGGATGGTCCCCTGGATTCTCGAACCCCGAAAGTACCTGCCCAAGACGCGGATGCCGTACTTCGCCTTGACGCGCGCGCAAGCCACGGCGATCTCCGCGTACTTGGTCGATGCATCGAAAAAATTGCCGCCTTCCGGACCTTACAAGTTCAATCCCGGGCCCAACCGGCGGGAATCGGTCAAGCTCGGAAAAAGACTTTTCGAGACCCGGGGCTGTCTCGCGTGTCACAACATCGACGGCAAAGGAGGGACGCACGGGCCCGACCTGAGCCGCGTGGCCATGAAGGTCAAACCCGACTGGGTGGTCAACTGGTTGAAAAACCCCAGGCACTACGACCCCGGGACGGTCATGCCCAGCTTGAAGCTGCCCGATGGCGAGGCGCAGGCCATCGCCGCCTACCTCCTCACCCGGGGCAAACCCGCGCGACCCGACGTCCGGCTGGTCGCCCGGATGAAGGACCCGTCCGTCATCAAAGAAGGCCGCCGCTTGGTGGAGAGCTACGGGTGCTACGGGTGTCACGACATCGAGAAGACGGCCAAGCTCGGCCGACTGAGCGTCGAGCTTACAACGTTTGCCAACAAGTCGCCCGGCGAGCTGGATTTCGGCGACGTGACGGAGATTCACGAAGAGTGGGAGGCTTGGGTCTTCGCCAAGCTGAAAAACCCCAGGATCTTCAGCACCGACCGGATTGACCTCCGGATGCCCAATTTCTACCTGACCGACGAAGACGCCATGGCCCTGCGGACATTTCTGCGGCGGTGGAACGGGCACAAAATGGCTGAAAAGTACGTCCGCAAACTCTCTCCACGCAAGGCGGTTCTGGAGCGCGGACGAAGGCTCGTCGAGAAGTACAACTGCGTGGGCTGCCATGTCATCGAAGGAAAAGGCGGCTTCATCCTGCGTTATTACAAGGACAAGGCCCTCGCGCCCCCGATCCTCACCGGAGAGGGTGCCAAGGTTCAACCCAAGTGGCTTTTCAGCTTCCTGAAGAAACCCATTCCGTTGCGTCCCTCGCTGAACGACGGGATCTGGATGCCCAAGTTCGGGTTAACGGACGAGGAGGCCGCCGACTTGGTCCGGTACTTTATGGCCCAGGAGAAAAAACTGGACCTGAAGACCCCTTACCAATTCACCGACCCCTACCAGTTCGTCTCCGCCGAGCGACGGGGCGGTCCCGAAGGAAAAGCCGCGGTCGGGAAATTCATCTTCCAGAAATTCCAGTGTCTGGAATGTCACCAGCAAGTGGTGAAGGAAGGACAGAGTCTCGCCGACTTGGCGCCGGACCTCTCGATGGCTCAAGACCGTTTGCGGCCGGACTGGATTCTTGAATGGCTGAAGGATCCCCAGAAGGTCCAGGCAGGGACGCGCATGCCGACCTTTTTCAGCGACGGTCAGAGCCCGCTCGAGAACGTCTGGAAGGGGAACGCCCAGAAACAAATTGTCGCCCTGAGGGACTACCTGCTCAATTTTGACGGGGGTAAGGGCGAAGTGAAGGGGATTCCCGAAGGCGTCATCACGGCTTCGGAGGAAGATGAGGACGAAGATGAAGAGGAAAGCGAAGACGAGGATGAGGACGATGAGGACGATGAAGAGGAGTAGCGTCTAACCGCTTGGCCGGCCCTTTGAGGCCGTTTTCCCAATTCTCAAATGCGTATATTCTCCCCGCTCATGAACCCTTTGCAACCGGCCGGACGGCGATGAGTATCCGGTCGGCCATCAGCTTGCGGCAATTCTCCCGCGCGCGTCCAACGTAGAGAAGAACATCCGGTTTCCCCGCGCCCAACGGCGTCGGGTCTTCGCGTCCCACTTTTTCTTTGCCCGTGGACCGGCCGATCTTCTTCTCCGCATCAGTCGGGCGGCCTTCACGCCATTCCGTTCGCGGATTTTCCGACGGCCTGCGTGGCCTCCACGAACGCTTCGGGGATCTGGTTCGTCCACACGCAGGACGCCCCCCCCGGATTCCATCGCAGGGGTCTGTAGTTCTCGTCGTCGTAGATCCGGTCGAGCTCGGCGAAGATCTCGACCACGTTTCCATCGGGGTCCGGGTAGTAAATGAAAAGGTTGTGGCCGGGGCCGTGACGCCCGAGGCCCCAGAGGGTCTTGACGCCGTTCTTCCACAAAATGTCCGCCGCGTTCTTCATGTCCTCGACCGCCTCCACTTCGAAGGCCATGTGGTTCATGCTGGGGGCGGGACCTTCAACGAGGGCGGTGGCGTGGTGGTCGGGGTTGCAGCGCAGGAAGACGAAAAAGTCCGCGATCCAATCCGACACTTGGAACCCCAGGATGTCCGTGTAAAAACCCAGCGTCTTCCGGGGGTCTTTGACGTGAAAGTTCACGTGCCCCAGTTTGACGGGTTTGGCCGCGTGGGGGATCTCGGGGCCGATCCACTCGGCCATGTTTGTGCAGACCTCGATCCGGTTCCCATCGGGGTCGGCGAGCCGGACGGCGTACGGGCTTCCCGGCTCGTCCAGCTCGGCCGGGCCGGTGATCACGCGGGCGCCGGCGTCCTTCAGCGCCCGGGCGGCCCCGTCCACATCCTCGCGGTCGGGGACGGCGAAGGCCGCGTGGTCCAGGCCGGGACGGCCGGCCATCTCGGGGTCATGGGATTGCGCGTGGTCCAGCGGATAGAGCGCCAGGCAATGATGATCGGGGCCGCGGCGCAGGTAGGCCGTCCCGTCGGGGCGGCGCTCCGTCAGGTCGATCCCCACAACGTTGAGATAGAATGCGATGGACCGTTCGACGTCCGCGACGCGCAACGCGTAATGGCTCAAGTGGGTCAACGGAATCATTGATCCTTCTCCTCGTCCGAATTCCCCCCTCCACCCCGGTGAACACACCGGCGTGTATGCGAGACGAGCTTTTGTTCGCTTGCCCTCTCCGGGGCTTGTCTCCCGATTGTGTCGGACCGATTCGAGCCGCCCATGTTAGCAGGCCGGATCTGACCGGACAACGCGTTGTCTGGGCTCAAGGCATTTGAAACGCCGGACCTGTTTGGTCGAACTTCCCCAGGGCTGGGCGGGCAACAGGCAGTCCAGGACGCCATTGGGACGGTCGAATCCGACCTTGGGCGGAGGGATGCGCAAGGACGGACGGGAGGGCGGAGGGTGCTCTGCGATTATTGTCTGGTTCTGAGGGGAGGGCCATCGCCGAGGGTGGGCCGGGCAGGGGCGGGAGGGAACGCGGCCCTGCTCAAGCGCCCGCGGCGCGATGGAAGAACCGGCCCTTTTCGTTGCGAAGCCCGGGAGAGGATGCTAAATTCAGGTGTCTCAAGGGGCTGTAGCTCAGCTGGGAGAGCGCATGACTGGCAGTCATGAGGTCTGGGGTTCGACCCCCCACAGCTCCACCAAATATTTCAAGGGGTTGCGGAGATACCCGCAGCCCCTTTCTTTTGCAAGTGTCCATAATGTGTCCAAACAGACCCTGGAAATTCCCCGTTTTCACGTTTTGTGAGATTGTCCGGGAACCCTGGCATCCATGATTCTCAATTGCCTTTCGTCCTCTTGCCCAAACAGAGGTAACCCATCGCTTGGATGGAGGGATAACTGAAAAAGTATAAGCCCCTTCTGCCCGGGAAAGAAGCTTGAGAAATTAGCCAAAGTCGGACCACTAGAGCAGTTTCATGTCCTCCGGGCACCTGACTAATAAGCGAGAATTTTGTTTTTTCGATCACACCGTCAAAATCCTAAACATACTGTCCGCTCTCAGCCAATGCCGTATCCCCTCGCCCAGCCAAGGCCCTCAACCGTTCCAACCCGAGGGTGATACTCGGCTCCGACCCATCCATCGAAGCCGAGTTCATCGAGTAGTTCGAACAGGTAGGGGTATTTGATCTCACCGAAGTCCGGCTCATGGCGGCCTGGAACGCCCGCTATGTGAATGTGGCCAATCCGGTCGATGTGTTCGCGAAGGGTCTTGGCCAGGTTTCCCTCTGCGATCTGGGCATGATAGATGTCGTAGAGGAGAAACAGATTGTCTGCTCCCACACGGTCAATGACCTCCAACGCCTCGTCCGTGCGCGATAGAAAGTATCCGGGAACACCGTGTTGGTTGATGGGCTCGATTAGAAGTCGAAGGCCGAGCTTCACCAACGCGCCCGTTGCCCACCGAAGGTTTTCGACATAGGCTTTCAGGCATGCGTCACGTGTCACGCTCGGGGGGCGGACACCCGCCAAGTTGATGATGGACGGACAGCCGAGGGCGAGGGTCGCCTCGATTGCGCTTTGCAAGCACTTCTGAAACTCGGTTTCCCGGCCCGGCAAGATGGCAACACCATCTTTTGCAGCGTCCGATGTCGCGGACGAGAAGCTGTGCTTGACCAGCTTGACATCTGCCTCCTCCAACCGTTTCCGGATAACTTCCGTTGAATGGCCCTCGGCGGATTGGAATTCCACGCCTTTGAACCCAGCATCGGCGGCAGCTCGAAATCGATCGAGAAAATCTACCTCGTTGAACATCATCGTTAGATCGGCCGAGAACTTCGGCATTTTTTACTCTCTGTGGCCACTTAGAGATCGTAACCAACGGACAGTTCACGGACAATTTCAAAAAAAGGGCCACGGCAACCACCGTAACCATTTGATATATATGGTAGTGTGGGCAGGATTCGAACCTGCGACCTTTGTGTTATGAGGGCGATTTGACGGGTTTCTGAAACCCCGTGGTATTCCTTTAAAAGCCAATAACGCCAATGGTTCACAACCATTTTGAGGTTGGGATGGAGTGACATTGTATCACACTGATTTGGGAGGGGTTGTGGACACCTATATGGACACCTATTTGGGTCCCCTATTTTTGGCACAGCGAGTGGGCGGGTCCCCCTAGCGTCGCGCTTCATATATATATGGGATTGGCGCTATGAACGGAGGAACAAAAGGGCGAAAGGGCAAAGGGTAATTTAAGGAGCCTTGGCGCAACGAAAACCCACGAAGTTGAACGAGTAGTCCGGCCGGTACCTGTACCGATTCGCCGCGCTACCACCCCATCGGCATTTCCGATTGGGTCTCTCCTTCAGGGCCGGACAATCTTCCACACTTCTCGCTTAAGTCCGACGGGTTTGACGAAGCCGGCCTTGATGTGAGAAGAAAGCAAAGTCTCCTTAGCAAAAACGGGAGTTTCTGATAGCTTCCTAAACTGAATAGGAGCTTGTAATGTGGCAAAGGACTTAAGGACGTTTATCAATCAGGTGCTGAAGACGCAGCCAGAGGGCATCCGTCGGGTCACACGGAAGGTCAGCCCCCAGTTTGAGATCTCGGCCATTCTTCGGAAGTTGCAACGGCAAGGAGAGAACCCCCTTGTCATCTTCGAACGAGTGGAAGGGTCGGACACCCCAGTCGTCACGAATGTTATCTCCGAGAACAAGAGAGTGAGCCTAGCCCTGGAGGTACCGGAGGAGGAAGCTCTCCGGACCTTCATCCAGCGCGAGGAAAACCGGATTTCTCCAAAGACGGTGAAAGATGGCCCTGTGAAGGAGCGGGTCTTCACCGGCAACCAGGTGGACCTCTACCAGCTACCCATTCTGACCCAGTGTGAGAAAGATGGTGGCGCATTTGTAACGGCAGGTGTGACCATCGCTCGCAATCCGGACACTGGAGCTTTTAACTCCGGCACTTACCGCCAAATGGTCCATGAAAAGAACATTCTGGGGATTGCCATCGGCGGTCATGCTCACCTCGGAAATTGCCTTCGGAAGATGGAGAGTCAAGGCAAGGGACTGCCCGTGGTCACCTACATCGGTCACCATCCGCTGTACATGCTGGGAAGTCAGTCCCGGGTCCCCTTTGGAGAGGATGAAATGGCGGTGATCGGGGGTTTAATAGAAGAGCCAGTTGAACTGATCGCCTGTGAAACAGTGGACCTGATGGTTCCGGCCCATGCAGAGATTGCCATAGAAGGATTCATTCGACCGAACGAGCGACGGTGGGAGGGGCCCTTTGGGGAGTACACCCAGTATTACGGATACGCACGAAACAGTCCGGTTTTCGAGGTCACAGCCATTACCCATAGGGAAAAGCCGTATTACCAGGACATCTTTAGCGTGGGTCCCGAGCATCACCTGTCAACACGGCTTGGGCGCGAGGCCGTTTTATATCAAAAGGTGCGGGCCAGTTGCCCGTCGGTCCTGGAAGTCTCGATGCCGCTTTCGGGAATGTGTCGGCTGGCAGCCTACGTCCAGATTGACAAGCAATACGATGGAGAGGCGAAAATGGCGGCGCTGGCGGCCTTGGCATCAGATGTCTTTGTCAAGTTTGCAGTTATCGTGGATAAGGATGTCAACGTCCGAAATGAGGAAGAGGTCCTCTGGGCCGTGGCCACACGGACACAGCCCGACCAGGACACCTTCTTTGTCCCGCATTGTATCGGGTCCCGCCTGGATCCTTCCGGTTATTCGGTGTGGAGCCGACAACAACGAAACGGGATGAACACCAAATGGGCCATTGATGCAACAAAACCCGTTGAAGCTCCGTTTGAGGAATTGGCCGATGTGCCCAAGGATGTCTTAGACCGTATCGACTTGGAGGATTACTTCAGCGGTCAACAGGAGGCACGCCGGAGCAGTGGATCAGGAAGGGCAAGCACGCATTGAACTGGACGCGGCTGTCGCGCCACGGATATGGAGACAACCAGGTTCGCCTGCAATTGTTTGCCTTGGCCTACAACCTGGCCGCCTTCCTACGGCGGCTGGCGTCGCTCAGGGCGGTGAAGCACTGGTCGCTGACAAACGCTTCGGGAGTATTTGATCAAGATCGGGGCCAAGGTGGTTACCCACGCCCGGTACGTTACCTTCCAGATGGCCGAGGTCGCAGCATCCAAAGAAAGGGTTCGCCATCATCCTGGACCGGATAAGCCAGCTGCGCCCAGTGCCCGCCTAATGGCTCCCTCCCTGGTCCGAGGGTAGGAAAAGGGCAAATTTTATTTCTCAGGTTGCCCAGTGCTAAAGGGTCACCGATACGGAAAACCGTGTTCGGTCAATGGCCGATGGCGGTCAACCCGCACTTGTGTGGGCTTTGGGAATCTTTTGACAGGGCCATTGGAAGGGGTTGAAATGTATTCAAGTGGGGATCTAAAATGAAAGGGCATTTTCGCAGGTAGAAATGGGAAATGCCGGTGTTATGTTTCCCGGTTTTGTCAATTTGTTTCGTTGAATCGCAAAACGGCCGTTCGGTATTTCAACGGCGAAGATTGGGTCGCCATCAGGGGAGAGGGACACAATTCCTTGTGACCCAGGTGGGGATATCGCCTCTCGCTTCGGCGTGGCACAGCGGAGCCGCAGACGGTTACGAATCTGATAGCTTGGGTAGAGTAGTGGGCCGAATTGCTGATATCGGAACCAGATCCTTTTGGGGACCGGTACCAGACCTGCAATGATGGGGAAACCTCATGGTTGGCACGCTGGAAAGCAAGGTTGCGCCTGAGGCGAAAAAGATGGAAGAGAGTTGGGTGCGTTCGACCTGCATCATTTGTCTCAACCGGTGCGGCATCCTGGCTCATCGCACCGAGGATGGCTACGTCGACAAAATCGTTGGTGACCCGGAAAACCCTCACAACGAAGGGAAAACCTGCGCCAAGGGCAACGCGGGGATGGAAGGGCTTGCCCCCGAGGTCAGGGTGACAACCCCTCTTCGCAGGACCAACCCGAATCGGGGCGTTGGAGTCGACCCCGGCTTCGAACCCATTTCATGGGATGAGGCCCTGGACGAGATTGCCAAACGCCTCAAGGAGACGCGCGAGGAGGACCCCCTTCGCATGCTGTTCTGCACGTTCGACGCCTTCCAAATGCGGGGTCCCCTCCTCGGCTCTTTCGTTACTGCCTTCGGAACGCCCCAGTACAGCGCGGCGTCGGCTCAAGTCTTCTGCGGCAACAACGTCCATGGCATTCACTCCATGTCGCAGAATGCCTTTGAGGCCAATCCGGATGCTCATTACACCGAGTACATCATCCATTTCGGCTCTCAATTCGGGTCGGTCGTTCACTACGACACGATGAAAAGCACCAGGGAGTTGGCGGGAAAACGGCCCGGCAAGTTGAAGCAAGTGGTCGTGGACCCTGTGTGCGGTCCTGCTGCGTCCAGGGCCGAGGAGTGGGTTCCCATCCGCCCCGGGACCGATGCCGCCCTGATCCTCGGCATGGTCAACCAGATGGTCAACGAGAATGGGCACTACGATGGACCATTTCTCAAAAAGTATACGAACTCCCCTTACCTGATCGGAGAGAACGAATTCTACGTCCGCGATCCTGAAACCCTAAAGCCCCTGGTCTGGGATTCGCAGTCCAATTCGGTAAAGCCGTTTGACGCTGACGTGGGCGATTACGCCCTAGAGGGGCATTACGAAGTCCACGGGAAGCGCGCCAAGACGGCGTTTCAAGCGCTCAAAGAGCACGTGGCCCGCTATACGCCCGAGTTTGTCGAGGAGGTGACGACGGTTCCCCGGGAAACGGTTCTCCGTCTCGCCCGAGAGTATGGGGAAGCCGCCCGGATCGGTGAGACCATTAAGATAGACGGCGTCGAGCTACCTTTCCGTCCCGCCACTGTGACCTGGTACCGGGGGTTGTCGGCCCACAAGCATTCCTTCCTTTCTGGGCTGGCCATCAACCTTCTCCCGACCTTGGTCGGGGGCCACGACATCCCGGGAGGTCTTTTGGGCGATCCCTATTCCACTCGGGGCAAGGCGGCCTTCGGCCGGAATTATCGATGCTCGACCAGTCCGGATGGGCACATCATCCCGGGAGTTACCGGCCGAATGGGCGGAGGACGTGTCGGGGGTTGTTATCCGCCACGGAAGACCCAACCGCCCCTCACGCCGGAGATGTTCGAGTTGATGCCTGTTGGTCCCTTCGCGTTCATCTTCTACCTGCTGACCTCTGAAAAGGAGGACGTCTACAAACCTCCTCCATTCCCCAAAATTTTGATCCAATATCACTCCAACTTGGCCAAAACGTCGGGGCCGCCCGATATAGTCGAGCGGTTTCTCAAGCGCATCCCCTTTATCGTCTCGATCGTCCGGCGGATGGAAGAGACAGCCGAGTTCGCCGATATTGTTCTTCCCGACCTTCATCATCTGGAGCGTCTGGTCCCGTTCGTCTACAACAGCTACGGTGCCGGCGAAGGCCGCATCACGACTTACGGCGCAAAGCCCGTGGTCCATCCCCCCTTCGATCACCCCTTCGAAGGGGAGTATGTGGACGTCATGCAGATCTTTCTGGAGCTGGCCAAGAGGGTCGGATTCTTAAGCGACTATTACGAAGTCGTCAACGCCATCGCGGGACTCAAAGACGAAAACCGTTTGGATCTGGACCGGGAGTACACCTATCCGGAGATTGTGGATCGCCTGCTCAAGAACGAGTTGGGACCGGACAAGGGTCTGGAGTGGTTTCTGGAGGATGGTCTTTGGACGGAGGAGAAGTCAGTCGAGGAGAAATACCCGAGACCCTTCGTGGAGGGTAGAACCCATA